>JAMDBZ010000021.1 GCA_023488945.1 Deltaproteobacteria bacterium
CTTGACGCACCGAGAGCGTCGATGCGCCGCGCCGTGCTTCGGCGCGCAAGGGAAGGCGTACTGGGAGAGTACGACGAACGAGCGCGTACTCCGCTGGAGCGGATGCAGCGGCGCTCGAATGCCAAGATATTTGCGAGACGGTGCACTTCTAGGGCGGCGACCCGCTTGACCGGGGAAATCGGGGCATATCCTTCGACGGGGCACAGACCAGCACCTGCTGACAATCCGGTCCGGAACCCGGATCGGGCGACCCGGGTCGGGCTCGGAAAGGGCGTAACGCCGGAAGGGGGGGCGGTGATGGAGAGAGCGTGGGGTGCGGCAAGGATGTCGGTGGCGGTGGGAATCGTGATGATCGCAACTCCGTTGTTCGCCGCCGCGGCGGCCGCCGGGATGGCGGAACCGAAGGTCGAATATTCGGCGGACCAATACCTGAGCACAGGGGAACAGACCGTGAAATCCCGCGTGTTCCACGCCAAGGGCAAGCAGCGGATGGAGCTCGACCTCGGGGGAACCCGGCAGGCGGTCATCACGCGGTTCGACAAGAACCTCTCCTGGATCCTGATGCTCGACGAGAAGAGGTACATGGAGACGACCCTGGGGGAGGGGAAGGCGAAGAGCAACGACATCCGGGAGTGCACGATCAGCCAGAAGACGGCCGGGACGGAGGTCGTCAACGGCGTCTCCGCGACGCGGAGCGAGATCGACGCGACCTGTCCCGACAAGACCCGGTTCTCGGGCTCGATGTGGACGACGAGGGACGGGATCCTCGTGAAGCTGGACGCCGTGGCCAAGGGCAAGGGGGCGGAAGGCCGCATGAAGATCGAGCTCAGAAACCTCAAGATCGGGAAACAGGACCCGAAGCTCTTCGAAGTGCCCCCCGGGTTCACGAAACTCGCCGTGCCCGGCGGCTTCGACACGAAGGGGATGATGAAGGCCCCCACCGCGCCGCCGAAGGCCGTGGAGAAGCCGAGCAACACGGGACGGTCGTACACCGCCCAGCCGCGGGACACCGGCAGGTCCTACACGGCCCAGCCGCGCACCGGCGAAACGAAGGAGCAGTCCAAGCCGGAGGAGAAGGGCGCGCTCGACAAGGCGCTCGACACCGGGAAGAAGCTCAAGGGGCTGCTCGGGTGGTAACCGGACGTTAGCCTCGGCGGTCTTCCGGCGGAAGGCGCGCCATGCGCCGGGCCTGGCCCGTTCCGTTGCTCTGCGCGCTCCTCCTGTTCGCCGCGGGGGGTGACGCCGCGGAGGTCGGGGATCCCTTCCCCGCGATGGCGGCGTCTTACCTGGTGAAGCTCAACGGCGCGATCCTCTGGGCCCACGATCCCGGCCGTCCCCTCCCCCCTGCGAGCCTGGCCAAGATGATGACGGCCTTGCTCGTGCTGGAACGGGGGCGCCTCGACGGGGTCGCGACCGCCAGCGAGGCGGCATCGTGCGAGACGGGGACGCGCCTCGGGCTTTCGCCGGGCGACCGGATGCGCGTCCGGGACCTTCTGGCGGCAACGCTTTTGGGCTCCGCCAACGACGCGGCCCGGGCGCTGGCGGAGCACGTGGCCGGGAGCGAGGCGCGTTTCGTCCGGCTCATGAACGCGAAGGCCCGGGCGCTGGGGATGCGCGGGACGCATTTCGCGAATGCCACCGGCCACCATCATCCGGAGCTCCGTTCGACGGCGGAAGACCTCGCGCTCCTGGCGGAGGCGGCGCTGCGGAACGAGGTGTTCGCCGGCCTCGCGGCGACGGTCCGGATGGAGGTCCGCACCGCGGACGGTCGCCGCGTCTTCACGCTCGAGAACAAGAACGAGATGGTGGGCCGCTACCCGGGTGCGATCGGGGTGAAGACCGGATACACGCGGGAGGCGGGGGCGTGCCTTGTTGTCCTCGCGGAGCGCGGTGAGGACCGGGCGCTGCTCGTCATGCTGAACGCCCCCAACCGGTGGTGGGACGCCGTCGCGATGCTGGACAACGCCTTCCTCGCGGCGAGAAGAATGAGGGAGGCCCGGCGGCCATGAAGCCCCGCCCGTGGGTTCCGCCCCTGGCTCTTGCCGGCGCCGTGGCGGTCGCCTACCTGAATGCGCTCCGCGGCGCGTTCCAGTTCGACGATTACAACGTCATCGTGGACAACCCGGTTGTCCACTCATGGACCGCCTTCCTGTCCGACCTGCCCCGCGGGATCCGTTCGCTCCTGAAGTTCACGTACACGCTGAACTGGACGAGCGGCCTGGGGCCCTTCGGGTTCCACCTCGTCAACGTTTCCCTTCATACCGCGAACGCCGTCCTCGTTTACCTCCTCGCGCGCCGCATGGCGGCGGGACGCCGGGGAGAGGCCGAAGGACGCCTCCTGGCGGCGGCGCCGTTCCTCGCGGCGCTCCTGTTCGCCGTCCATCCCGTCCAGACCGAGGCCGTGACCTACATCAGCGGGCGCTCGATGTCGCTGATGGCGTTTTTCTACCTGGGCAGCCTGCTTGCCTACGCGCACGGAGCGGCGACGGGCCGGAGGGCCTGGACCTGCGTGGCGTCTCCGGTTCTGTTCCTCCTGGCGGTCCTGGCGAAGGAGACCGCGATCACGCTCCCGTTTGCGCTGCTTCTGTGGGAGGCCGGCGGGCGGGCCGGGCGGTTGTCGTGGCGGGAGGCCGCCCGACACCAGGCCGTGCACTGGACCCTGCTGCTTCTCTTTCTGGCGGCCGTCGCACTGCACCCGGGCTACAAGGGACTCCTTCTTTTCGGGCTCGAGTCGCGCACCGTGCACGACAACCTGCTGAGCCAGATCCACGGGATCGCCTATCTCCTGTCGCGCCTGGCGTGGGTGCACCGCCTCTGCATCGACCCGGACCTGCCGGTCCTTTCCTCCTGGAGCCCATCCCTTGCGGCCGAAGCGGCCCTCCTCTTGTCGCTTGTCGTCCTCGGGGCGGCGGCGCTCCGAAAGAGCCCCCGGCTGGGGTTCGGGCTCCTGTGGTTCTTTCTGCACCTCGTGCCGACGAATTCGGTCATTCCGCGGCTCGACGTGGCGAACGAGCGCCACCTCTACCTGGCGTCGTGGGGGATCTTCCTGGTCCTCGGCGCCGGAGTGGAGTCGGCCCAGGCGGCGTGGCGGAAGGGAGCCGGATGGGTCCGGGCCGGCGCTTTCGCGGTCGCAGCCGTGCTCCTCTGTTTCACGGTCATCCGGAACGGCGCTTACCGGAGCGAGGTCGCCCTGTGGGAGGATACGGCGCGCCGGTCTCCCGGGAAGGCGCGGGTCCACAACAACCTGGGTTACGCATATTCCCTGGCCGGTCGCCCGGACAAGGCGATCCGCTCTTACCGGGAGGCGTTGCGCCTCGATCCGGACTTCGCCCTGGCGACGGGGAACTTCACGCTGGCCGTGATGGACGTGGCGGAGAACGTCGCGGGACGCCCCCGGAGATGACGCGCAGGATCGGCGCGAACCCGGTCCTCTCTCGCCGGCGGCATGATTTCCGCGGGACCGCCGCCGTGGCCGGGCGGGATCTCTCGGTGTCGAGATCTCTCGGTGTTGAGATCTCCCGTTGCCCCCGGGGAGGATCGGTCATACCATACCC
>JAMDBZ010000070.1 GCA_023488945.1 Deltaproteobacteria bacterium
CGCTCCTCTATGAGAACACGAACTTCGGCACCGGCGTCGCCGCGGTGGAGAAGAAGTACGCGGCGAAGTACGGCTACAAGGTGGCGGCCGACATCGCGTACGCGGAGAAAGGGACCAGCGCCGTCGCGTTCTTCCTTCTGCCGGCGGTCTTCGCCGGCGGCGTCGCGGCGGCGGACAAGACGGTCCGGATCGGGGCGATCTACCCCCTGACCGGCCCCGCGGCGTCCACGGGGACGGAACTGAAGGATGCGATCACCCTGGCGGCGGACATCGTCAACGGCAAGTACGATCTCGACCTTCCGCTGGCGCGGACGGAAGGGCTGCCCGACCTGGGCGGGGCGAAGATCGAGGTCGTGTTCGGCGACCACCAGGGGAAGCCGGACGTGGGACAGGCGGAGGCCGAGCGGATGATCACGGCCGAGAAGGTGGTCGCCCTCATCGGCGCCTACTACAGCTCGGTGACGACGACCGTCTCGATCGCCGCGGAACGTCACCATATCCCGTTCCTCAACCCCGAGTCGACGGACCCGATGCTGACCGAGCGCGGTTTCAAGTGGTTCTTCCGCACCACGCCGTACGACGACCCGTTCGCGGAGAACTTCTTCCAGTTCCTCCAGGAGCTGAAGAAGAAGAAAGGCGCGAAGATCGGCTCGGTCGCGCTCCTCTATGAGAACACGAACTTCGGCACCGGCGTCGCCGCGGTGGAGAAGAAGTACGCGGCGAAGTACGGCTACAAGGTGGCGGCCGACATCGCGTACGCGGAGAAAGGGACCAGCGCCGTCGCCGAGGTCGAGAAGCTGAAGGCCTCCGGGGCGGACGTCGTCATGCCCGCCTCGTACACGGCGGACGCCATCCTTCACGTCAAGACCTTCAAGGACCTCAACTACGCGCCCCAGGGGATCCTCGCGATGGACGCCGGTTACATCTCCGACGAGTTCAAGAAGACGCTGGGACGGGACGGGAACTACATCCTCAGCCGGGAGGTGTGGGCCCTCGACCTCGCCAAGAGGAAGCCGATGATCGCCAAGGTCAACGCGATCTACAAGAAGCGGTTCGGCAGGGACATGAACGGCAACTCGGCCCGCTCCTTCACGGGGCTCCTGGTGCTCGCCGACGCCATCAACCGGGCGAAGTCGACCGACCCGGAAAAGATCCGCCAGGCGCTGGAGAAGTACACCCTGAGCGGCGACAGGATGATCATGCCCTGGGACGGGGTGGCCTTCGACCCGAAGACCCACCAGAACACGAAGGGGCGGGGGATCATCGTGCAGCTGGTCGACGGGGAGTACTACACCGTGTGGCCCTTCGAGCTGGCGTCCCGGGACATCGTGTGGCCCTTCCCGGCGTGGGGCAAGCGGTAGCGCGGTGAAGAACAAGCGGAACCTCTGAGCGGGGGTGCCGGGAATGGTTTCGGCGGAGCTGGCGCAGTCGCTCCTGAGCGGCGTCCTGATGGGGCTCATCTTCGCCCTCGTGGCGGTGGGACTGACCCTCATCTGGGGGATCATGGACATCGTGAACTTCGCTCACGGGGACTTCCTCATGGCCGGGATGTACATTTCCTTCTGGATGTACACCCTGTGGGGGATCGATCCGGTCTTCTCCCTCCCGGCGTCGGGGATCCTCCTGTTCCTGCTGGGCGTGGTCACCTACCGGCTCGTGATCCGGCGGATCATCGGCGCCCCCATGCTGATCCAGATCTTCACCACGTTCGGCATCATGATCCTGTTGCGGTACGTGGCCTTCTATTTCTTCAAGCCCAACTACCGCTCGATCCAGAAGACGCTGATCTCGGGCACCGTGAACCTGGGCGGCGTCTACCTCTCCATCCCCCAGGCGGTGGCGGCCGCCGGCGCCCTCGTGACCACCGGGGCGGTCTACTTCCTCATCCACCGGACGCGGGTGGGCGGAGCCCTCCAGGCCACCGCCGAGGACCGCGATGCCGCCTCCCTCATGGGGATCGACACCGACCGGATGTTCACCCTCGCCTGGGGGATCGGGGCCGCCACGGCGGGGATCGCCGGTTCCCTGCTGTCGACCTTCTTCTACATCTTCCCGGAGGTCGGGGGGATCTTCGGCCTGACCGCCTTCGTGGCGGTCACGCTGGGGGGGTTCGGGAACGTGGCGGGGGCGTTCTTCGCGGGGATCCTCATCGGGGTCGTGGAGGCGCTCGCGGGCTACCTCTACGACCCGGCGCTCAAGACCATCTTCGTGTATCTTTTGTTCCTCGGCGTCCTGTTCTTCCGGCCGCAGGGACTCCTGGGGGTCGAGTAGGTGGCCCGGGACCTCCGCCGCGCCGCCTTCCACGGCGCCCTCCTGGCCGCCGCCGCGGCATACCCGTTCCTGTTCACCCGTCCCTTCCCCCAGGACCTGGCCATCAAGGTCTTCCTCTTCGGGGGACTGGCCTCGGCATGGAACGTCCTGGGGGGATACACGGGGCAGGTGTCGCTGGGAAACGCGATCTTCTTCGGAATCGGCGCGTACGGCGCCGCCGTCGTCCAGACGCAGTGGGGTTGGACTCCCTGGGCCGGCATGGCGGCGGGAGCGGCCGCCGCCGTCCTGGTGGGCCTCTTCATCGGCTACCCCTGCTTCCGGCTCAAGGGGCACTACTTCGCCATGGCCACGCTGGCGATCGGAGAGGTGGTCGCCATCCTGGTCACCAACTGGTCCTGGGTGGGAGGGGCGATCGGCCTCTATATCCCGATCCGGGAGGACACGTGGGCCTACTTCCAGTTCGGGAGGACGAAGCTCCCCTACTATTACGTGATGCTGGCGTATCTCGTCCTGGCGGTCTCGGTCCCCGCCCTGCTCCTCCGCCGCCGCATCGGGTACTGCTTCCGGGCCATCAAGGAGGACCAGGACGCGGCAAGGGCCCTCGGGGTCGACGCGCGGAACTACAAGCTGGCCGCGATGGGGATCTCGGCGGCGATCACCTCCGCCGGCGGCTCCCTGTACGCCCAGTACGTCCTCTTCATCGATCCCCACTCCGTCTTTCCGATGATGCTCTCCATCCAGGTGGTCCTGACGGCGATCCTGGGCGGCGTCGGCACGGTCTGGGGACCGGTCGTCGGCGCGCTGATCCTCATCCCGCTCTCCGAGTTCACCCGGATCTACATCGGCGGGACCGGCTCGGGCCTCGACCTCATCGCCTACGGCCTCCTCATCATCGCCATCTCGGTCCTGCAGCCCCGGGGGGTCCTCGGCTTTTTCCGGAGGACGCCGTGAGGGAAGGGGAGACGGCATGAGCCTCCTCGCGATCCGCGGAGCAAGCAAGAGGTTCGGCGGGCTCGCGGCGAACGACGACATCTCCTTCTCGGTGGAAAAGGGGGAGATCGTCGGGCTCATCGGCCCCAACGGCGCCGGGAAATCCACCCTGTTCAACCTGATCGCCGGGTACTATCCCATGACGTCGGGGGTGATCGAATTTCTCGGGGCGCCGGTCTCCGGGCTTCCGCCCGAAGAGATCTGCCGCCGGGGGATCGCCCGGACGTTCCAGATCGTGAGGATCTTCCGCGGGATGACCGTCCTGGAGAACGTCATGGTCGGCGCCTTCCTCCGGTCGCCGGGACGCCGGGACGCCGAGGGCGCCGCCCGGGAGGTCCTTGCGCGCGTGGGGCTTTCGGCCAGGGCGGACGCCGCCGCCATGAGCCTCACCGTGTCCGAGCAGAAGCGGGTCCAGCTTGCACGCGCGCTCGCGACCCGGCCGACGCTCCTGCTCCTGGACGAGGCGATGGCGGGCCTGAACCCGCAGGAGACGGCGGAGGCGGTGGCGTTGATCCGCTCCATCCGGGAGGACGGCGTCACCATGATCATCGTGGAGCACGTGATGGAGGTGATCATGCCCATCTCGGACCGGGTCGTGGTCCTCGACTACGGGAAGAAGATCGCGGAGGGGGCGCCGAAGGAGATCATCCGGAACGAGCGCGTGATCGCGGCCTACCTGGGAGAGAAGCGCCGTGCTGCGCATTGACCGCATCGCCGTGTCCTACGGGGGGGTGCCCGCCATCCACGACATCTCCCTCGAGGTGGAGAAAGGGACCATCGTGGCCGTGGTGGGGTCGAACGGCGCGGGGAAGACGACGATGCTCAAGACGGTCGCGGGCCTGCTCCACCCCGACCGGGGGACGATCGTCTTCGAGGGGAAGGAGATCCACCGGACGCCCCCTCATGAAGTGGTCCGCCTCGGGATCTCCCTGGTCCCCGAGGGGAGGAAGCTCTTCGGGAAGATGTCCGTCCGGCGGAACCTCGAGATGGGGGCCTACACGCGGGACTCGAAGGAAGAGGTGGAGCGGAACCTCGATCGGGTCTTCCGGCACTTCCCCCGCCTGAAGGAGCGCCTCCACCAGCGGGCGGGGACGCTGTCGGGCGGCGAGATGCAGATGCTGGCGATCGCCCGGGCGATCATGTCCAACCCGAAGCTCCTCATGCTGGACGAGCCGTCGCTCGGGATCGCGCCGAACCTCGTGGACAAGATCTTCGAGATCATCCGCGATATCAACAAGCGCGAGGGGTTGACGATCCTCCTCGTCGAGCAGAACGTCATGGAGTCGCTTACCCTCGCCGACAAGGGATACGTGATCCAGACCGGCCGGACCGTCCTCCGGGGGACGGGGAAGGAGCTCCTCGACTCCGAGATGGTCCGGAAGGCCTACCTGGGAATGTAGGGCGGACCGCTACATCTTGCGGCGTTTCCGACGGGAGGCGGGGGGGAGCAGAAGGTCCACGACGTCGTCGACGGTGACCACGCCGAGGAGGCGGTTCCCGTCGTCGACGACGGGCAGGGCGAGCAGGTTGTACTTGGAGATCGTCTCCGCGACCTCTTCCTGGCTCGCCTCGACGCGGATGGTGATGATCTTCTTGTGCATCACCTCCTCGAGCCGCTTCCCCGGCTCCTCGAGGATGAGGTCCCGCAGCCCGATCACCCCGACGAGCTTCTCGTCTTCGACCGCGTAGATGTAGTAGACCGCCTCGATCTCGGGCGCGTCCTTCCGGAACCGCGCAAGGGCCTCCGCCACGGTGATCTCCGGGGGATACGCGAGGTACTCGTTCGTCATCAGGCCCCCGGCGGTGTCCTCCTCGTGGCCGAGCAGCTCGTGGACGTCCTCGGCCTCCTCCTTCTCCATCAGCCCGAGGATCTCCTGCGCCTTCTCGGCCGGCAGGTCGCCGATGACGTCGGCCGCCTCGTCGGGCGGCATCCGCTCGATGACGTCGGCCGCCTGCTCCTTGTCCATGTCGGTGATGATGCCGGCCTGGACGTCCGGCTCCAGCTCGTGGAGCGCCTCGGCCGCCGTCTCGACGTCGAGCTTCTCGAAGAACTCCTTCCGGCCGTCGGGCGGCATCCCGCTGATGATCTGGGCGATGTCCGCGGGGTGGAGGCTTGCGAGCGCCTCCCGCGTCACGGAGAGCGCCAGCCGGTCGAGCTTCGGCCCGATGGGCTGGATGTAGCTCCAGGAGATGAGCTGGTGGCGGAGCGGGTGCCGGATCGTCCGGAAGAAGGCGTCCCCCCGGCGCTCCACGCCGAGGCGCCGCAGGATCCCCCGCACGCCGACGTCCACGCCGGTGAGGCAGGCGGCGCCCCCCTCCTCGGCGAGCTTGACGTCGTTGACGCGGACCACCTTGGCGCCGTTGATGTCGACGATCTGCTTGTCGAGGAGGTCCTTGCCGATGAGGAGCCGGTCCGCCGACGGCTCGAAGGGGGCGAGCTCCGATTCCCGCTTCCGGGACGAGATGATCCGCCGGTTGAAGATGCTCAGGTCCTCCCACGGGAGGTACAGGAGCGCTTTCCTCCGGTCGAGGACGAGCCCCGCCGCCCGGGGGTATGCCCCGCCCCCTTCGACGGCGATGTCGCGGAGGCGGCCGATCTCCTCCCCCGTCGGGTCGAGGACCGGCTTGCCCAGGACGTCGCCGACGAACACTTCCCCGATGAGCACCATGTTCTGCGGGGTCCCGTTCGGTGAAATCGCCATGGTTCAAGTGTACTTGCCCGGTTTGACCCCGGTCAAGGAAGGGCGCGTGGGGGTGTTGGAGCATGTTGATGCGGCCGGAGAGGACCCGGCAGCCCTGTGAAAGGAGCCCTCAAGTGCCGATGGCGGAACCGGCAGCGGTGCTCGATCATCCCGGGCGGAACGCCGCCCGGTGGCGCAACCCGTACAGGATCCTCCCGAAGGTCCGCTGGATCGTCCAGGCGGCCTATGTCGTCTTCTTCGTCTTGGTCGGGATCGAGTTCCACGCCTTCTACGCGCAGATCGTCTCCGGGGGGCCCGTCACCGCGCACCGGCCGCCGGCGGTGGAGGGGTTCCTCCCGCTCAGCGCGCTCATCGGCCTCAAGCGGTTCCTCGTCACCGGGAACTTCGACGACGTGCATCCCGCCGGACTCGTCATCCTCATCGCGGCGATCGTATCGTCCTTCCTCGCCCGGAAGGTCTTCTGCTCCTGGGTCTGCCCGGTCGGCGGGATCTCGCGGGCGCTCGAGTGGGTCGGGAAGAAACTCCTCTGGAAACGGCGGAAGGAGCCGACCGTCGTCCACGACGGCGTGGACCTCGTCCTCTCGTCGCTCAAGTATATCCTGCTCGCCTTCTTCGTCTGGGCCATCGTCATCGGAATGGACAAGGTGGCGCTCTACACGTTCCAGCACTCGACCTACAACTACGCCGCCGACGCCAAGATGCTCCTCTTCTTCACGGACATCTCGAGGACGACGGCGATCACGCTGATCGTCCTGGCCCTGCTGTCCGTCGCCATCAAGAACTTCTGGTGCCGGTACCTGTGCCCGTACGGGGCGCTGCTGGGCCTGGTGAGCTGGATGTCGCCCCAGCGGGTGGTGCGGGACAAGACGACCTGCACCGACTGCAAGGCGTGCACCCGCGCCTGCCCCGTCGAGATCACCGTCCACCGGAAGAACTCGGTGTGGACCCCGGAGTGCACCGGCTGCATGTCGTGCGTGGCGGCCTGCCCCGTGGAGGATTGCCTGACGGTGACGAAGAAGGGGAAGCCCTCCTGGTCGCCCTGGTCCATCCCCGCAGTCGGATTCGGGGCCATCTATTTCCTGTGGGGGATCGCGCGCGTCACGGGCCACTGGCACACCGACCTGCCGATGGACACCCTGGCCGAGGCGTACCGCCAGGCGCACACCCTCATCCACCCGTAGGGACAACCGGGGGACGCGCCGGCGTCCGGAAGACGAAGGACCTGTCAGACCAGGGAATGGACAACGGCTACCGCGTCTGCTTCGCGCAGTCGACTTATTCGCCGCTCTCGAGCCGAGCCACGTCGGCAAGATCCTGCGGCCTTCCCACCGCCTTCTTGTTCCGGATGAAATGTCCCCGGCCGATCACGGGAACCCTGATTCCATCGATGATGACCTCTGTCCTGGCCGGCCACGCCTCGTCGAATGCGACGCCGTCGAGTGAGGTGAGGATGTCGATCCGGTTTGGCGGGACGCCCACCTGAAACACGACATCCGGCGTTTGGAGCTCTTCCGCGGTCCGTCCGGCGAGCGGCGCTCCGAAGTTCGCGAGGGCCTGCCAGACCCTGCGCGAATTATCCTCCGAACGGTGTATCCAAAGGTCGATATCCCCGGTGGCCCGGGGGATTCCGTGGACGGCGAGGGCGTAGGCGCCCACCAGCAGGAACTCAACGCGTTCTTCGTTGAATGCGGACAATATGTCGCGGAAGTCGGGATTCAGCAACCGCTTCTCCTTTGAATGCCCAGGCGTCCTGCGCAAGCTGCCACATCATGGCGAGACGATCTTCGGCAGTCGAGGTGCGAAGATCATCTTCCCGCGCATCGTCATGAAGACGACGGAGTCGTATCGGAACCAGTCGCGAACGCATATGTTTTTGTAACATACATTCAGTATGTTTCCCAATAAAAATGACCATGATACGGGAATAGCCGCGGCAAAAATTTCACCAAGAAAATATCTCTTGACACCGCCATGCACGATTAATATACTACCAATAAGATAGGATTTGTATGACAATTCCGCTTTAGCGGGATTTTCTTGAGCACACAAATCCTATCAAATCCGTATTGTTTGTGGAGCCGGGATATTGCCTGGGAGGAACGCGATGAAGCCCGCCGATCCCTACCTGCCGGTCTTTTTCGATGTCGCGGGCGCGCCCGTCCTCGTCGTGGGCGCGGGTGTCGTCGCGGAACGGAAGATCCGATCGCTTCTATCCCGCGGAGCCGCGGTGACGGCAGTGGCAATAGAGTTCTCCTCCGCTGTCCGTAAGTTGGCGCAATGCGGATCCATCCGGGCGATCCGGGATTCGTTCCGCCCCGCGCACCTCGACGGGATGGCGCTCGCCTTCGCGGCGACGTCCGATCGCGCGGTCAACCGGTCCGTTTCCCGGGAAGCGAAGCGCCGCGGAGTACCCGTCAACGCGGCCGACTCCCCCGACGACTGCTCCTTTATCCTCCCCGCGGTCGTCGCGGGCGACGAGTTCACGCTGGCTGTTTCGACGGCCGGGCGGAACCCGGGCGCGGCGCGTGCCGTCCGCGAATATCTCGAGGAGAACCGCGCGGAGCTCGCCGTGCGGCTCGAGCGGGGGCGGCGGCGCCCCGCGAGCCGGCCCGCTCCCGGGATGGTGTTCATCGTGGGCGCCGGGCCGGGCGACCCGGACCTGTTGACGGTGCGCGCTCTCGGGCTGCTGCGCGCCGCGGACGTGGTCATCCACGACTACCTCGTGCCGCGGGACATCGTCTCCCTCGCCTCGCCGAAAGCGAAGGTGCTCTGCTACGCGCGTCGGGGGCGGACGGACGGCCACGGCTCCGCGCTCAAGCAGGACGCGATCCACGCGGCGATGGCCCGGTTCGCCCGGGAGGGGAAATCGGTCGTGCGGCTCAAATCCGGCGATCCGCTCGTCTTCGGCCGGGGCGGCGAGGAAGCGCAGTTCCTGGCCTCCGAAGGGATTCCCTTCGAGATCGTGCCGGGGATCACGGCCGCCGTCGGCTGTGCCGCCTCGGCGGGCATCCCGCTCACGCACCGGGCGCTCGCCTCGTCGGTCACCTTCATCGCCGGCCACGAGGCGGACGGCAAGCACGGCTCCGCGATCGACTGGGCGCGGCTGCCGAAGGATGGCACACTGGCCGTTTACATGGGCGTCGGGCGCTCCGGGGAGCTGGCGCGGGACCTCGTCGAAAAAGGCGGGTTCCCCCCGGAGACGCCCGTCGCGATCGTCGAGAACGGGACGCGCCGGGGGCAGAGGGTCCTTCGAGGAACGCTTGACGGGCTTTCAAGGCTCGTCGAGGAAGCGGGCGTGCGCTCGCCCGCCGTGCTGTTCGTGGGAAGAAGCGCAGGGCTCGCCGTCGCGGAGGGGGAGAACGATGGATCCGTCGCACAGGGTGTTTGACGACGTCTCGCAGCTCATCGGCTCGCGGGAGAACCCGACGCCGCTCGTGCGGCTGTCCCGGGTCGCACCGGAGGGGAGTGGGACGATCTACGCCAAGCTCGAGTGGATGAACCCGTTCGGCTCGATCAAGGACCGGACCGCGCTCTATCTCCTCAAGGGGCTCGCAGAGCGCCGGGCGCTCGACGGGAAGAAGATCGTCGAGCCGACCTCGGGCAACACCGGGATCGCGATCTCGGCGCTGGCCAATCTCCTCGGGGTCCCGTGCACCATCACGATCCCCTCGGGCGCCCCGGAGGAGAAGATCGCCCTCCTGCGGTTGCTGGGTGCCGAGGTGTGGCCGACGCCCGACGACCTGTGCCCGATCGACCACCCGAAGGACGGGGCGATCGCGCTCGCCCGCTCCTTCGTGACCGGCGAGGGGACAAAGGACCTTTACGTGATGCCGAACCAGTACGAGAACCCGGATAACGTGAAGGCGCACTACGAGACGACGGGCCCGGAGATCTGGGAACAGACGGAAGGCCGCGTGACCCACTTCTTCGCCGGGTACGGGACATGCGGGACGATCACCGGCGTCGCGAAATACTTGAAGGAGAAAAACCCCGCCGTCCGGGTCATCGCGATCGAACCGCAAAAAGGACACCGGATCCCGGGGCTCAAGAACTTCGAGGAGAGCAGGAAGCCGGGGATCCTCGACGAGTCGCTCGTCGACAAGGCAGTGCAGGTCCCCGACGCGCCCGCCTACGAGACGGCGATCCGGCTCGCCCGCGAGGAGAGCCTCCTCGTCGGCCCCTCGACCGGCGCCATCGTGCGGGCCGCGCTCGACGAGGAGCTTCCGCCGGACGCGGTGGCCGTGTGCATTTCTCCCGACAACGCGTTCAAGTACACCTCCTTCTTCCTGGATTACGTCCGGAACGACGGGGTTCCCAAGGTCGCGGTATGAACGAAGCCGATTACAAGGAATTGAAAAAAGGCGGGATGATGCGCCAGCGGGAGGCGGGGCTCTTCTCCGTCCGCCTCCACGTGGTCGGAGGGCAGCTCACGACGGCGCAGCTTGCCGCGGTCCGGAAGGCGGCGGACCGGTTCGGGCGGGGGGAGGTCCACCTCACGACCCGGCAGGGGGTGGAGATCCCATTCGTCCCGACGGAGTCGCTTGCGGCGATCAAGGCGTTCCTGGCCGATTCGGGCGTGGGAGTCGGCGTCTGCGGCCCGACCGTGCGGACGGTAACCGCATGCCAGGGATGCCGGATCTGCCCGAGCGGGGCAATCGACGCGGCCGACCTCGCGCGGAGGATCGACCGGGAGTTCTACGGCGCGAAAGTCCCGCATAAGTTCAAGGTCAGCATCTCCGGGTGCGCGAACAACTGCATGAAGGCCGAGGAGAACGACATCGGCGTGAAGGGGTGGATCGCCCCGCGCTGGACGCAGGACCCGTGCACCTTCTGCGGCGCGTGCGAATCGGCCTGCCCCACCAAGGTGATCCGCGTCTCGGAGGGGGACGGCCTGGTGACGATCAACCTCGACGGCTGCATCGGGTGCGGCGACTGCATCGCGGTCTGCCCATCGGGGGCCATGTCCGAGGAGGCCATCGGCTACCGTCTCTTCGCCGGGGGGAAGTTCGGGAGACTCCCGCTCCTCGGAAAGCCGATCCTGGGAGTCCTCCGGTCGGCGGACGAGGTGATCGCCGCGATCCGCTCGGCGATCGATTTCTTCCGCGTCCACGGGGAGCCGAGGGAGCGGTTCGGAGACACGCTCCAGCGGACGGGGCTCCGCGCCCTCGAGGACCACATCCGGGAAAGGACGGCGCTTTCGGCATGACCTCGTTCCTCGACATCACGAAGGACGTCTGCCCCATGACGTTCGTCAAGGTCAAGATGGCGCTCGCGACTCTCCCCGCGTCGGCGGCGCTTCGGGTCCGGCTCAAGGAGGACGCGCTCAAGAACGTGATCTCCTCCCTGAAATCGGAAGGACACAAGGTGACCCGCGTCGACCGTGAGGAGACGTTCTTCCTGCTGGAAGTCGTGAAGGACGGGGGTAAATCTTGACGAATAATTCACTACCTATAAAGTAGAAATTGGAGATGACCGGATTCGGAGGACCCATGCGGCTGTCGAAGAAAGCCGAATACGGCCTGCGCGCGCTCATTTACGCCGCCCGGTTTCCCGAGGGCACCTCGTTCCAGATCAAGGACCTCGCGGAAAAGAACGGGATCCCGAAGAAGTTCCTCGAGCTCATCCTGCTCGAACTGAAGAACGCGGGGATCCTCCGGAGCCGGCGCGGGGTCGGCGGCGGCTACCTGCTGGCGCGCCGCCCGGAATCCATCCGCTCCTCCGAGATCATCCAGGCCGTGGAAGGCCCCGTCGGGGGCGCCGGCAACCCGAAGCGGGCAGCGAAGGAAGGCGATGAAACTCCTTCGCCGGCGGTCGCCCGACTCGTCCGGGAAGCGTCCGATGCGGCCGGCTCCGTGCTCGACCGATGGACGCTCGCCGACCTCTCCCGCGAGGAGCGCGAGGCGCAGGAGCGGAAGCAGCGCACCGTGATGTACTTCATCTGAACGGGGACAGGCGGTCGGGCGGAGGGGCGAAGACGTGGCGAGGCGACGATCCATCGAGACGGTCGCGGCGCAGGCCGGCGTGGGAGCCGACCGGGCGTACGGCGCGGTCAGCGCGCCCATCTACACCACGGCGATCTACCGGTACGACGCGTTCGGGAAAAACCGGGGGTTCGACTACTCCCGCGCCGAGAACCCGACCCGGCAGGCGGCGGAGAAGACGCTCGCCGATCTCGAGGGCGGCGCGCGCGCGGTGGCCTTCGCCTCGGGGATGGCGGCCGTCTCCGCCGTGATGACGCTCTTCCGGTCGGGCGACCACGTCCTCTGCTCCGACGATCTCTACGGAGGCACCTACCGGTACTTCGAGAAGCTGATGCGGCCCTACGGACTCTCGTTCGACTACGTCGACATGGGGAATCCGGAGGCCGTGGCGCGCCGGATCGGGCGGAAGACCCGGGCCGCCTTCCTCGAGACACCCACGAACCCCCTGATGAAGATCGCGGACATCCGGGAGGTGGCCCGGATCTGCCGGCGGAAGAAGGTCCTCTCGATCGTCGACAACACCTTCATGTCCCCCCTCCTCCAGCGACCGCTCGCGCTCGGCGCGGACGTCGTCGTGCACAGCGCAACGAAGTTCCTCGGGGGGCACAACGACCTGATCGGGGGCGCGGTGATCACGGCCGGCGCGGAGCTGGGCGAGAAGATCGCCTTCGCCCAGAAGGCGGCCGGGGCCATCCTCTCTCCGTTCGACTCGTGGCTCCTCCTGCGCGGGATCAAGACGCTCGGCGTGCGGATGGCGCGCGCGCAGCGGAACGCCGAACAGCTCGCGACGTTCCTCGAAAGCCACCCGTTCGTCCGGAAGGTCTTTTACCCAGGGCTCCCGGGCCACCCGCGGCGGGATCTGCACTTCGCCCAGGCGACGGGGCCCGGGGCGATCATCTCGTTCGAGCTCGCGCGCGAGTCCGCCGTGCCGCCTTTCCTGAACGCCCTGAAGACGGTCCTCCTCGCGGAGAGCCTCGGCGGCGTCGAGTCGCTCGTCACCCACCCCGCGACGATGACGCACGCCGACATCCCCCGGGAGGAGCAGGAGGCGGTGGGGCTGACGCCGGCCCTCGTCCGGCTGTCCGTCGGGGTCGAGGACGTGGACGACCTGCGGGCGGACATCGCCTCCGCGCTGCGGATCGCCGAGCGCAGGTCCTGACGATTCTTTATCCTCTGACGGCGGGGAGGTAGACCAGGAAGGCGGTGCCGCGGCCCGGCTCGCTCCGGACGTCGATATCCAGGAGCTCCCGCTCGCGGCGCACCGCCTCCTCGGCGTTCTTCCGGTCCGTGATGTCCCGGATGCTTCCCCGGAAGCCGAAGGAGGGGCCGCTCTCGTCCCGGACCGGCACGAAGGAAAGGGATCCCCACCGCACCGCGCCGTCCTTCCGGCGGATCCGGAACTCGATGTCGTGCCCTTCCTTCCCGGCCACGGCATCGTGGTAATGCGCCCGGATCCGGGGGTAGTCGTCGGGATGGACATAGTCGCGCAGCCGGACCTTCCCCGCGAGCAGCTCCTCCCGGGGGAAGCCGCTGGTCCGCTCGCACGCGGCGCTGATGTACTCGATGGCGCCGTTCTCGCGGACCCGGAACTGCCAGTCCGTCGTGACCTCGGAGATGATCCGGAACCGCAGATCCGAATCTACGGGGGCGATCGCCAAGGCGCCTCCGGTCCGCAGGGTTTACTGGAACCGTTCGCCGGCCTATTATGCCACATTCCCATCATTTCAGCCGGTCCGCCCGTTGCGGGCGCCGCCCTATTGAGGCGATCCGCCCGTCCCCGTCGTGCCGGCTCCCGGAGTCGCCTCCCGCTCTTCGGCCCCTTCCGCCGGCGGCGTCTGCGGCCCCGGGCCGCTTCCCTGATCGAGCACGCCCGGCCCGCTCTCCGGGACAGGGACCGGCGACTTCTCCTCCGGCGGGGGCGCGGCCATCGTCTTCTCCACCTTCCGCTCCAGCCCCGCGAGGTTGGGGACCTCCGCGAGAGCGTCCCTGTACTCGTCCTCCGTGATCATCCGGGCGGCGAACATCCGGCGCAGGATCCGGTCCGACCGGCGCATCACGCGGCCGAGCTTCCGGTAGGGGTTGTAGACCTTGGGGCCGGGGAGCATCGAAGCGAGGAACGCGCACTCCCGGAGGGACAGGGCGGCGGGGGGCTTGCCGAAGTAATACCGGGCCGCGTGGCCCACCCCGTAGACCATCGGCCCAAGCTCCGCCACGTTGAGGTAGAGCTCGAGGATCCGCGACTTGGCCAGCGCGTCGTCGATCCGCCATGCGAGGATGATCTCCTCGATCTTCCGCGTGATCGTCTTCTCGCGCGACAGGAAGACGTTCTTGGCGACCTGCTGCGTGATCGTGCTCCCGCCCCGGGCGAACCGCCCCTTCCGGATGTCCGTCTTGAGCGCCTCCTCGAGCGCCTTGTAGTCGACCCCCTCGTGGCTGTAGAAGCGGGCGTCCTCCGAGGCGATGACCGCCTTTTTCAACGCCGCCGGGACGGCGGAGATCGGCGTCCAGTACCGGTTCCGCGGCCCCAGGACGAAGGGGTGGTCCTTCCGGTTCCAGTCCTTGACGGTGATGACGAGGGAGGCGCGGGGGTTCGAAAGCGGAGCGATGGACGGCAGGCGGGCGATCGAGTACGCCATCCAGGCCGCCCACGCGATCAGGACCGCGGCGGCGGCGAAAAGGGCCGGTCTCAAGAGCCTGGGGCGCCGCACGCGCGTATTATACACGCGAACCCGCGGCGGCCGGGAAGGCCTCGAAGGCCGGGGCGCCCCGGCCCGGCGGAAGGGAACCTTCTACCCGTGGGCGTAGATCGCGGCGACCATCGCCGCTACGCCGAGCGCCAGCGCGACCTTCGGAAGGATCACCTTTGATCGCTCCCGGATCGTCCCCTGCTTGCCGCCCAGCAGCCCTTCGGCCGCAATGTCGCACACGCCGGGGATCGAGGAGCACGACTTCGTCTTCGGACAGACGGCGAAGATGACGAGCATCGCCGCGGTCAGCCCGATCTTGAGAAGGATGAACCGGCCGGCCGTCGTCGTGAAGAGGCCCGAGAGGGAGCCGAGAAAGAGGTATGCCTTGGCGAACCCGCTTCCCGCGAGGAGGGCGATCGATGTCCCGACCAGCTTGCGGAACCGCTGTTCCATGAGCGCCAGGAGGAACGCGCTCTGGAAGGAGACCTCGTTCTTCCGGAACACCGGGTCCAGGACCGCGATGTGGAAGATCATCCCGCCCAGCCACGCGATGGCGGCGAGAAGGTGAACGGCGGTCAGCGCGACATGAACGGCTTCCACGGATCGTCTCTCCGGGCCGGGGCCGTCTTTCCGCCGGCCGCGAGGTCAGATTAACGGGGCCGCGCCCGCCCCGCCTTGACGCAGGTCAACGGGGCGCATCCTCACCTCGGCCCGCTCCCCGCCGGTTGACGGGCCCGCGCCGCCGGCGTCGTCCTCATTCGGCCGGGGTGACTTGACGGCCCGGCCGATATGACTATAATAGTCACTTGAAGTCGCACCGGGAGGCCGATCATGAAGACCGCCGCCATCGCGAAGTTGAAAGCGTCGCTGAGCGAGTACCTCGACCGCGTCAAGGCGGGGGAGGAAGTCGTCGTGACGGATCGCGGGAAACCGTTCGCGCGGATCGTCCCGCTGAGGCGGGAGGAGCCGGGTCTTTCGCCGCACCTCCGCAACCTGGAGCGCGCGGGCCTGGTGCGGGGCGGTTCCGGAAAGATCCCCGGCGGGTTCTGGAGGATGCCGCGCCCGGCCGACCCGAAGGGGGCCGGCGTCGCAGCCCTCCGGGAGGAGCGGGAATCCGGCCGATGATGTATTGGGACGCATCCGCCGTCATCCCGCTCTGCCTGAAGGAACCCGCGACCCCTGTCGTCCGGGAAATCGCCCGGAGGGACGGCGCGATCGCCGCCTGGTGGGGCACGCCCGTCGAGTGTCTCTCCGCCTTTGCGCGGCTCAGACGCGAAGGGGTCCTGGCGACCGATGGGGAACGGCAGGCCCGCCTGGTCCTGTCTCGCCTGGTCTCCGTCTGGACGGAAATCCTGCCTGGAGACAACGTTAGGGAGGGCGCGGCCCGTGCGCTTCTGCTGCACCCGCTGCGCGCCGCCGACTCCCTCCAGTTGGCCGCCGCCCTGGTCTGGGCCGACGGCCGTCCCGCAGGCCAGCCCTTCGTCTGCCTCGACACGAGGCTGCGCGAATCCGCCGCCCGGGAGGGGTTCCGGGCCCTCCCGGAGTAAGCGCTCCTTCCTCATCGGAGCAGGTGTCGTCGGCATCCGGTATCAATACATTCGAGTCCAAACATGTTTCCCTCAACTTCGGTGAAGCCGGGCGCCCGTTCCCCGGAGTCAGAGGGCGTGTTCGCCGGACTGGCCGAGCGCGGCGCCCGCGGCGTGCGCCCGGTTCGCCCAGAGCTCCCATTCCGTCCCGATCAGCCGCAGGACCTTCCTCCACCGGCGGTGAAGCACCGGCGGGGCGATCCGCTTCCCGATGCCCAGGGACCCGTAGAGCGCGATCGCCTTTGCCGCGCACCGTCCGATGGACAAGCGCCCCGCCGTCTCCCGCGCCGCCGCCTTCATCGCCTCCCGGTCCGCCGGCGGGAGGGACGCGAACCGCTCGAGGGCGGCCGCGAACCCCTCCACGCTTTCGTGGTCGATGAGGAAGCCGTTCCGCCCATCGACGACCACCTCCCGGACGCCGGGGGCGTCGACCGCCACGACGGGGACGCCGGCCGCCATCGCCTCCGCCAGGACCATCCCCTGGGTCTCGCTCTGCGAGGCGAAGGCGAAGACGTCCATCGCCCGGTAGGCGTCGGCGAGCCGGCCCCCCTCGAGGACGCCGGCCAATATCAAACGCCGCTCCGCGGCCGATTCGCCGAGCCGCCGCCGGATGTCCGGTTCGGCGGCGCCGGCCCCGACGACGAGGAAGACGCCGTCTCCGCGCTTCCCGAGGAACTCCGCGACCGCCCGGGCGAGGAAATCGAGGTTCTTCTCGCGCGCCAGCCGCCCCGCGTGCCCGACGACGAACGCGTCCCGCGGAATCCCCCGCGCCGAGCGGAACACCGCCCCGTCCCCGCCCGAGAACCGTTTCACGTCGACGCCCGTGGGGATCACGCGGATCGGGGCGTGGACGCCGCGGCCCCGCAGGATCCCCGCCGCGCTCTCGCTCGGCGCGACGACGGCGTCGCAGAGGTTCGCATATCCGGTGGAGAGCTCCACCACGAAGCGGCGCAGCGCCGGCGAGTCGCCCGGGACGTAGTGGGTGAACTTCTCGTAGAAGGTGTGGTGCGTGAAGACGATCGGCACGTTCCGGGCGGCCGCGATCCGAAGTTGAGGGAAACAT
>JAMDBZ010000034.1 GCA_023488945.1 Deltaproteobacteria bacterium
CGGGTCCGGCGGGCGATGGCGGCGGAAGATCGGGGGCCGGCGGGAGATCGGGGTCGTGCGGTTCATGACTGTCCCGGTTCTGGGGTAGTTCTGGGGTTTCCAACAACGTCCCGGTTCTGGGGTTGGGGATGCCGACGCCGTGGAATCCGTAGTCCGGGCGGTACCCTTTCACGAGGGCGTCGAGTTTTTGCACGACGCCGTACCGCTCCCCGGTGACGGCGCACACGATCAACTCCTCGAGCTGCTTCGACCAGGAGGGGGAGATCCGCTCGTTGCCGATCAGCTTCATCACCTTGGGGTGGGTCGTGCCGCCCACGTCCTCGCCTTCGACGATCAGCTCCTCGTGCAGCTTCTCGCCCGGGCGCAGCCCCGTGTAGACGATCTCGGCGTCGACGCCCTCCTCTTTTCCGCTTAAGCGGATCAGGTTCTTCGCAAGGTCGACGATCTTCACCGGCTCGCCCATGTCGAGGACGAAGACCTCGCCGCCCTCCCCCATCGCGCCCGCCTGCAGGATCAGCCCGGCCGCCTCCGGGATCAGCATGAAGTAGCGCGACGCCTCCGGGTGGGTGACGGTCAGCTTCCCCGTGGTCATCAACTGCCGGCGGAAGATGGGGATCACGCTCCCCACGCTGCCCAGGACGTTGCCGAACCGGACGGCGACGAACACCGTCGGCCCTTCCCGGTTGGCGATGTTGTGGATGACCAGCTCCGCCAGCCGCTTCGTCGCCCCCATCACGTTCGTCGGGCGCACCGCCTTGTCCGTCGAGACGAGGACGAACCGCTCCACCCCGAACTTCGCGGCCGCCTCGGCCACGATCCGCGTCCCCAGCACGTTCGTCTTCACCGCCTCGACCGGGTGGACCTCCATCATCGGAACGTGCTTGTACGCCGCCGCGTGGAAGATGATCGCGGGGCGATGCGCGCGGACGATCTCCTCGACCCGTCCCCGGTCGCGCACGTCCCCGATCACGGGGACCAGGCCCACGGTCGGGAATTCCCGCCGCATCTCCATCTCGAAGTAGAAGAGCGGGCTCTCCGCGATCTCGAACAGGATCAGCCGCGTCGGCGACAGCCGCGCGATCTGCCGGCACAGCTCGGAGCCGATCGATCCCGCCGCCCCGGTCACCATCACCGTGCGCCCCGTGATATGACGGCGCAGCAACTCCGTGTCGAGCGCCACCGGGTCCCGCCCGAGCAGGTCCTCGAGGTCCACGTTCCGCAACGCGCGGACGCTCACCTTGCCGCCGATCAGGTCGCCGATGCCGGGCAGGATCCGGAAGGCGGCGGTCACCCCGCGGCAATGCTCCACGATTCGGCGGACCACCGACGGGGGAGCGGACGGGATCGCGATGATGATCTCGTTGACGTCGTATTTTCCGCAGACGTCGGCGATCTTCGTGTGCCCCCCCAGCACTTTCACGCCGTGGATCCGCGTGCCGATCTTCTCCCGGTCGTCGTCGATGAACCCGACCTGTTCCATCCCCAGCGCCACGTTCTCGGCGATCTCCCTCGCGATCATCTGCCCGGCCGCGCCCGCCCCGACGATCAGGACGCGCCGCTCCGTCCCCCGCCCCCGCCTTCCCAGCCCTTCCCTGCCCATGCGGATGAGGTACCGGGCGCCGAGGACCAGCGCCATCGTGTTCACCCAATCCAGCAGGTAGATCGACCTCGGCACGCGGGACGGCCCCCAAAACCACCAGACGCCCGCCGCGAAGAGGACCGACCCCAGCGCGGAACCGGCCGCGATCGGCAGCACGTCCCGGATCGACACGTATCGCCACCAGCCGCGGAACTGCCCGAACGCGAGGAACCCGAGCGACTTCGCGATCAGCAGGAGCGGGAGCGTGTGCCGCATCGCATCGGCCATCTCCGGCGCCACGTTGAATTCGAACCGGAGCTGCCAGGCGAGGGAGTAGGCCGAGAGGAAGATCCCGAGGGTCAGGAAGAACTTGATCGTCGTCCGGCCCCGGAGCGCGATATCCATGAGTGGGGAGAGCAGCCGGGCGATCTTTTCGCGGAGGTTCATTACCGCCATAGTATTGAGAATCCGTTCCTAGAACTCCCACAGAACCGGAAACAGGCGGACCGCAGGAACGTCCCTTTTCCGCGGTGGGTTATTGCAGGAATTCCGCCACGGTGCGAATGATGACGCCGGAGGTTGCCTCGGGACGATTCATGAAGGGGCCGAAATGTTTCCGGTCGCCGGTCAGGAGATGGGTCGCCTTGCACCGGATGGCCGCCTCGAGGATCGGGCGGTCTTTTTCCGGAAGGGGCACGGGGCAGTTCATCCCTGCCCCTGAGGGTACGATTTTCATCGCCGGACGGAACGCCTCGAGCGTGGAAAGGGAGCCGGGGAACTTGATCTCGTGGTTCCTTCGCGCTTCCTCGAACGCGTACCCGCTCGTCGCCAATCCCCAGTGCCCCCGGATTCCCAGCTCGATGACCAACGCCGCCTTGCCGGATCGGTTGTGCGCCGCCGTAAAGAGGACGTTCGCGTCGAGGAAGACCCGGATCACCGGCCGGCGCCCAAGCGCTTGAGGATCCGGTCACGCTCTCCCGGGGACAGGCGATCCTCCTCGTCCCACCGCCGGATGTCGGCGTCGGAATAAGACTCCATTTCCAGCACGACGGCCGGGCGCAGCACCAGCCCCCCGCCCTTCTCCTCCGCCGAAAGAACCCCCCCCGGCCGGATCCCGAGGCGCTTCCTCAGGTTGGCGGGCAACGTGATCTGCCCGCGGCTGGAAACGGTCAACGTTTGTCGTGGCATATGCCACCTCTCGAGTATTTCTGAAAATCAGTATATGCGATTATCGGATAAGCAGCAACTACGGGCATCCGGATCAAGGTACGCAGGCAATCACGCCGGTCGATCTTCTTGTCGACGGAAAATGAGGGGTCAGCGTCGGGGGGTGGTGCGGGAACAGCGGAACAGGATACGAGGCCGGCATCGTGGGAATAGAGCTATTGTCGGCAAGGAAGGCGAAATCGATATCGTGGGACTGGCCGAAGACGAAAGCACCGTCGTTTTCGGAGAAGCCAGGTGGAGCGTCAACCCGGTCGGCACGGACATCCTGAATGAACTGGAAAAGAAGGCAAGGCTGGTGGACTGGCGGAAAGGGGAGCGAAAGGAATATTTTGTCCTCTTCAGCCGGTCCGGTTTCACGGAAACCCTGGAAAAACTCGCAGGAGAACGCGAAGACCTGTTGCTGTGGAAATGATCGGGGGCGGTTAGAACCCCAGAACCGGGACGTTCCTAGAACTCCACCAAAAGTGGGACACTCTTGGCCCCGTTCTTCAGCAGCCTTCTCCCTCGGGGCATCTGTGTCCCGGTTCTGTGGGAGTTCTAG
>JAMDBZ010000016.1 GCA_023488945.1 Deltaproteobacteria bacterium
GCACCTCGTCGCGCTGGTAGTTGTGCGCGAGAAGGACGGCGTTCCGATCCTTGAGCAGCTTCCCGATTTCCGCCTTGAGCGCGTCATGGTCCATGGGTCCGTCCCGTTCAGTCCTTTTCCCGCCGGAGCGCCCGCGCGAAGAGCACGGACACGGCCGTCCTCACGTCCTTCCCCTCATGAAGAATACGATACACCTCCTCCGAGATCGGCATCGGGACGCCGGCCTTCCGCGCGAGCCCCACCGCCGCCCGGGCGGTGTGGTACCCCTCGGCCACCATCCGCATCGCCGCGACGACGTCGGCGGCCTTCTCCCCCCGGCCGACCCGCAAGCCCAGCGTCCGGTTCCGCGACAGGTCGCCCGTGCAGGTGAGGACGAGGTCGCCCAGGCCCGACAGCCCGGCGAAGGTCCGCTCGGAGGCGCCCAGCGCCACGCCGAGGCGCATGATTTCGGCGAGCCCCCGCGCGATGATGAGCGCCCGGGCGTTGTGGCCGAACCCGAGCCCGTCCGCCATCCCGGCCGCCACGGCCAGGACGTTCTTGAGCGCCCCGCCGATCTCCAGCCCCACCACGTCGGTGTCGGCGTAGAGGCGGAACCGCTCCCCCGACAGCGCTTCCTGGAGGGAGACCGCCACCGCAGCATCCCCCGCCGCCACGGTTGCTCCCGTCGGTTTCCCCTCCGCCACCTCGCGCGCGAAGGTCGGCCCCGAGAGGGCCGCGACCCGGGCCGCGTGGGCCGGCAGCGCCTCCGCCAGCACCTCCGTCATCCGCAGGAAGGTGTCGTTCTCCACACCCTTGACGAGCGACACGACGCGCGCGGCGGGCGCGATGAGCAGGGCGGCCTGCCCGGCAACCGCCCGCAGATGCTGGGACGGGACGGCGAAGGCGACGACCTCCCGATCGGCGAGCGCCTCGGCGAGCGCCGTCGTCGGCCGGACGGCCGCGGGAATCCGGAAGCCGGGGAGGAATGTCCCGTTCTCCCCCGTCTCGGCGATCAGCCGGCGCACCTCCGGCTCGCGGACCCACAGCGAGACGTCCGCGTGCCGGCGGGCCTGCAGGATGGCGAACGCCGTCCCCCACGACCCGCCGCCGACGACGGCGATCCGCTCTCCCGTCCTCCCGCTCACGCCTCTCCCCGCATCGTCCGGATCCGCCCGGTTCTACCGCCGTTCCCGGATCCGCTTTTTCAGTCGGGCGATCTTCCCGGCGATCGCACCTGCGTCCTCGAACTCGCTCCGGATCGCCTCGTACTGTTCGAGCGCCTTCTCGAGCTCCCCCATCCCCTCGAGCGCCTGCCCCATCCCCCACCGCGCCCGGACGATGTCGGCCCGGTCGGTGGAAAGATACAGGATCCTGCGGAACTCCCGGTCGGCGTCCGCGAACTTTCCCTGGACGAGGAGGGCGAACGCCGTCATCCACCGCGCCTCCGCCGCCTTCGGCGACGCGGGATACTTCTCGATCAGCTCGGAGAGAACCGCCATTTCCCGCCCCATGTCCGGAAGCTGCCCGTACGCCTTCGCCAGGAGCAGGAGCACCTCGTCGCTCTTCTCGTATTTCGGGAACTGCTTCCGGACCCGCTCCAGCGTCTCGACGGCCGCCGGGGCATTGAAAAACTGCAGGAGGAGGATCTCCCCCTTGCGGAGGTTCGCCCGGGGGACCTCGGTCGCCCCGGGATAGTTGAAGGCGAGCGACTCGTACGCCTCGACCGCGGCCGGGTAGTTCCGGTAGTACGACCCGTACAGGTCGCCCTGCCGCAACAGCGCCGCCGGCGCATACCGTGACTGGGGGAACTCCTTGGGGATCGACCGGAACCCGGCGAGCGCCGCCTCCATCCTCTGCTCCAGGAGCGCCTTCTCCGCCCCCTCGAACCGCTCTCGCGCGGGGTCGGCGCACGACGAAAGAAGCGCGATCAGCAGCAGGAGCGGGACCGCCGCGCGCGCGGCGCGCGGCCCCTCACGCCGGCCCCGAAGGATTCCTTCCCGCGCCACGGTTCACTCGTCCTTCTCCGCCAGGCGCGCGAGCGATGCGACGTGCTCCTTCTCCTGGAGACTGATGAGCCGCACCCCCTGCGTGTTCCGCCCGATCACCCGGATGCCCGCGACCGCCACCCGAATGATCTTGCCGCCGTCGGTGACCAGGATCACCTCGTCGGTCTCGGAGACCTGGGCGATCCCCACCACGGGGCCGGTCTTCTCCGTCACCTTGAGGGTGATCACCCCCTTCCCGCCGCGGGACTGGGCCGGGTACTCCTCCACCGCCGTCCGCTTGCCGTATCCGTTCTCCGTCGCGGTGAGGAGCGTTCCCTGGGCTTTCAGGATCTCCATCCCGACGACGGCGTCCCCCTCTTCGAGGTTGACGCCGCGGACCCCCACGGCGGTGCGTCCCATCGGCCGGACGTCCTCCTCGTGGAACCGGATCGACATCCCCTGGCGGGTCGAGAGGAACACCTCGTCGCTCCCGCCCGTGAGCGCGGTCGCGATCAGTTGGTCCCCCTCGTTCAGGCCGAGCGCGATGATCCCGCCGGAGCGCGGCCGGGAGAACTCCATGAGCTCCGTCTTCTTGACGGTCCCCTGCTCCGTGGCCATCACGATGTATTTCCCCCCGGTGAACTCCCGCACGGGGAGGATCGTCGTGGCGCGCTCGCCCTGGGACAGGTTCAGGAGGTTGACGATCGGGCGGCCCCTGGCGGCCCGGGAGGCCTCCGGGATCTCGTGGACCTTGAGCCAGTAGACCTTGCCGGTGTTCGTGAAGAACATGACGTAGGTATGCATCGAGGCGATGAAGACCATGGAGACGAAGTCCTCCTCCCGGGTCCCCATCCCGACCTTCCCCCGCCCGCCGCGCCGCTGCGTCCGGTAGAGGCTGATCGGGTTCCGCTTGATGTACCCCGAGTGGGAGGCGGTGACGACCATCTCCTCGTCGACGATGAGGTCCTCCAGGCGCAGCTCCTTCGTGTCGGTGACGATCTGGGAGCGGCGCGGGTCGGCGTAGGACGCGCGGATCTCGCGGAATTCCTCGACGATGACCCGGAGCAGTTCCTTCTCCTCAGCGAGGATTTTCTTGAGCCGCGCGATCTCCTCCCGGACGCTTTTGAGTTCCTCCAGGATCTTCTCCCGCTCGAGAGCGGTGAGCCGCTGGAGCCGCATCTCGAGGATCGCCTGGGCCTGCAGCTCCGAGAGCCCGAACCTGCCCATCAGGCCGTCCCGGGCCGTCTTGGGGTCCTTCGACGCCCGGATCAGCTTGATGACCGCATCGAGGTTCTCGAGGGCGATCCTGAGCCCCTCCAGGATGTGGGCCCGGGCTTCCGCCTTCTTGAGGAGGAAGATCGTCCTCCGCGTGACGACCTCCTTCCGGAAGGCGAGGAACTCCTCGAGCAGCTCCTTGAGGTTCATCGTCCGCGGCTGGTTCTGGACGATGGCCAAAAGCTGCACGCCGAAGGAGATCTGCATCTGGGTCTGCTTGTAGAGGTTGTTGAGGACGACCTCGGCGACGGCGTCCTTCTTCAGCTCGACGACGACCCGCATCCCGTCCCGGTCCGACTCGTCCCGGATGTCGCTGATCTCCTCGATCGCCTTGTCCCGGATGAGATCGGCGATCTTCTCGATGAGCCGCGACTTGTTGACCTGGTACGGGATCTCCGTGATGACGATCGACTCGCGGTCTCCCTTCTTCGCCTTCTCGATGAAGGCGCGCGCCCGGACCTGGACGCTCCCCCGCCCCGTCCGGTACGCCTCGCGCACCCCGTCGAGGCCGTAGAGGATCCCGCCGGTCGGGAAGTCGGGGGCCGGGATGAAGGCCATGAGGTCGTCCACGGTCAGGTCCGGTTTCCCGACGAGCGCGACGAGGGCGTCGACGACTTCTCCCATGTTGTGGGGCGGGATGGAGGTCGCCATCCCGACGGCGATCCCCGAGCTCCCGTTGACGAGCAGGTTCGGGATCCGCGACGGCAGGACGCGCGGCTCGGAGAGCGACCCGTCGTAGTTGGGCGCCGCCTCGACCGTCTCCTTGTCGAGGTCGGACAGGAGCTCGGAGGCGATCCTGGCAAGCCGAACCTCGGTGTACCGCATCGCCGCGGCCGAGTCGCCGTCGACCGAGCCGAAGTTCCCCTGGCCGTCGACGAGCGGGTACCGGAGCGAGAAGTCCTGGACCATCCGGACGAGGGCGTCGTAGACGGCGGTGTCGCCGTGGGGGTGGTACTTGCCGATCACGTCGCCGACGATGCGGGCCGACTTCTTGTACGGCTTGCCGTACTCGTTGCCGAGCTCGTGCATCGCGTAGAGGATCCGCCGCTGCACGGGCTTGAGCCCGTCGCGCACGTCCGGCAGCGCGCGCCCCACGATCACGCTCATCGCGTAATCGAGGTAGGATCGGCGCATTTCGTCTTCGATCGTTCGGGGGATCGCCGGGCGGGCGAACAGGTCCATCGCTGGTCGGTGCTCCTCGTCGTTACTCGGTGCGCAACGCGGAAACGGGAACGGACATCAGACGTCGAGCGACGTGACGTCGAGCGCGTTCTTCTCGATGAACTCGCGGCGCGGGTCAACGGCGTCGCCCATGAGCGTGGTGAAGATCTCGTCCGCCTCAACCTTGTCCTCGACGCTCACGCGCAGGAGGACCCGGGTTCCCGGGTTCATCGCCGTCTCCCAGAGCTGCTCGGGGTTCATCTCGCCCAGGCCCTTGTACCGCTGGATCGTCTGCCCCTTCTTCCCCGCCTCGAGCACCTGGCCGAGCAGGCACAGGGGGCCGTCGGCCTCGGGGAACTCCCCCTCCCCTTCCAGCCGGTAGGGCGGCGCGAGCGTCTCGAGGGTCGCCGTGTAGAGCTGCGCCACCTCCCGGAGGTCCGCCGCGTCCATCAGCTTCCGGTCGACGGAGTACGACATCGGCAGCCCGCCCCGTTTCCACGACAGCCGGCACCGGACGCCGCCGTTCTCGGAGTCGGGATCGGGCTCGAAAGCCGTGGCCGTCGCCGTGATCTCGGTCCGGGTCTTCCTCCACTCGTCGATGAGGGAGGCGAAGAACGTCTTCGCGCTTCTCTCGGAGGCGAGCGCCTGCGCCCCCTCCTCCGCCCGCGCGCCGAGCGAGATCAGGAGGAACGCCGGCAGCCCCCGCTTCTCCGCCCGCTCGGCGAGCTCCTGGAGCCGGGCGATTCTCTTCAGCCACTCGACGAGCTTCTGGCCCGTGAGCGCCGCCTTCCTCCCGTTGCCGGCGACGGAGCGTCCTTGCGCCCCGTTGTTGATCAGGTGCTCCCGATAGGCCGCGTCGTCCTTGAGGTAGATCGTCTCCTTCCCTTTCCGCAGACCGTAGAGCGGCGGCTGGGCGATGTAGACGTGTCCGTTTTTGACCAGCTCCTCCATGTTCCGGTAGAAGAAGGTGAGCAGGAGCGTCCGGATGTGGGCGCCGTCGACGTCGGCGTCGGTCATGATGATGATCTTCCCGTAGCGGAGCTTCGCGGGGTCGTGGTCGTCCTGGCCGATCCCGGCGCCGAGCGCCGCGATCATCGTCCGGATCTCCTGGGACGAGAGCATCTTGTCGATCCGGGCCTTCTCGACGTTCAGGATCTTGCCCTTGAGCGGCAGGATCGCCTGGAACCGCCGGTCGCGCGCCTGCTTCGCCGAGCCGCCGGCCGAGTCCCCCTCGACGATGAACAGCTCGCAGCGGGCCGGGTCGCGCTCCTGGCAATCGGCGAGCTTGCCGGGGAGTCCTTCCGAGTCGAGCGCTCCCTTTCGGCGCACCAGCTCCTTGGCCTTGCGCGCCGCGTCGCGCGCGCGCGCGGCCTCGAGTCCCTTCTCGACGATCTTGCGCGCCACGGAGGGGTTCTCTTCGAAAAACGTGAGCAGCTTCTCGTAGACGAGCGAGTCGACCAGTCCCTTGACCTCGCTGTTGCCGAGCCGGTTCTTGGTCTGCCCCTCGAACTGCGGCTCGGGGACCTTGACCGAGACGACCGCCGTCAGCCCCTCGCGGACGTCGTCGCCGGAGAGGTTCTCCTTGACGCCCTTGAGGAGGTTGTTCGCATTCGAGTACTGGTTGATCGCCCGCGTCAGCGCCGAGCGGAAGCCGACGAGATGCGTCCCGCCGTCGTGCGTGTTGATGTTGTTGGCGAAGGTGAAGACCGTCTCCTGGTACGAGTCGTTGTACTGGATCGCGACCTCGATCGCGATCCCCTCCTTTGCCCCCTCGATCCAGACCGGCTTCGGGTGAAGAGGGGTCTTGTTCCGGTTGAGGTGCCTGACGAACTCGCTGATCCCGCCCCTGTATTGGAAATCGTGCGACTTGTCGTTCCGTTCGTCGACGATCCCGATCTTGAGCCCAGCGTTCAGGAACGCGAGCTCCCGGAGGCGTCCCGACAGGACGTCGAACGAGAACTCCGTCTCGGAGAAGATCGTCGTGTCGGGCTTGAAGGTGATCTTCGTCCCGCTCTTGCGCGCCTTGCCGACGACGGAAAGCGGCTTCGCCGTTTCGCCGCGGGCGAACTCGATCCGGTGGAGGCTTCCGTCGCGCTTGATCTCGGCGACGAGCCACTCCGACAGGGCGTTGACGACCGAGACGCCGACGCCGTGCAAGCCCCCCGAGACCTTGTACGTCTCCCGGTCGAACTTCCCGCCGGCGTGCAGGACGGAGAGCACCACCTCGGCCGCCGGCTTCCCCTCCTCCTCCATCACGTCGACGGGAATCCCGCGGCCGTTGTCATCCACGGTGATCGAATCGTCCTTGTGGATCGTCACGGAGATGGCGTCGCAATACCCCGCCATCGCCTCGTCGACCGAGTTGTCGACGACCTCGTAGACCAGGTGGTGGAGTCCGTAGGAGTCCGTGGAGCCGATGTACATCGCCGGCCGCGTCCGGACCGCCTCGAGCCCCTTCAAAACCTTAATATTTTCGCCAGTATAGTCGGATGCGCCGTTCCTGTTCGCGGCGCCGCTGACAGGCCCCTCAGACATGCCCTTTTGTCTCCCGGAGATTAATCGATTAATTATAACCTTTCCGGGCGATTTTGTGTCCCGTAAAGAGAGGTTCTCAAGGAAGGGAAACGGCGGCGCGGGGGACATCCGGAAGGATCGAAAAGGGAGCCTTTCGACTCCCTTTCCCGATCGCAAGGAGAAGCGGTTCCTTTCAGAAAATCCGCATCGGCATGATCACGGCCTGGAAGCTCGCCTCCTTCTCCGGCCGGATCAGGACCTGCGATACCTCGTCCTTGATTTCGAACAGGACCGATTCCTCGGAGATCCCGTTCATTGCGTCGAGCAGGTAACGCCCGTTGAACCCGATCTTGATCGGCGCGCCGTCGTACTCGACTTCCAGCAGGTCCCGCGCCTCGCCCAGGTCCGGGCTCGTCGTGGACACCTCGAGTTGCTTCCCGGAAAACGAGAGCTTCACGCTGTGGACCTTCTCCGGGGCCATCACGCTCACGCGCCGCAGCGCCTCGGTGAACGATTCCCTCCGGAGCTTCACCCGGAGCGCGTTGTCCTTCGGCAGGACCTGCAGGTAGTCGGGGAAATCCCCTTCCAGGAGCCGGATCCAGATCTCGGTGTCCCCCTTCCCGGCAAAGAGGAATTTCTCCGACGCCGAGAGATCGAAAGAGCCCGTTCCCCCCTCCGCAAGCTTCCGGATCTCGAGAAGCCCCTTCTTCGGGACAAGCATCCGCCGCTCGCCCAGAAGTTCCCCGATCCCCGGAACCTCGCCGTCCGCGATCGCCAGACGGTGCCCGTCCGTGGCCACCATCCTCAACATCTGCTTCCCGTCGACGTCCCGCTTCTCGAAGAGGACCCCCGCGAGGTTGTACCGCGTCTCGTCCGAAGAGGCGAACGGCGCGATCCGGTCCACCAGCTTCCGGAACATTTCCGGGTCCACGGAGACCGGCTTGGCCTTGGGCTTCTCCGGCATCTCGGGAAACTCCGAGCCGGGCAACCCCGCCAGGCGGAAGTGCCCGCGCCCCGCCGAGATCTCCACATAGTTCCCCTCCCGCCCCGCGACCGCGACGGGTCCCCTGGGGAGGACCTTCGCAATGTCGTAGAACTTCCGCGCCGGCAGCGCGACGCTTCCCTTCTCCGTTGCACCGACCCCCTGGACGCACCGGATGACGATCTCGAGGTCCGAGGCGACCAGGGTCAGATCGTTCCCTCCGGCCGTCAGGAGCGTGTGCGAGAGGACCGGCATCGTGTGGCGCCGCTCGGCCACTCCCTGGACTCGAGCCAGGAGACCTTCCAGCAGATCGCGATCCACCGTAAAGTTCATGAGCAACCTCTTGGTTTAATAAAATTCAAAAACTTAGAAGTCACAGCAGGCGGTGTGGAATTGTGGAAAAGGGCGTAACGGACGTCGCGTTCGCTGGAAACCGCCTTCCGGGCCGTGTGCATGAATTCCCGCGCTTCCCTCGCCGATGGTGGAGAGCGGTTTTCTCCACACGCAGTCGGCAGGCTTATCCCGCGAGGGCTTTCCGCAGGCCCTCCACGGTGTTCCTTAAAGATACATCGTCTTTGATCTTCTGCTCTATCTTTTTTACGGCATACATGACCGTCGAGTGGTCGCGGCCGCCGAACCGTTGTCCGATCTCGGGGAAGGAGGCGTTCGTCAGATGGCGCATCAGGTACATTGCGACCTGCCGGGGCACCGCCACGACCTTGTGCTTCCGGTTCGAGCGCAGATCGGAGACCTTCACGCCGAACTGGTCGGCCACCGCCTTGACGATCGACTCCGGCGAAATCTCCCGCTCGGCGCTCTCGAGGAGCTTCGAGAGGACCTCCCGGGCCAGATCGAGGTTGATCTCGCGGTTCGTGAGCGATGCGTGCGCACCGATCCGGATGAGCGACCCTTCCAGCTCGCGGATGTTCGACTTGACCACCGATGCGAGGAAGATGGCGACGTCCTGGGGAAGCGGGATCTTGTCGGCCTGCGCCTTTCGGGTCAGAATGGCGACCTTCGTTTCCATGTCGGGCGGCTGGATGTCGGCGACCAGTCCCCACTCGAACCGGGACTGGATCCGCTCCTCGAGGTCCGGGATCTCCTTGGGAAACTTGTCGCTCGTGACGACGATCTGCTTGTGCGAGGTATAGAGGTCGTTGAAGGTGTGGAAGAACTCCTCCTGCGTTCGCTGCTTGCCGGCGATGAACTGGACGTCGTCGACCAGGAGCATGTCGACGTTCCGGTACTTTTCCTTGAACGTGGACATCCGGTTCGTCCGGAGGCAGTAAATGAGCTCGTTGGTGAACCTCTCCGCGGGCGTGTAGCAGACGTTGAGCCTCGGCCGCCGCTCGATCGCCAGGTTCCCGATGGCGTGAAGCAGGTGTGTCTTCCCGAGCCCGACGCCGCCGTAGATGAACAGCGGGTTGTAGCTCTTCGCGGGGTCGGTCGCCACGGCGAAGGCGGCGGCCTGGGCGAACTGGTTTCCCACCCCGACGACGAACCGCTCGAAGGTGTACCGCAGGTTGAGGAGGCCGTCGTGCACGCGTGCCCGCGGAGGCTGATCGTCGAGGAGGGGCGACGGGAAAGCGGCGGGAAGCGGGACGGCGCCTCGCTCGGGCTCGCTCTCCTCCTCGCTTCCCACGACGATCTCGATGGACAGGTCCCCCCCGAATTCCTTCCTGACGCACTCCTCGATCTGCGAGAGGTAGTTCTCCTCGATCCATTGCTTGAAGAACAGGTGCGGCGTCGCCACGAAGAGTTGCGCCCCCTCGCGCGATACGAAACGGAGCGGCCGGAGCCATGTTTCGTAGATCTGCTCTCCGAGCTGTTCCTTAAGCCGCGTGAGGGTCTTTTCCCAGGCCTGGTGGGTCATGCGGAAGCCCTCCAGGGAGAGAGCCTCGAAGAGGGGGAGAACCCGGAAAACACGTTCATTGACAAGAGGTTAAGGGCTTTGTCGGCAAGAAAGTTGCCAACATAGTTATCCACACCTGTGGATAAAGAAATTTCTTCTTTAATTTCAATGTGTTCCAAGGAAATTTTTGGTTTCATCCTCCGGCGATTTCGGATGTTTGGCCGGTGTTCCTGCGGGAATTTCGCATGGTCAACAGGGGTCGCAGGGCGGAAGAAGGGTATCACAGGGGGAAAACGGGAATCAAGGAGATTTTCCCCGACAGCCTCGTTCCGCGATCCTGGTGCGGTCCGCAGCCCGATCGCCGAGGAACCGATGGGCCTTCCGGCGCGCTGTTGCGCCGCTCGAATGCCGGTGGATCCGCGAGACGCCGCGCCGTCCCGAGCGGAGCGACCGGCGCAGGACGGAGCGCACCGGGAGAATCCAGGCCCGCGGGGGGAGAATCCCCCGTCGGTCTTCCCGTGCCGGAAGGGGACTTTCCGATTGACAGGGGGAAGCGGGAGGGCCTAGATTATTTATTTCCCAATCGGCCGGCAGGATCCACGAGTCGAAGACGGATTGAAGGAAGGACGCGATGAAGCGCACGTACCAGCCGCACAATCTCCGGCGGAAGCGGACCCACGGATTCCGCCAGCGCATGGCATCGAAGGCGGGCCGGGTGGTCCTCTCCCGCCGTCGCGCGAAGGGGCGCAAGCGCCTCGCCGTGGCGGTCAGCGGCAAGAAGTGATTCTCCCGCCGGGGGGGAGTTCCCCGAAGGTGTCCGGCTTCCGTTTCCCCAAAGAGGAGCGGATGCGCGCCGACCGCGAGTACCGCGAGGTCGTGACCCGGGGGCAACGGGTCCGGACCGAGCATTTCTCGGTCTATCGCGACTTGGGAACTCCCGGCCGGAAGGTCGGGATCTCGGTGGGAAAGCGGGTGGGGTCGGCGGTCGTCAGGAACCGGATCAAGCGGGTGGTCCGGGAGTTCTGCCGCCTCAACAGGAACGTCTTCCCCGAAGGGAGCCGCACGGCGATCGTGGCCAGGAAGGCCCTCCCCGAAGTGACCCTCGCGACGGTGCAAAAGGAGCTCCTCCCGGCAATCGCGCAGCGCTGGGGCGCGGAAGGCTAGCCGCCCGATGCTCTCAAGGTCCATTCCCATCGCCCTGTTGAAACTCTACCAGCGGACCGTGTCGCCGTACCTGGGCCCCTGTTGCCGGTTCGAGCCGAGCTGCTCGGAGTACATGATCCGGTCCATCTCCATGAACGGTTTCCTGCTCGGCCTTGTTGACGGGATGGCGCGGCTCCTGAAGTGCCACCCCTTCCACCCGGGGGGATACGACCCGCCGCGGCGGATCCATCTTTGGGGATCGAGGGAAGAATGGAAAAACGTCTGATCCTGGCGATCGTCCTGTCGATCGCTGTCCTGCTCCTCTACCAGCACTATTTCATGCCCGAACCGCCGAAAGGCCCGGCAACGAAGGCCGCGACCGGCCAGACCCCCGCGTCCGGGAACGACAACGCGCGCACGGCGTCTCCCACCGCCGCCTCCGGCGCCCCCGCGGCGATGGCCGCGCCCGGCGCGGGCGCCCCCCTGCGCCAGACCCCCGCCCGGACGATCTCCGTCCGGACGCCGCTGTTCACGGCCATGATCGATACGGCGGGCGGAGGGCTCTCCTCGTTCCGGCTTGCGCGCTATCCCGACGTGCAGGGGCCGGGGGGGAAGCCGCTCGACATCATCGGTTCGGGGACGACGAGACCGCTCCCCTTCGATCTGTCGCTCGGGGGGAGCCAGCCGGCGCTTCCCCCGGTCCCGGTTTACGCCTCCGACGCTCCCGGCGAGGTCGTCGTCAAGCCCGGCGAGAAGAAGACCGTTACGCTCTCCTGGACCTCCTCGGGCGGCATCCGGATCGTGCGCGACTACCGGTTCTCCGCCGACGCGTACGATTTCGACGTCGGCGCGCAGGTGACCAACGGGACGCGCGAGACGGTCCGGGTCGCGCCTGGAGTCGAGCTCTCGCAGGAGTTCCTGGGCGAGCTCTCGGGCGACTCGTACGTCTTCAAGGGGGCCGTCCTCGGCACCCGCGGCGGCCTGGAACGGGTCGACCTGAAGGCGATCGCCAAGGGAAAGGTCGGGAAGACGCCGGTCACGTGGGCGGCGGCCGACTCGAAATATTTCGCCCTGATCGTCCTCCCCGGGAAAGAGTGGACGCTTGAGCGGCTCGCCCCGCTGGGCGAGCAGGGCCTGCAGATGGCGCTCGGGGAAGCTCCGGCGACGCTTTCGCCGGGTGAGAGCGTGCGATTCGGCTTCCGTGCCTTCGCCGGCCCCAAGGAAGCCGATCTCCTCAAGAGGACGGGAAAAGGGCTCGAAAACCTGATCGACTACGGCTGGTTCTCGTTCCTCGCCAAGCCGCTTGTGTGGCTGCTCGACGAGAGCCACCGGATGACACGCAATTACGGCCTCGACATCATCTTTCTGACGGTCCTTGTCAAGATCCTTTTCTATCCTCTCACGAGGAAATCGCTGCAGTCGATGAAGAAGATGCAGGACCTCGCGCCGATCCTCACCAAGCTCCGGGAGAAGTACAAGGACGACAAGGCCCGGCTCAACCAGGAGACGATGAACCTCTACAAGACGTACAAGATCAACCCCTTCTCCGGCTGCCTGCCGATGCTCCTCCAGATCCCGGTCTTCATCGCGCTCTACAAGGCGCTTCTCGTGACCATCGAGCTGCGCCAGTCCCCCTTCTTCCTGTGGATCACCGACCTGTCCGCCCCCGAGCATCTGTGGGACCTGACCGTGGCGGGATACGTGATCCCGATCCGGCTGCTGCCGCTCCTCATGGGGATCTCGATGTTCATCCAGCAGAAGATGACCCCCTCGGGCGGGATGGACCCGGCGCAGCAGAAGATGATGCTCCTGATGCCCGTCATCTTCACCTTCATGTTCTGGGGCTTCCCGACGGGACTCGTCATCTACTGGCTCGTCAACAACCTCCTGAGCATCGGCCAGCAGGTGATCCACAACCGGCAGGCCGCGGCTGCGCAGGCCGCGTCGCCGTAAGGCCGGCTGCAAGGGGGAGCGAGGCGCCATCGTCCCGGAAGGTCCCAGGAGCACGCCGCCCGGGCGGGGCGGATCCACGATCGCCGCCCCCGCGACCCCGCGGGGCGTGGGGGCGGTCTCGATCGTGCGGATCTCCGGCCCGCGGGCGTTCGCGATCGCCGGCCGGCTGACGGGTCTGCCGCCGGCCGCCGTGCCGCCTCGGGCGCTCCTCCCCTGCCTCATCCGCGGCGAAGACGGCCGGGAAATCGACTCGGGGCTGGCCGCCTTCTTCCCGGCTCCCAAGAGCTACACCGGTGAGGACGTCGCGGAGATCCATCTCCACGGCAATCCCCTCCTCGTGGAACGGGTCGCCGCCGCCGCCTGCTCGCTCGGCGCGGACCCGGCGGTGCCGGGGGAATTCTCCCGCCGAGCCTTCCTCAACGGGAAGATGGATCTCACGGAGGCCGAGGGTGTCGCCGATCTCATCGCCGCCCGGACGGAGGGAGCGGCCCGCGCCGCCCTGAGGCAGCTCAAGGGGGGGATCGGCCGGGCGATCGCCCCGCTGCGGGAGCGGATGCTCTCCCTCCTCTTGTTGCTGGAGTCCTCCATCGATTTCGCCGACGAAGAGGACGTCCCCCAAGCCGAGCCAAAGCAACTGGAAGAACGGGTATCTGAATTGAGCGAGGCCCTCGATCGGCTCGCCGGGAGCTACGCAGCCGGGCATCGACTGCGGGACGGGGCGACCGTGGCGATCGCAGGCAGAGCGAACGTCGGGAAGTCGCTTCTTCTGAACCGGATCGCGGGGGAGGAGCGGGCCATCGTCACGGAGATCCCCGGGACGACGCGGGATTACGTCTCCGCGGAGGTTGCGCTCGGCGGGATTCCGGTCCGTCTCGTCGACACGGCGGGGCTTCGGGAACCCGGGGATCCGGTCGAGCGCGAGGGGGTCCGGCGCGCCCGGGAGATCGTCGCCCAGGCCGATCTCGTCCTCTTTGTCCTCGACCGGGGCCGGCCGGCGGGGAAGGAAGACGTCGAGGCGTACCGGGACGTGGCGGAGCGGTCCCACCTCCTCTCCCTGAACAAGGCGGACCTGCCGGCGCGTGAGGATGGGACCCGGTTCACGGGGCCCGGGCGGAAAGGGCTCTGCGTCCTTTCGGCGAAGACGGGGGAGGGGGTGGGGGAGCTCGTCGCCCGGATCGTCGAGGAACTGGCTCCGCAGGAGGAGGGTACCATGGCGGAGGCGCCGCTCACCCGGCTGCGGCACGTGACAGCTGTCCGGCGGAGCGCCGAGGCGCTCCTGCGTGCGCGGGAGGCGATTCGAGGCGGGCTTCCGATCGAGTTCGTGGCGGCCGATGTCCGGGAGGCGTCCCGGGCTCTTTCGGAGCTTGCGGGGGAGATCGCCCCGGACGAGGTCCTGGACGCCGTCTTCGAATCGTTCTGCATCGGGAAATAGCCGTAGGGGAAGAGGTTTTCGAGGGACGTTCCACGTGGAACCGGTCTATTCGAAAGAGTACGACGTGATCGTCGTGGGAGGCGGGCACGCCGGCTGCGAGGCGGCGCTCGCCGCGGCCCGGATGGGGTGCGCCACGCTCCTGCTCACGATCAACGCGGACGCGATCGGGCTCATGTCGTGCAACCCGGCGATCGGAGGGCTCGCCAAGGGGCACCTGGTCCGCGAGATCGACGCCCTGGGCGGCGAGATGGGGAAGAACATCGACGCCACGGGGATCCAGTTCCGCCGGCTCAACACGAGCAAGGGGCCCGCCGTGCGCTCCTCCCGCGCCCAGGCCGACAAGCAGGTCTACCGCCTCCGGTTGAAGAAGGTCCTCGAGGGAACGGAAGGGCTCGACATCAAGCAGGCGATGGTCGACGCGGTTCTGGCGGAGGGAGGGGCCGCCGTCGGGGTCGAGACGAACATCGGGGTCCGGTTCCGGGGGAAGACGGTCGTTTTGTGCCCCGGAACCTTTATGAAGGGGCTCGTCCACGTGGGGCTCGTCAACTACCCGGCGGGCCGGGCCGGTGACTTCCCGTCGATGAAGCTCTCCGATTCCCTCCGGGCGCTCGGCTTCTCCGTGGGGCGCCTGAAGACCGGGACCTGCCCCCGGCTCGACGCGAAAACCATCGACTTTTCAAAGACCAAGCGGCAGGACGGCGATCCCGACCCCGCCCCGTTCTCCTTCGGGACCGAGCGGATCACGCGGCCGCAGCTTCCCTGCTACGTGACCTACACGAATGCGGCGACCCATGAGGCGATCCGGTCGGGGCTGTCGCGCTCGCCCCTCTACACGGGGGTCATCCAGGGGATCGGCCCGAGGTACTGCCCCTCGATCGAGGACAAGGTGGTCCGGTTCCCCGACCGGGACCGCCACCACGTCTTCCTCGAGCCGGAGGGGCTTCGGACCTCGGAGTATTATCCCAACGGTGTGTCCACGAGCTTGCCGTATGACATCCAGGTGAGAATGCTCCGGACCATCCCGGGGCTCGAGCGGGTCGAGATCATCCGGCCGGGGTACGCGATCGAGTACGACTTCGCCGACCCGGTGCAGCTTCTGCCCTCCCTCGAGACGAAGATCGTGAAGAACCTCTTCCACGCCGGGCAGATCAACGGGACGAGCGGGTACGAGGAGGCGGCCGCCCAGGGGATCGTCGCCGGGATCAACGCCGCCCGGCGGGGGAAAGGGGAGCCGCCGGTGATCTTGTCGCGCGCCGAGGCGTACATCGGGGTCCTGATCGACGACCTGGTCACGAAAGGGACGAAGGACCCGTACCGGATGTTCTCCTCCCGGGCCGAGTACCGGCTCCTGCTCCGGGAGGACAACGCCGACCTGCGCCTCTCGGAGATCGGCTACCGGGCGGGGCTCCTCCCCGAGCACCGCTACCGGGCCGTCCCGGAGAAACGCCAGGGGCTCGAGGCGTTCCTGAAGAGCCTCGAGGAGAAGCGGGTGGCCGCGGGGGACCCCCTCTGCCGGCTCGTGGAAGGGGAGGGGGGCGCGCCGGTCCGCCCGGGGATCCGGTACGCGGAGCTCCTGCGCCGGCCGGGGGTGACGGTGACGATGCTCCTGGCGTGCGCCCCCGCCTTGGGGCCGGTCGATCCGAAGGTCGCCGCCCTGGCGGAGCTGGAGATCAAGTTCGACGGGTATATCCGGCGCCAGGAGGAGGAGGCCGAAAAGCTCCGGAAATACGAGGCGATGGCCTTTCCGCCGGACTTCCCCTTCGAGTCGACCCCCGGGCTGTCGGCCGAGGTCCGGGACAAGCTCGTCCGGGTCCGTCCGGCTTCCATCGGGCAAGCGCAGCGGATCCCCGGAGTGACGCCGGCGGCGGTGGGGCTGCTCCTGGTCGCCCTCAAGCGCAGCCGGATGGAGGCCGGGGCCGCAAGGGCCTGAAAACACGTTGGTCCGGCCGGCGATGTTCCACGTGAAACGTTGCCGCGGTCGGCCCGGCCGCCGGTCGTCTCGTGGCGCAAGGGCGGGCAATTCCAACGGGAGGAATGTTCCACGTGAAACATCGGCCTGGGGCGCCGGGATGACGGAGAGCCGGCAAGACCCTCTCTCTCCGGCGGGGCTTGAAGAACTCCTCCGGGAGGCCGGCCTCGCGATCCCCCCGGGGGCGGCCGAGACGCTTTCCCTTCACGCCCGGGAGATGCTGAGGTGGAACCGGGCGATCCGGCTCACGGCGATCACCGATCCCCTCGAAGTCGCGGTCAAGCACGTGGTGGACTCCCTGCTGTTGCTCGGGTTCGGCCCGTTCCCCGGGCGGACCCTCGATTTCGGATCCGGCGCCGGCTACCCCGGCATCCCCCTGGCGGTCTGCGCACCGGAGAGCCGGGTCGTCCTCCTGGAGGCGACGGCGAAGAAGTGCGCCTTCCTGTCGCGCGCCCGGGCCCTGATCGGCCTTTCCAACATCGAGGTGGTCTGCGGCCGGCTGGAGAAAAGGCGCTCCCTGCCGATCGGGCTCTTCGGCCAC
>JAMDBZ010000012.1 GCA_023488945.1 Deltaproteobacteria bacterium
CGAGGCGGATCGGTTCGGCCCGGTGTCGGCGTCGAACGGCGGCGCGGGCGCGCCCGCGGTCCGGGCGAAAGGGTGGGGAGAACGGCTCGACGCCGGAGCGGGGACGGGCGAACGGCTTTCGACGACGCCCCCCTCCGTTGCGCCGTCCTTCCCTGCCGCCGGGGGAACGGGGGAGCGGCGTGCGGCGGAGGCGGTGCCCCCCGCCGCGGGACCGGCGGAGATCCCGCGGGTCGTTCCGGCCGTGTCGCCGGGGGCGGCGGATCACCCGGTGCGCCGCGGATCGCTCGATCCCGTCTCCGTCGCGGCCGCGACGGTTGTTCCCGCGGCGGTTTCCACGCCGGCGTCCGTTCCGCCCGGAAAGGGGGCGGCAATCGGAATGGAGGGCCGTGGAGGTTCCGTGACGGGCTCCGCATCCGCGAAGAACGCCGGCTTCGGCGGCGTCCCGGGCGAGGGGCGCCCGGCGGCGATCGGCGGACCGGCGGGGAGCGGGGCGGACGGCCGCCCGGACGGTGCGCTGGCAAAGCTGCTCCGCGAGAAGATCCGGTCGCGGATCGTCTACCCCGAGGAGGCGATCCGGCGGGGGCAGGAGGGGGAGGTCCTCCTGCGGATCCGGGTCGACGGCCGCGGCAACCCCGCGGAGATCCGGGTGGCCAGGAGCAGCGGGGCGCGCCTCCTCGACGAGGCGGCCCGCCGCGGCGTCCTGGGGTCGGCGCCGCTTCCCGCGGTTCCCGGCTGGGTCGAGGTGCCCGTCCGCTTCTTCCTCCGGTAGGCGCGCCGTTCCCCGTCTTTACACCCCCTCGCGCTGGAATATAATTTATACTTTGGGTAGGTTTTCGCCGGGGGCTTGGGATGGAACGCGCGGTCCTCGAAAAGTGCCGGGAGGAGCTCCAGCGCCAGATGGACGACCTTCTGGCGGGCGCGGGGCGGACCGTCTCCGACATGACGACGGCCTCCGACGAGAATTTCCCCGATCCGACCGACCGGGCCCTCCTCGAGTCGAACCGGAACTTCACGCTGCGGCTCCGCGACCGCGAGCGCAAGCTGCTCGCCAAGATCAAGGAGGCGATGAAGCGGATCGAGAACGGGACGTTCGGGATCTGCGAGGCGTGCGGCGGGAAGATCGAGGAGAAGCGCCTCATCGCGAGGCCCGTGACCTCGCTGTGCTTCGACTGCAAGACCGTCGCCGAAGAGGAGGAAGTGCGGTGAGCCGCCCCCGCCGTGCGCCGCGCGGCGGGTTTCCGATCCCTTCCGGCTTTCCCGATCAGGCAGATCCGGAGGATCCATGACGGAGCTCAGGAAAGACCCCATCGTGGGCCGGTGGGTCATCATCTCCACCGAGCGGGCGAAGCGGCCGCACGACTTCGCGCCGGAGCCGCCCCCCCGCAAGGAGGGGGTGTGCCCGCTGTGCCCGGGGAGCGAGCGGATGACGCCCCCCGAGATCCTCGCGGTCCGTCCGGCGGGCGGGGGCGACGGCGGATGGACGCTCCGCGTGGTCCCGAACAAGTTTCCCGCCCTGCGGATCGAAGGGGACCTGGGGAAGGCCGGGAACGGCGTCTACGACCGGATGAACGGGATCGGGGCCCACGAGGTCGTGATCGAGACCGAGCGGCACGACGTGGAGCTCCACGATCTGCCCGAGAGCCGGATCGAGGACATCCTCTGGGCGTACCGGGAGCGGGTCAACGACCTGAAGAAGGACCGCCGGTTCAAGTCCGTCATCGTCTTCAAGAACCACGGCTCCGCGGCCGGCGCGTCCCTGTCCCACAGCCACTCCCAGCTCATCGCCCTCCCCGTCATCCCGAAGCGGGTGATGGAGGAGATGATCGGCTGCAAGGAGTATTACGGGTTCCGCGACCGGTGCCTCATCTGCGACATCATCGTCCAGGAGATGGATCAGAAGGCGCGCATCGTCGAGGAGAGCGGCGATTTCCTCGCGTTCGCCCCGTACGCGCCCCGGTTTCCGTTCGAGACCTGGATCGTGCCGAAGCGGCACCAGTGCGCATACGAGATGATCGAGCAGGACCAGATCCGGGCGCTGGCGCCCGTCTTCCGGCGGACCCTCCGGCGGATCAACCTCGCGCTCGAGAACCCGCCGTTCAACTTCATCATCCACAGCGCGGCCTTCCAGGAACGGGCGGCCGACTTCTACCACTGGCACATCGAGATCATGCCGAAGCTCACGAAGGTCGCGGGGTTCGAGTGGGGGTCCGGCTTCTACATCAATCCGACGCCTCCGGAGGAGTCGGCGAAATACCTCCGGGAGCTGCCCGAGTAAAGGGCGAACGGGGCGCCGCCATGAGGGTGCTTGTCGCATCGTCCGAGATCGTGCCCTTCGCGAAGACGGGGGGCCTGGCCGACGTCACCGGAGCGCTCCCCAAGGCGCTCCGCCGGATCGGGGTCGAGGCGGACTGCGTCCTCCCGCTTTACCGGTCGGTCGGCCGGCTGGGCCTCCGGCTGACCCAGGCTTGTCCCCCCGTCCGCGTTCCGCTCGGGCACCGCGAGGAGACCGGGACGGTGGACATGACGGAGGCCGGGTGCGGCGTCCGGGCCTTCCTCGTCCGGAACGACCGCTGCTTCGACCGGGAATTCCTCTACGGGACGAAGGACGGCGACTACGTCGACAACTGCGAGCGCTTCACCTTTTTCTGCCGGGCCGTCATGGAGTGGCTGGTGCGCACCGGGGCCCGTTACGACATCATCCACTGCAACGACTGGCAGACCGCGCTCATCCCGGCGTATCTCAAGACGCTGTATTCCGGCACGGACATCGTGCGCAACACCGGCTCGATGTTCACGATCCACAACATGGGGTACCAGGGGATCTTCTGGAACCACGACCTCACGACGACGGGCCTGTCCTGGGACCTCTTCACGCCGAAGGGGGTCGAGTTCTACGGGAAGCTCAACCTGCTCAAGGCGGGGCTCATCTTCGCGGACCTCCTGACGACGGTCAGCCCCACCTACAGCCGCGAGATCCAGACGGCCGAGTTCGGACACGGCCTCGAGGGGGTCCTCTCCGAGCGCCGGGAGGTCCTCCACGGGATCCTCAACGGGGTCGACTACGACGAGTGGAACCCGGCCACCGACCGCTTCATCGCGGCCCGTTATTCCCGGGGCAACATGGACGGGAAACGGGCGTGCCGGGCGGACCTTCTGGCCGAGTTCGGCTGGAGCGGCGATGTCCCCGAGCCGGTGATCGGGATCGTGGGGCGCCTGACGGCCCAGAAGGGGTTCGACCTCGTCGAGCAGGTCGGCGGGTGGCTTGCCGGGCAGCCCGTTCGCATCGTGGTCTTGGGGGCCGGGGAACGGACTTACGAGGAGGCGCTGGCCGAGTTCGGCCGCCGCCATCCCCACAGGATCTCCGTCCGGCTGGCCTACGACAACGCGCTCGCCCACAAGATCGAGGCGGGCGCCGACATGTACCTGATGCCCTCCCGCTACGAGCCGTGCGGGCTGAACCAGATCTACAGCCTCCGGTACGGGACGGTCCCCATCGTCCGGAACACCGGGGGGCTGGCGGACACGGTGATCGACGCCGACGAGGACCCCGCCGCCGGGACGGGGTTCAAGTTCACCCGTTACGACGCGGAGGACCTCAAGGGCGCCGTGTCGCGCGCCCTGGCCGCCCGGTCCGACCGGCCGCGGTGGGAAGCGATCGTCCGGCGCGGGATGGAGAAGGACTTCTCGTGGGAGGCGTCCGCGCGGGAATACCTCGCCCTCTACAAGAAGGTGCTCGATAAGCGGGGGCTCAAAGTCTGACGGAAACCTATGGCCGGTATCCCCGACAGGGCGTTCTCGATCCTCTCCCGGATCATCGAGATCTCCAACTCGAACATCCAGATCGAAAACCGGCTCAAGCACATCTGCGACTTCCTGGCGCGCGAGAGCGGGGTGGGGACCGTTTGCATCTACCAGCGGGATCGGCGGGGGGACGACCTCATCCCCTGGGTCTCCTCGTCCGCCCCGGTCGTGGAGTCTCTGCTCATCGACTTCCGCATCCGGCCCGGCGAGGGGGTGGCCGGCAAGGCGGCCCAGAAGCGGGTCCCGGTCTATTGCGCGGACGCGCAAACCGAACCGCCGATGCTCGCCGTGCCCGGGGAGATGCGGACGTTCGTCTCGATCCTCTCCATCCCGATCATGGACGACGTCTACCTTTACGGCGCGATGAACCTCTCGTCGACCGTTCCGCGCCGGTTCTCCGAGGAGGACGTCGCGCTCCTGCGCGTCGTGGCCACGGAAGTGGCCGGGACGATCCGGAACAGCCGGCTCTACCACGACGCCCGCAAGCGGGTCTCCGAGCTTGTTACGCTGAACGAGATCGGCCGCGCCATCACGTCGACGTTTCACCTGACGGAGATCCTCGAGTACGTGGCCAAGACGACGTCGCGCCTTCTGTCCGCGGACGGGTGCACCGTCCGGCTGACCGGGAAGACGCGCGGCGCCTTCCAGGTGATGGTGGACGAGGGGTACGCCCGTCCCGGCTTCAAGCGGGAGATCCGCGCCTACGGGACGATCCTGGCGCGCCAGATCCTCCGCGAGAAGCGGCCGCTCCTCATCAACGGGCCGGAGGACTCCCCCCTGTCCCTCGCGCTCTCCAACAAGGGGATCGTCTCCTTCCTCGGCCTCCCCATCCTCTCGAAGGGAAAAGCGCTCGGGGTGCTGAGCTACTATTCCTGCTCGCCGCGCGTGACGTTCGACATGGAGGTCGTCAACCTGATGCAGACGGTGTGCAGCCAGCTCTCCAACATCATCGAGAACGTCACGATGTTCCGGGAGATGGAGGCGCTCGCGACGGAGAACCAGGTCAAGGCGCTCCGGTTCTCGACCCTCTACACCGTGGCGCAGGCCCTGATGTCCACGGTCAAGACGGACCGGATCCTCCAGATCCTGCTCCACGCGCTGACCTCGGCCGACGGTCTCAACTTCAGCCGGGGGATCATGTTCCTTCTCTCGCCGGACGGCAGGACGCTTGCGGCGCGGATGGCGATGGGGCCCCGGGACAAGCGGGAGGCGCATCGCGTCGTACGGCTCGCGGAGGGGCTCGCCGCGGACGAACCGCCCGCCGGGGAGGAAGCGCCCCGGCGGGAGCTGCTCTGGCCGGACGTGGAGAGGTTCGTCCTCCCCCTCGACAGCGCGGGATGCCTCGTGGCCCGGGCCGTCCGGGAGGGGAAGCCGGTCCGGACGGAGCAGGGGTGCCAGTCCGTCCTCGTCGCGGCGCCGGACGGCTTCTGCGGCTCCCATCCGCAGGCCTTCGCGGTCGTCCCGCTCGTCATCAAGGGCGAGGCGCGCGGCGCCATCTACGTGGACAACCGGTTCCGGGAGCGCGAGATCACGGACGAGGACATCCAGCTCCTCACGATGTTCGCGTCCGAGGCGTGCCTGGCGCTGGAGAACGCCCGCCTCTACGAGAGCCTCGAAGGGGCGCTCTCCACCATCCGGTCGACGCAGGACCGGCTCGTCCAGAGCGAGAAGCTCGCGGCCCTCGGGGAGATGGCGGCCAAGATCGCCCACGAGATCAAGAATCCGCTGACGGTCATCGGCGGGTTCGCCGCCCGGATGGCGCGGAAGGAGAGGGAGGCGGCCGACGCCGTGTCGGGCCGGTACACCGGGATCATCCTCAAGGAGGTCCAGCGCCTCGAGCGGATCATCCACCAGACGCTCTACTTCTCCCGCGACGTCGTCCCCGCCTTCCGGCCGGTCAGCGTCTGCGCCGAGATCCGCGACGTCCTCGCGATGTTCCGCGATGAGCTCGATGAGGCGGGGATCGAGACGGTCACCGGGCGCGGGGAGGACCTGCCGGAGATCCAGGGCGACCCCGACCAGGTCCGCCAGCTCCTGTGGAACCTGATCTCCAACGCCATCCAGGCGATGGAAAGGGGGGGGACGCTCACCGTGCGGGCGCGCCCGGCGACCCCGGAGGAGGGGGACGGCGTGGTCCTCCACATCGGCGACACCGGCGGGGGGATCCCCCACGACATCGTCCACAACATTTTCAACCCGTTCTTCACGACGAAGGCGAAGGGAACCGGCCTCGGGCTGCCCATCGTGCACGCCATCGTGGAGAAGCACGGCGGCTCGATCCATCTGGACAACCGGGAGGGGGAGGGGGTAAATTTCTTTATCTTCCTGCCGCGCGTCCCCAGGGAATCCAAGCCGGCGGACCGGATCCTGGAGCATCTCCGGAAAGGCGAGAACGGTGCAGCCGCAGTTAAGGAACGTTCGGGATAAGGTCGAGGCCGGGGCCCGCCTCTCGGAGGAGGACGCCCTGGCGCTTTACACGACGCGGGATGTCCACGCCCTCGGCGAGATGGCGGACCTCGCCAACCGCCGGAAGAACGGCGGCCGGGTCTACTTTATCGTCAACCGGCACATCAACCCGACCAACATCTGCGTCAACCGGTGCCGGTTCTGCGCGTTCAGCAAGGGCAAGGACGAGCCGCTCGCCTACACGATGACGATGGAGGAGATCCTCGCGCGGGCGGAGGAGGCGCAGACCCAGAAGGCGACGGAGCTCCACATCGTCGGGGGGCTTCACCCCGACCTGCCGTTCGACTTCTACCTCGCGATGCTGCGGACGCTGCGGGACCGGTTCCCGGAGATGCACATTCAGGCGTTCACCGCCGTCGAGATCGACTACTTCGCGAAGATCACCGGCCTGCCCCTTCCCGAGGTCATCCGGCAGCTCAAGGAGGCGGGGCTCGGGAGCCTGCCGGGGGGCGGCGCGGAGATCTTCCTGCCGGAGGTCCGCAACGCGATCTGCCCGGAGAAGATCACGGGCGATCGGTGGCTCGATGTGATGGAGGAGGTCCACGCGGCCGGTCTGAAGAGCAACGCCACGATGCTCTACGGCCACGTCGAGACGCTCGTATCGCGCGTCGACCACATGCGGCGGCTACGGGAGCTTCAGGACCGCACGGGCGGCTTCCAGTCGTTCATCCCGCTCGCCTTCCACCCGAAGAACACCGAGATCGCGAAAGGGTTCACCACGGGGCTCGACGACCTGCGGGCGCTGGCCGTCGCGCGGCTCTACCTCGACAACTTCGCCCACGTCAAGTCGTTCTGGATCATGGTGGGCCCGAAGGTGGCGCAGATCTCGCTCCACTTCGGCGTGGACGACATCGACGGGACCGTCGTGGAGGAGCGGATCACCCACGCCGCCGGCGCCCAGGCCGGGATGGAGATGACGGTCGCCGAGCTCATCACGATGATCCGGCAGGCGGGGCGGACCCCCGTCGAGCGCGACACCCTCTACAACGTCGTCCGCGAGTGGCCGGCGCAGGGATGACGTTGCGGCCCCGTCCTCAGGCCTTCCGTGCTCGATGCATTCCCCTCCGCTACGCTCGCGACCTTCGCCCGCTCGCTGCGGGCTGCGCTCGCCGTGCCACTCCTCTCGCTCCGCACGCCGCTCCGGGGAAAGCATCTGCGCACGTCCGGCCGAAGGGCCGAGACCGATCGGAGACGCCGGTGGCATGACCGGGACGAAGACGACGCACAGGGTCTTTATCGGCGATTCGCGGTGGATGAAGGAAATCCCGGATCAATCCGTCCATCTCGTCGTGACTTCGCCGCCTTATTGGCAGTTGAAGGATTACGGGACCGAGGGGCAGGTCGGCTTCGACGACAGCTACGAGGAATACATCAACAACCTCAACCTCGTCTGGCAGGAGTGCCACCGGGTCCTCCATGACGGCTGCCGCCTTTGCGTGAACATCGGAGACCAGTTCGCGCGCTCCGTCTACTACGGACGGTACAAGGTCATCCCGATCCGGACGGAGATCATCAAGTTCTGCGAGACGATCGGCTTCGATTACATGGGTGCGGTCATCTGGCAGAAGGTCACGACGTGCAATACGACCGGCGGCGCCACCATCATGGGGTCGTTCCCTTATCCGAGGAACGGGATCCTGAAGCTGGATTACGAGTTCATCCTGATATTCAAGAAATACGGGACCCCGCCGAGGGTGAGCGAAGCGATTAAGGAAAAGTCCCGGTTGAGCATTGAGGAGTGGAACCAGTATTTTGCCGGCCATTGGAACTTCCCCGGGGAGAAACAAGACAGGCACCTTGCTATGTTCCCTGAGGAGTTGCCGCGCCGACTGATCAGGATGTTCAGTTTCGTTGGCGATACGGTCCTTGATCCGTTTCTGGGGGCCGGGACGACATCCCTTGCCGCCAGACGACTGGACAGGAACTCCGTTGGATACGAGATCAATCAGGAATTCGTTCCCTTGATTCTTGAACGGGTGGGAATCAGGCAGAACGCGCTGTTCGGGAATGCGAACTTCGAAATCATCAAGCCGGAGCGATCGGCTCATGATTTCCGGGAGGACTTCGAGAGGTTGCCGTACAAGTTCGTCGACCCCGTCAAATTTGACAAGAAAGTGGATCCAAGGACGCTCTCATTCGGCTCGAAAATTTCTTTCCCGTAAGAGCTTCTGGGTTGTCGAGCAGATCAACGGCGCTTGTCGGGACAAGCAAATGATGGCGGAGCTGTTCGAAAAAGCGGAGAAGGGGACTCTCTCGGTCGTGGAAGGGGCGCTCCTCCTGCGCGAGGCGCCGCTGTTCGTGCTCGGGCGGGCGGCGGACGAGGTCCGCCGGCGGCTCCACCCGGACGGGGTGGTCACCTACGTCGTCGACCGGAACATCAATTACACGAACGTCTGTGTTTGCGGCTGTTCGTTCTGCGCCTTCTACCGGGACAAGGCGGCGCCGGACGCCTACGTCCTCTCCGACGGCGAGCTCGCAAGGAAGATCGAGGAGACGCTCGCCCTGGGCGGGACGCAGGTGCTCCTGCAGGGGGGGCTCCATCCAGACTGGGGGATCGCGGAAGCCGAGCGGCTCGTCCGGGCGGTGAAGAGATACCCGATCCGGTGCCATGCCTTCTCGCCGCCGGAAGTATGGCACTTCGCGGACCACTCGGGGATCTCGATCGCCGAAGTCATCGGGCGGCTGCGCGCCGCCGGCCTCGATTCGATCCCCGGCGGCGGGGCGGAGATCCTGGACGACGCCGTGCGGGCGCGGGTCAGCCCGCGGAAGATCGGCTGGGAGAAATGGGCCGCCGTGATGCGCGAGGCGCACCGGCAAGGGATGCGGACCTCGGCCACGATGATGTTCGGGAGCGTCGAGGCGCCGGGGCAGATCGTCGCCCACCTGCTCCGCGTCCGCGCGCTCCAGGACGAGACGGGCGGGTTCGCCTCGTTCATCCCGTGGACCTTCCAGTCGGGGAACACGGCGCTCTCGCGCGACCCCCGCTTCGGGGAGGCCGCGGCGGAAGGGTTCAACCACGGGGTCGGCTACCTGCGGGTCCTCGCCCTCTCGCGCCTTCTGCTTCCGAACGTTCCCACCGTCCAGGTCTCCTGGGTGACGATGGGGGCGAAGGTGGCGCAGGTCGGGCTCTTCTTCGGGGCGAACGACTTCGGGAGCACGATGATCGAGGAGAACGTCGTCGCCTCGGCGGGCGTCGCCTTCCGGATGTCGGAGGAGGAGATCGTCGCGACGATCCGCGACGCCGGGTTCACGCCGATGCGCCGGGAGGGGCTGCCATGCTCGACCTGAAGTTCGTCCGGGACAACATCCCGCTGGTCGAGGAGGCGCTGCGCCGCCGGCGCTCGGATCTCTCCCTGGCCGGGTTCGTCGAGCTCGACCGGCAGCGGCGCGAGATGCTCCTCGCCGTGGAGACGCTGCGCGCCGAGCGGAACGCCGCCTCCGAGGAGATCGGCCGGCTGCGCCGGGAGAAGAAGGACGCTTCCGGGCTGATGGAGAGGATGAAGGGGGTGTCGGCGCGGATCAAGGAGATGGAGGCGGGGCTCCCGGAGATCGAGCGGCGGATGGAGGAGCTGCTCCTCGTCATTCCGAACGTCCCCGATGCTTCCGTTCCCGAAGGGGCGGGGGAGGAGGAGAACCCGACCGTGCGGGCGTGGGGGACGCCGCCCTCGTTCCCCTTCCCCGTGCGCGATCACGTCGACGTCGGGACCGGCCTCGACATCCTCGACTTCGAGCGGGCCGCCAAGATCACCGGGGCGCGCTTCGTCCTGATGAAGGGAGCGGGGGCGCTCCTGGAGCGGGCGCTCATCAACTTCATGCTGGACGTCCACACGCGGGAACACGGCTACACCGAGGTGCTGCCCCCCTTCATGGCGAACTCCGCGTCCTTCGTCGGCACCGGGCAGCTCCCCAAGTTCGAGGAGGACCTCTTCCGCGTGGCGGGGACCGACTACTTCCTGGTCCCCACGGCCGAGGTCCCCGTGACGAACATCGTCCGGGACGAGATCCTCCCCGGGGAGTCGCTCCCGCTCAGGATGACGGCGTACACCCCCTGCTTCCGCGCGGAGGCCGGCTCCTACGGCAAGGACGTGCGGGGGATGATCCGCCAGCACCAGTTCAACAAGGTCGAGCTCGTCAAGATCTGCCGCCCGGAGGAGTCGTGGTCCGAGCTCGAGTCGCTCACCGCCGACGCCGAGGAGATTCTCAAGCGGCTCGGGCTGCCGTACCGGGTCGTAACGCTGTGCACCGGCGACCTGGGCTTCTCCTCCGCCAAGACGTACGACATCGAGGTGTGGCTCCCCTCGCAGGAGCGGTACCGCGAGATCTCCTCGTGCAGCAACTTCACCGACTTCCAGGCGCGCCGGGCGAAGATCCGGTTCCGCGACGGGGCGAGCGGGAAAACCCGGTTGGCCCACACGCTCAACGGAAGCGGCCTCGCCGTCGGCCGCACGGTCGTCGCGATCCTGGAGAACTTCCAGCAGGCGGACGGCTCGGTCGCGATCCCCGAAGCCCTGCGCCCCTACATGGGCGGGCTGGAGCGGATCGCGCGCCCGTCGTAGCTGTCGGCGCGGACCTGATCGACGGGGAGTTTGGAGGGGGACCTGAGGGACTGGAAGTTGTCGGAATCGACAGCTTGAACGGCTCACGCTGTCAAGGCGTCGGCCGGATGGGAAGAGCCTCTGTTCCCTTGCGTTGAGGCCTAATGTCCATTATGATAAGGACAAATGGGAAGCGGAGGATGAAGCGTGAGCGGCAGGGAGATCGCGGAAATTCTCGGAGGGCGCAAGGTGCTCGGAAGGACGGTTGCAAGTTCCTTCGATTTTGCCGACATCATCGAGAAGGGGCTCTCCCGGTCTGCCCTCGAACACGTCAAGGAAATCCTGAAGCTCACCGATCGGGAGGTTTCTTCCACCCTGGACATCAGCGAGAAGACCGTTTCGCGTCTTCGCCACGACCCGAACCGCAGACTCCCCGTCGCCACGAGCGACCGTCTTTACCGTGTCGCGCGCCTCTTCGCCTTGGCGGAGGGGGTGCTCGAAGACAAGGAGCAGGCCCGGGACTGGTTGAGGTCCCCCCAGATCGGACTCAACAACCGGCTTCCCCTCGAACTGATGCGCACCGAAGCCGGCGCGCGGGAGGTCGAGGACCTTCTGATCCGCATCGAGTACGGCGTCCTGTCTTGATCGTCGCCTGGCGTCTCAGCAAAGCCAGGCACGCGGACACGGCCTTCACCGGGGAAGGCTCGCGTCTCGGAGGAGGCCGTTGGAACTCCCGCGGGACTTCGGTGGTCTACCTGGCCGACAGCCTCGCGTTGGCCGCCCTGGAGCAGTTCGTCCACCTGCGGAAGGCGTCCTCCCGCATCTCTTTCGTTTCGTTCAAGGTGGAGATTCCGGACGGGGTCAGTGTGGCGAAACTCGATGTCGGGCGATTGCCTTCGAACTGGAGGGTGGAACCTCCGCCGACTGAGGCCATGTCGATCGGCGACCGTTGGGTGCGGGGCGGCTCCTCGGCGGTTCTTACGGCTCCTTCGGTCATCATCCCTGAGGAGCTCAACTACGTCCTGAATCCTCTCCACCCGGATTTCGGTAAAATAAAAGTCCATTCGCCGAAGCCTTTCAGTTTCGACCCCAGGATGTGGAAGCAGGCATAGGCACGGGTTCTTTCCTCCCGAGATTTCGGTCCCATCCTTGCGGATCGGTCTGGTACAATTCCCCCTGTCCGTGAAACGGTGGGAGTGCGTGATCTGCGGGTACATCCATGAGGGCGAAGAGCCGCCGGACGTCTGCCCGGTGTGCGGCGCCCCCAAAGAGTTGTTTCGCCTTCTATCGGACGATTAGAGGAGCCCGGCTCCGGGGCGGAAATCCGGAACCGTTCGACGCCGGACGGCATCTTGTAGGGTGAAAAGAGGACGGACGCGTGAAGATCCCGGGGAACGTCTATTTTCACCCGATGTTCGTGCACTTCCCCCAAGCGCTGTTCCCGGTGGCGTTCGCCCTGTTCGCCCTCTACGTGGCGACGGGGAACCGGGACCTGGAGCGGGCGGCTGCGCTTGTGGTTGCGGCGGGGGCGCTGGCGGCGCCGGTCACGACGATTACGGGCTTCCTGGATTGGAAGCTCCGGTACAAGGCGTTCATGACGTCCGTGTTCAAGGTCAAGATCACCGGAGCCTTCGTCCTGATCGCCCTCTCGGCATCGACGGCCCTGCTCCGGGCCACGGTTCCGGACGTCGCCGCCTTGCCGTTTTCGGGGCTGGGCTGGGTCTACGCGGGGTTGCTCACGGCGTGCCTTGCCGATTGCGTGGTCCTGGGGTATTACGGCGGAAAGCTCGTTTTCCATTGACTGTTGTCTGACGAAGCGGTTTTCGACATCCTGAAAAGGGGGAGAAACGCGCCATGACCGTGCCGCCGGAAATCGTCGTTGTCGTGCATCGCGCGATCGACCGGGAAAAGGAGGCCATCACGACCTACCTCCATCTCGCCAAGGTCATCAAGGATCACAACGCGAGGACCGTCCTCATCAACCTGGCGCTCGACGAGGTCGGGCACATGAACAAGCTCGAGGGGCACCTCTCCTCGCTCCTCCAGGGGAAATCGTGGCTGCTTCCTCGGGCCGAGAATGAACGCGAGGCGACCGCCGCGGTGCTGACGCCGTCCGCGCCGCTCGAGATGATCGACGCGGGGAAACTCGCCACGGCGGACGAGATCAGGATCCTCGAGGTGGCGATCGACAAGGAGATCGGGGCGAACCAGGCGTATCTCAACCTCGCGAAGGGCGCGGCGTCCGCCGCGGCGCGGGAGATGTTTCTCGCGCTGGCGAAGGAAGAGGAGCTGCACGCCAAGTTGCTGCAGGCCGAGGTGGACTCGATCGGGCAGAACGGGTTTTGGTTCGACATGCAGGAATTCACGATGGAGCAATAAGCGCCCGTGGACTTCATCAAGGACGCGATGCAGCGGCTGACGGAAGAGGCCCGGCGGATCGAGCGGGAGCTCCGGTTCGAGCTCCCGAAGGAGATCGGCAAGGCGATCGCCCTGGGCGACCTCTCGGAGAACGCGGAGTACCACGCCGCCAAGGAGCGCCAGTCCACGCTCAGCGCGCGCCTGGGCCAGATCCAGAAGAGGCTCGCCGAGCTCTCCCGGATCGACGTGTCGGGAATCCCCCACGACCGCGCGGGGCTGGGGAGCGAGGTGACCGTGGAGGACCTCGACTCGGGGGAGGAGATCCGCTATACGCTCGTGATCCCCGAGGTGGCGGACGGGAAGCGGAACTTCGTCTCGGTGGCCGCCCCCGTCGGCCGCGCGCTTTTGAACCGGAAGCCGGGCGACTCGGTGACGATCCAGGTGCCCAAGGGGACCCTCGAGTTCGACGTCCGCCGGGTCGTCACGGTCTTCGGGGAGACGCTCGAATAGCCCTTCTTGGGGCCCGGGATTCCGCCCGGGCCCCGTTTCCGACAACCGTCGGACGCGCTCCCGATGCCGTCAGGCCAAGGCCGGGAACCGCGTTCGCACTTCGTCCGCGATCTTCTTGACGTCCTCGGACCGGTCGATCCGGCAGACGAGCACGGCGTCGCCGCTGCGGACGATGACGAGGTCCGAAAGGCCCACGCCGGCGATCACGCCGCCGTCCGATCGGACAAGCGTGTTCCGGCAGTCCGAGAGGATGACGTCGCCGAAGGCGACGTTTTCCCCCTCCGTTCCCAGAAATTCGTGGAGGGAGCGCCACGTTCCCAGGTCGCTCCACCCGAAGCGGGCGGGGATGACGAGGATCCCGCGTTCCTTCTCCAGGATCCCGTAGTCCACCGAGATCGCGGGGATGCGGCGGTACGCCGCGCGGAGCTTCGCGGGGAACTCTTTTCGTCCCGCCACGGCGAGCGCCCCCGAGAGGGCGGAGTGGATCTCCGGGAGGAACCGCGCCATGCGGTCCGCGTACACGGCCGACCGGAAGATGAAGATCCCGCTGTTCCAGTCGTACCGGCCCGCCCGCAGGAACCGGCGCGCCGTCGCGGCGTCCGGCTTCTCGGCGAACCGGCGGACCTGGTAAACGCCGGAGCGGGCCGTGCCGAACGGCTTCCCCCGCTCGATGTAACCGTATCCCGTCGCCGGATGCGTGGGGGGGATGCCCAGCGTGACGAACCGGCCGGTCTTCCGGGCGACGTCGAGTCCCTTCCTGAGGACCGCACGGAACGCCCGCTCGTCCGCCACGGCGTGGTCGGCCGGCGTCGCGGCGATGACCGCGCCCGGATCGCGTCGCCCGATGAGGGCCGAGGCGAGCGCCACCGCGGGGGCCGTGTTCTTCCCGTCCGGCTCCAGGATGATGTTCCGGGAGGGGATCCCTAAGGCCCGCGGAGACAGGTGCGGCGCGTCCTTGGCGCCGGCGACCACCCAGATGCGCTCCCGGTCGAAGAGGGGTCCGAGACGCCGGATCGTGTCGACGATCATTGGCCCCCGGCCCGTGAGGTTGAGGAACTGCTTGGAGCGCCGCGCGCGGCTCTCCGGCCAGAACCGGGTCCCCGAGCCCCCCGCCATCACGACCGCATGGTCCATCGATCCCCCCCGGCATCCGCGTTTTTCGATAGAATACCTCCGTGCGGACCGAGCTCAAGAAGAGTTTCATCACGGGGATCTTCGTCATGGTTCCCCTTCTCCTGTCGGTCGCCATCCTGGTCTGGTTCTTCCAGAAGGTCGACAGCTTCTTCTCGCCGCCCATCGACGGCATCGTGCGCGTCGTCATCCCGGGGGCGACGCACATCCCGGGCACCGGGATCCTGACCGGGCTCCTCATCATTCTCCTGGTGGGCCTGTTCGCCCGCAACGTCGTGGGGGCCCGCGTCCTCGCGGGAATCGACTGGCTGATCGACCGGATCCCGGGGTACCGGACCGTCTACACGACGATCAAACAGTTGACCAACGCCTTCTCGCCGGAGAGCACGCGCTCCTTCAGGCAGGTCCTCCTGGTCGAGTATCCGAAGGAGGACTCCTATGCCCTCGGCTTCCGGACCGGGACGGTCGAGAAGGACGGGAAGCCGCTCGCCGTGGTCTTCGTCCCGACCAACAACCTCTACCTCGGGGAGGTCCTCTACATCCCCGAGGAGAAGGCGCACGTCCTGGACCTCACCGTGGAGCAGGGAGTGAAGATCCTCGTCTCCGGCGGGATCGCCGCCCCGAAGACGTTCGACCGCCCGGCGTCGCTTCGGAAAGGTGAACCGGTACCGCCGAGATAATCCGCGAAAACAATCCGGTCGAAAATAATCCTTGACACGTTTTTGTCTCACCCCTTAACGTGGATACGATGAAAACGCACGCACACGCGCAGCCGCTTCGACTGACCGGGCTCGCCCTACTGGGCCTACGGGGGTGCCGGCCCGCCGCCGCGTGAGCGCGTAACGCCATAAAAGCAAGCTCATCGAGGCCGCGGGGACGGCACAGTCCCTGCGGCTTTTCGTTTTTCAAGGCCGCGGGGGCAGCAATACCCGGCGGCCTTTTTTGTGTGCGCCTGGCCTGCCTGCTGCAGGCAGGCCGGGCGCGCCCGATCGAGGGGTGAGGAGGCCGTAAGACTCCCCGACCGAGCGATTCGAACGTCAAGAAAAGAGGGAGGGATCGATGGCGGACAAGGTTTTCATTTTCGACACGACGTTGCGGGACGGCGAGCAGGTCCCGGGAGCGAAGCTCGCCAAGGAGCAGAAGGTGGAGATCGCCAGGCAGCTGGCGGCCCTGCGCGTGGACATCATCGAGGCGGGGTTCCCGATCTCGTCGCCCGGGGATTTTGCTTCCGTCCAGGCGGTGGCGCGGGAGGTCAAGGGGCCGATCATCACGGGGCTGGCGCGGGCGATCCGGAAGGACATCGACACGCTCTGGGACGCGGTCAAGGTCGCGAAGCGTCCGCGGATCCACACGTTCCTGGGCACCTCGGACATCCACATCCAGAAGAAGTTCCGTTCCGACCGGGAGAAGGTCATGGCCTGGTGCGTGGACGCCGTCAAGTATGCGAAGTCGCTCTGCCCCGACGTGGAGTTCTCCACCGAGGACGCCTCCCGGACCGACTTCGACTACCTCTGCCGCACCATCGAGGCGGTCGTCAAGGCGGGGGCCACCACGATCAACGTCCCCGACACCGTGGGGTACGCCACTCCGCAGGAGATGGCCGACCGGGTCCGACGGCTCAAGGAGCGGGTGCCGGCGCTCGACAAGGTCGTCCTGTCGATGCACTGCCACAACGATCTGGGGCTCGCCACGGCGAACACGCTGGCGGGGATCCTCGCGGGGGC
>JAMDBZ010000027.1 GCA_023488945.1 Deltaproteobacteria bacterium
TGTGACGGCGGCCTCGGTCCCCCCCTCCGGCGGTTTACGGGCCGCGCATCTCGACGAAAATCTGGCGAAGCTTCCCCGCCTGCGTTCCGCGGCCGGCCCGCCAGACATCCCGAAACGCACTGAGGAATTTGCGCGGGGGCATCGTCCCTGCGAATCGGGAGGACGATTGTCCGGATTCCCCGGGAGGCGCCATGATTCAATAATACGGCCTCCCCGCCGTTTCGGAGCGTCTGCTTCGTCGGGAAATCGCAGGGCCTGGATGCCCCCCTGAGGAAGAGCGGTCCGGATCCGCTTGAGCGCTGCCGGACCGGAGGATGGTGACCGCGGGAACCACCGGAACAGTCGCCGCGGCGGCGCCGGTCGTGGAGGGAGAGGTCTGACCCCGGCCCCGTTTACCGGGCGGACGACGCCGATCGTACGCCCGAGTGCCGCCGGGGGATGTTCGGACGCGCGAATGGTATAGTAACGTCATGGCGAACGTACCGATCCAGACCGGCGCCGCACCGCAATCCGGCGCGGTCGTGCCCGATCCCTCCCTCGTCAAGCTCACGCACGCGGTCTACGGGCTCTACGCGGCGAGCTTCTTCCTCGGGATCACCGCGATCGTTGCGATCGTCATCGACTACGTGAAACGCGACGACGCGCGGGGCACCTTCCTCGAATCCCACTTCCGGTGGCAGATCCGGACGTTCTGGATCGCCCTGCTGTGGGGGGCGATCGGGGGAATCCTGATCCTGGCCGTCGTGGGCATCCCCGTACTGATCGCGGGCGGGATCTGGTGCATCTACCGCATCGTCAAGGGCTGGCTCGCGCTTTTTGACCGCAAGCCGGTCGGAGTTCCGGTTTGAGGCGCCCTGTTTCCTTGTCCTTTCCCCCCGGGAATAGGGAATCGAGTCGAGTTTCCCGGTTTTTTCCCCTTCGAGGTGTGATAGGTTTAGAATACGTTCAACGTCCGCAGACAAAGAGATCCCGAGTATCGTGCTCACGACCTCTTTTGCGGCCCGGATGCCTGGAAGGAGGTCCTATGGGCAAGAAACTGTACGTCGGGAATCTCCCCTATTCCGCCACGGAAGGTTCCCTGACAGACCTGTTTTCGCGGTACGGCACGGTCGAGTCGGTGACCATCGTCACCGACCGGGACACCGGCCGCAGCAAGGGCTTCGGCTTCGTCGAGATGGGGAGCGACCAGGAGGCGGCCGACGCCATCGGGAGGACGAACGGCGCCGAGATGGACGGCAGGACGATCACGGTGTCGGAGGCCCGTCCCCAGCCTCCCCGGCAGGGCGGGGGACCCCGGGGAGGCCGCGGCGGCGGACGCGGAGGAGGAGGGTTCCGCCGGTAATCGGCGGGTCATCAACCGGAGAACTGTTGTCGGGGGGGACGGGGGACGTATCAAGGCCCGGATCTCCCTCCTCGATCGATGGAGCGTGCCTCATGTCCAGAGACGATCTGGCAAACCTCGAAGGCACCGTGACCGACGCGCGGGGCGGCGGGACGTACGTGATCCGCCTGGAGAAGGGCGGGACGGTTACGGCCAAGCTCAGCGGGACGATGAAGAAGTTCAGAATCCGCGTCATCGTGGGGGACCGGGTCACGGTGGGAGTGTCCCCCTACGACCCCTCCCACGGTCTGATCCTCTTCCGCCACAAGGTGTGACGGGAAAGATCCTCCTGACAGGGCCGCCCGGGTGCGGCAAGACGACGGTGGCCCGGAAGGCCGCGGAGGTCTTGGGCGACAGGGCCGCCGGGTTCTTCACGGAATATGTGCGCGACGCGGGCGGAAACCGGGTCGGTTTTCGCGTTACCTCTTCGGATTCCTCCGGATCCGCTCCACCGCCTCGGCCACGCTGTCGCGGTTTCCGAACGCGGAAAGCCGGAAGAACCCCTCTCCCGAAGGCCCGAAGCCGCTGCCCGGCGTGCCGACCACGTGGCATTCGGAGAGGAGCTTGTCGAAGAAATCCCACGACGAGAGGCCGCCCGGCGTCTTGAGCCAGATGTAGGGGGCGTTGACCCCGCCGTAGACATTGAGCCCCGCCGCAGACAACCCCTCCCGGATGATGCGGGCGTTCTCCATGTAATAGTCGATGTTCGCCTTCGTCTGTCGCCACCCCTCGTTGGTGTAGACCGCCGCCGCGGCCCTCTGCACCGGGTAGGAGACGCCGTTGAATTTTGTCGTCTGCCGGCGGTTCCAGAGCTTGTTGAGCGGGACCTCCGCCCCGGTCCGCGTCCTGCCGGCCAGCTCTTCCGGCACCACGGTCAGCGCGCACCGGACGCCGGTGAAGCCGGCGGTCTTGGAGAAGCTCCGGAACTCGATGGCGCACTTCCGGGCTCCTTCCACCTCGTAGATGGAACGGGGGTATCCCGGCTCGGTGATGAACGCCTCGTAGGCGGCGTCGAACAGGATGACCGCGTCGTTGGCGAGGGCGTAGTCGACCCATGTTTTCAGCTGCGCCTTCGTCGCCACGGCGCCGGTCGGGTTGTTGGGGAAGCAGAGGTAGATGATGTCCGTCCTCTCCTTCGGGAGGGCCGGGAAGAAGCCGTTCTCCCCGGTGCAGGGGAGGTAGACGATCCCGCGGGAGCGGCCCCGCTCGTCTGCCTCCCCCGAACGACCGATCATCACGTTGGTGTCGTTGTAGACGGGATAGACCGGGTCGCCGATGGCCACCCGGTTCTCGATGGCGAAGATGTCGAGGATGTTGGCGGTGTCGCACTTGGAGCCGTCCGAGATGAAGACCTCCGAGGGCCGGAGCCGCACGCCCAACGGGGCGTAGGCCCTCCCGATGACCGCGTCGATGAGGAAATCGTATCCCTGCTCGGGGCCGTAGCCCATGAAGGTCTTCTCGTCGCCGAGCTCCGACACGGCATCGCGGAAGGCCGAAAGGATCGCCGGGGGGAGCGGGCGGGTCACGTCGCCGATCCCCAGCCGGATGAGCCGGGCGGATGGGTTCGCCTCGGCGAAGGCGCGCACCCGGCGTCCGATCTCCGGGAAGAGGTAGCCGGCTTTCAATTTCAGGTAATGCTCGTTGGCCAGTGCCATCGGTTCGGTTCCTCCGGAAGGGGATGCGAAGGCACTATTGTATTGCAACGGGCGCCGGCGGCTCCAGCGGTTATCCCGGAAGCGCGGGCGACGCCGTCCGGTTTTCTCCTTCCCCGGCGGTGCGATATACTGC
>JAMDBZ010000042.1:0-5469 GCA_023488945.1 Deltaproteobacteria bacterium
CTCAGGTCCACAACTCCCGCGATGAACTGCGCCGTGCCGCCGAAGGCGATCGCCATCGCCAAGGTCGGACCGGCGCCCCAGTACCCGACGTTGTGAAGCCCCGTGGCCATCGTCGTCGTGGCGAACCCCATCAGTCCCACGACCGCCGGGTTCGCCCACCACTCCCGGTACATCCCGGGTTCGGGAGGGGTCATCGGCCCCATGGCTTCCTCCCGTTCCCTCCTGATTTCCGCGACTTGTGTCATGACCGGCCCTCCTATCAGCGATCGGGGCGTTCCCGCCCGATCCTCCGTCCATCCCGTGGCGTTGCCGATACGCCCCCGGGGTCCCCGGCCTTCCCGGGCCGGGATCCCATGCCTTTCTCCTGTTTTCTGGTTTCAATATGGGCCGGGGGGAGGACGGATTCCGTGAAAGGTTTCACATTTCCGGACCAGTACCGTTTATCGGCAGGAAGAACTTCTTAGTGCGTTTCACCGCGAACGACCGCACGCCGCTCCTTCGCCTTCAAGGCCTGTTTTTTCAATTCCTCCGGCGCCTGGCCCCACGGGATCGCCCGCGTGTTGTGGCACCGGCACTGGTAGAGGATGAAGCGTCTCCGCCCCTCCACATCCTCCAGGATCCCGATCGCCTCCACGGCGCACATGTCGACCTCGATCCGGCCGCAACACGGACACGGGGGGGACCTGTTCGACGAGAAGGGGGGCACTTGCGATGTTCCCTCCGCCCGGCGGCCCGAACCGGCCCCCGGGAATTTACGATCCACCCATAGGTCATATCGTCCGATCTGTCAACCGACTTTATGGCCGGATTGTCCAATTGCTCCGCCGCGGACAAACTCCCTACCATCTACACGATGTTCAAGCGCTACCGGGAAAACATACGGGAAGCCCTGAAGGCGAGGGGATGGAGCCGCGCGGACCTTGCCCGAACGACCCGGATCGATTTTTCCTACCTCGACAGGCTCCTGCAAGGAAAGGCCCGGTTCAACGAAGATCTCATCGAGGCGATCGCCAAGGCGTTGGGAGTCGCTCCCTCCGGCGCCCCGGCCCCGATCCCGGTCCGCATCACGTATTCGAGGACGTTCGAAGACCCCCGTCTCCCGCAAAAACGGGAATTCGATTACCTTCCGATCCCGATCGTCGAGCCGAGGGTCGCGGCGGGGAACCCGGAAGTCGTCTCGAGCGAACAGGTCCTCGACATTGTCTTCATCCACCGGCGGGCCCTCAAGCGCCGGAGCGCGCAGGGCTACATCTGCACCGTCGTTACGGGCGACAGCATGGCGCCCGTCATCCGAGACGGGGCCATCGTCTGCATCGACAGCCGGGCCAGGCCGGAGGGAAGGAAGGTCCCGAAGGAGTCGATCTGGGCCGTCCGGAAAGGGGAAGGAACCGTCATCAAGCATCTCCAGTTCAAGGACGACCTGATCCTGCTGATCTCGGAAAATCCCGCGTACGAGATCGAGACCACGAGCGACCCCATGGCGATCATCGGGCGGGTGGTGGGGGTGTGGCAGAACCTCGCTTGATCCGGGGCTGCCGGCTCTTCACTCTCCTCTCTCCAGCACCTCCCTCACTTTTCTTAAAAGCGCCTTCGGAGAGACAGGCTTCAGGATAAAATCCAACCCCTCATCAAGGATTCCTTTTTTATGGATGAGGTTCGCCGTATAGCCGCTTAAAAATGTCGTCTTGACGCCGGGCTTGATCCTTTTGATCTCTTCGTAGACCTCCTTGCCGTTCTTCTTCGGCATGATGACATCGAGAAGCAACAGTTGTATGGCCTCTTTGTTTTCCATGAACTTGCGGATCGCATCCTCCCCGTCTTCCGCCGCGATGACCGTGTATCCGAATTTCTCGAGGACCGCCTTCGTCAGTTCCCTGACCACCTGTTCATCCTCGGCCACGAGGATCGTTTCCGTGCCGCCTTCCGGATACGCGGCGGGCATCGCATGGACCGTTTCCTCGATGGCCGATTTGACCAGGGGCAGATAGATCTTGAACGTCGTCCCCCTTCCGGGCTCGCTGTAGACGTTGATGTAACCGTCGTGCTGCTTGACGATCCCGTAGACCATCGAGAGCCCGAGACCGGTGCCTTTGCCCGGCTCCTTGGTCGTGAAGAACGGCTCGAAGATCCGGTCTCTCGTTTCGTCATCCATCCCGACGCCCGAATCGGTCACCGAGAGAAGGACATACGTCCCCACCTCTCCATAGCCGTGCCTTCTGATGTACTCCTCATCCAGGTGGAGGATCTCCGTCTCCATGATCAACTCCCCTCCATCCGGCATGGCATCCCGCGCATTGGCCGCAAGGTTCATCAGGACCTGCTCGATCTGCCCCCTGTCGACCATGACGGTCGGGTCCCGGCCCGAAAGCGCCGTCTTGAATTCGACGTCCTCGCCGATGATCCGCCGCAGGAACTTATCAACGCCTTTGATGATTTCATGCAGGTTCTGAGGCTTCGGATCGATGATCTGCTTTCTGCCGAAGGCGAGCAGGCTCCGGGTCAGGTGAGCCGCCTTTTCACCCGCATGAAGGATCTCCTTGAGATGGATCCGGTTGGGATCGTCTTCGGCCATGTTCGTTTCGATGAGGTTCCCATATCCGATGATGACGCTGAGGATGTTGTTGAAGTCATGGGCCACGCCGCCCGCAAGCTGGCCGACCGCCTCCATCTTCTGGATCTGGCGGAGCTGTTCTTCGAGCTTCTTCTGCTCGGTGATATCGGTCACCAGTCCGTCATACGCGACAACCCGGTCCTGGTCATCGTGTCGAGGAACGGGGGCGTTCCTCACCCAGCGGACGGAACCGTCCTTGTGGATGATCCGATGTTCAAAGGGCGGCACGGCCTCGCCCGAAAGCACCTTGTCAGTCCGTTTTACGACAGTGCCCCAGTCTCCTTCGTGAACGATTCGGCTCCAGAGGGAGGGGTCGGCCTCGTATTCCTCCGGCATGTAGCCGGTTACGGCGACGCAGCCGGGCCCGTGTTTCGTCGATGCCGGCTTGCCGTCCTTGACCTCGACGGCATAAATGTAGTTCACCACCGATTCGACCAACCGCCTGAACCGCTCCTCGCTTTTTCTCAGCGCCTCCTCCGCCCGCCTGTGCTCCCGCCTCACCTCCGCCTCGCGCAGCTCCCGTTCAACGGCGGGGATCAGCCTCTTGAGATTGCCCTTCAGGACGTAGTCGTTGGCGCCTTCTTTCATGGCCGTGACGGCGGTATCCTCGCCGATGGTCCCCGAGGCGAAGATGAAGGGGATGTCGAGACTCTTCCTCCTCACGAGCTTCAGGGCCTCGGTGCCGCTGAAACGGGGCATGGTGTAATCGGCAACGACGAGATCCCATTGCCGACGATCGAGCGCATCGGTCATGGCCGCAGCCGTGTCGACGCGCTCGAAGGTCACATCGTAGCCCCCGTGCCGCAGCTCCCGCACCAGCAACAGCGCGTCGTCTTCTGAATCCTCGACGATCAGGACACGCAACGGGATACCCATCCGGATCCTCCTTCCTTCGCGACTCGGGGGGCCGTCGCTTGCGGCTCGCCGTCCGTGCCGCCGGTCCCGGGTCGCGGGTCGGGGTCTACGGGTGCGGCGGAGGTTCGTTCAGGATCAGCCAGTAGAGGCCGAGCTGCCGCACCGCCTCGGTGAACTGGTTGAAATCCACGGGTTTGCGGATATAGCTGTTGGCCCCCAGCTTGTAGCCGTTCACCAGGTCCTTCTCCTCTTTCGAGGAGGTCAGGATGACCACGGGGAGGAGTTTCGTCCGTTCCTCCGAACGGATGCGCCGAAGCACCTCCAGGCCGTCGATTTTCGGAAGTTTCAGGTCCAGGAGGATCACCGCCGGCATGGCGGCCATGTCACGGCTTACGTATCCGCCTTTCCCGAAAAGATAATCCAGCGCCTCGGCGCCGTCCTGCGCCACCACGACCTCGTTCAGGATGTTGTTCTTCTTGAGCGCCCTTAGCGTCAACTCCACGTCGTCGGGGTTGTCTTCCACCAGAAATATGACCTTGTCCTGCATATGGCCTCCTTATTCCTGGCCCGTCGCTCAGGCCGCGGGGCACGGAGTTCGCGGGTTCCGGTCACGGCAAGACGAAATGAAATGTCGCCCCTTTCCCCACCTCCCCCTCCGCCCACACCCTTCCGCCGTGGCGATGGACGATGTGCTGGACGGTGGCGAGGCCGATGCCGGTGCCGGGAAACTCGGCCAGCGTATGGAGGCGGTGGAAAGGGATGAACAAATTGCTCGCATAGGCCATGTCGAACCCGGCGCCGTCGTCACGGACGAAATACACCCTTTTGTCGTCCCGCTCCGTGGCGCCGACCTCGATCCTCGTTCGCGGCTTTCTCCCCGTAAACTTCCAGGCATTCTCCAGGAGGTTTCCCATCATGATCTTGAGAAGCCTCCTGTCTCCGTTGACGACCAGCCCCTCTTCGATAACGAGATCCACGACACGCTCCGGTTCCCTTTGCCGAAGCTTTTCCGCGATTGCCTTCGCCATTTCGGTCAGATCGACCGCTTCATGCTGCATCTCGGCCCGGGTGATGCGGGACAGCTTGAGCAAATCATCGATGAGGTCCCCCATGCGCTGACTCGCCGCGCGGACGCGACGGAGGTAGTCCCTGCCCTGTCCGTCCAGCCTGCCGGCATGGTCTTCCAGCAAGGCCTGGCTGAACCCGTCAATGCTTCTCAAGGGCGCACGCAGATCATGGGAGACGGAGTAGCTGAATGCCTCGAGCTCCTTGTTGGCGGCCTCGAGCTGGGCGGTGCGCTCGATGACGCGCTGCTCGAGTTCGGCGTTCAGCCGGCGGATCTCCCCCTCCGCCCGTTTCCGCTGGACGACCAGGCCGAATTGCGCGGCAACCGCCGAGACGGTCTTCACGAATCGCTCGTCTTCCTCCCGCGGTTCCCGCAAGAAGAAATCCAGCACGGCGATGACTTCATCGCCCGCCGGAACAGGAATCCCCGCAGCGGCTTTCAGTCCGGCTTCACCGGCGATCCGCGCGCGGGGAAAATTGTCATCCAACGTGACATCCCGAATCCAGAGCGGTTGTTTCGTGGCCCATACGCGCCCGGGCAGCCCGATCCCCGGCGCGAACGAAAACGCCGCGCTCGCCTTTACGAATCTTTTCAAACCTTCACCGCCGGCATGCCAGGCCGAGCCCAATTCGAGGAGTGATCCTTCGGACGGAGGGACCCACGCCTCCCCGAGAACCCACCCCGTCGCCTCGCACACTTTGCGCAACGTGACCCCCAGCGCGGAATTCAGGTCTTCGGCCTCCCCCACGGCCAATGCCGTTGTTTGCAGAAGACGAACCTCTTCCTCGACATGCTTGCGCTCGGTCACGTCCTGCTTGATGGCGATGAAATGGGTGATCTCCCGATGCTCGCTATCTTGGCGCACAGGCGTGATGCTCATCTCCTCGGTGTAGAGGCTGCCGTTCTTGCGGCGGTTGATGACCTCGCCGCGCCAGAC
>JAMDBZ010000042.1:5753-15789 GCA_023488945.1 Deltaproteobacteria bacterium
CCAGCTCGTCATGCGCTTTCTTAAGCGCTTCCGCGGCTTGCTTCCGTTCCGCAAGATCATGACCCACGCTGTTGATGACGAGTCCCAGGCCCAGGACAAAAAATGCAATGGCCGTGTTGAGCGCCATCGGGATTGTCGTCCCGCCGTAAAGTAACGGCGCCCCATAAACATAACCTAAAGAGAAAGCCAAACCGATCAAGGTTGTTACGCCGGCCAGCGTCCTTTCCGCAAGACCCGCGATCCAATGCGTTTTCGAACAGGAGGCGAGAAAAAGCGCAACGCTTGCAACCAGGAAATTGAGGGCGGTCGGAAGAGCCATCCGGCCCACGGGAACAAGACCGAGCTTCTCGCCCGGAACCTGAAAAATCCATTGGTCAACGTCCAAGTTCATGTTTGTGTGGAACTCCGCGAATCGTACCAGGGCAAGGATGAGGATCAACGCAGCGCCGAGCCTCGATAATTTAAGGCCCCACTTTCTCTCCGTTACGAGCGTACAAAGCGATATGCCAAGTACGATGAAGGAGAGCGCCGTATTCGGTGCCATCGGGATGTAATCCGGCCGCATGCCGGCGAGGATTCTCCATTCCATCAGCCAACCCGCGATGGCGGCCATCCCGAATCCCGCCGCAATGAAGCCACAAGCTTGCGAAAAGAACCGGAAAGAGATGAGAGAAGGACTGGATCGAGCGGGCATAGGGAACTCCCGGATGCTGACACCCTGGAATCCGAAATGATCCGTTTCGAAGACCGGCTCCCCAGCCATCTCCAAGTGCCGGTCCCCCGCCTCCGGGGTATTGTGCCATATCCCTGGCGGCAAACAAATCCACTTTGAAATTCCATCGAGCCAAGGCGGTGCGCGGGAAGGTGCGCGCAAGCCCTCGCCCGCCAGTGCCTCCCCCGGATGGGCCGGGCATGACCCGGACGCCTTGCGCTCGCGCGGCATCGGCATGCGCGTCATCGGACCCCGCGAGGGGAAATCCGCCCCGGCCGCGCCTCCCGGGCGGATGCAATCACCCCGCGCCGGGGCCGACGGGTCCCGGGCACAACAGCTTCCTGTAGTCGCCGGCGTAGATCTCCTGCGCGGCCGCACGGGCCCTGTCGATTTCCGCGTAGTCGCCCATCAGGACCTTCACGACGTTTTCATCCAGCGCTCCATGCTTCACCATGTTGAGAAGGATCGGGACGGTTTCTTCGCGCCCCGTGCCGCGCCGGTAGGGACGATTCTCCGTCACGGCCGTGAACACATCCGCGACGCACATGATCCGGGATCCGAGGGTGAGCTCTTCCCTCTTCAGGTGAAAGGGGTAGCCGTCCCCGTCGAGGCGCTCGTGATGGAATGCCGCCCACTGGGTGACTTCCTCGAATCCCCCGATCGTGGACAGGATCTGGTGCGTAAAGTACGTGTGCGCGCGGATCACGTCGAATTCGTCCGGGTCGAGCTTCGCCGGCTTGTCGAGAATGGCGTTCGGCACCGCGACCTTCCCGAGATCGTGGAGAAACCCCGCGACCAGCATCAGGCGGCATTCCTTTTCGGAAAAGAACATCCTCCCGGCCAGTTCCCGGGCCGCCGTGGCGACGCCGACCGAATGGGTCGCGGTGAAGGGGCTGCGAAAATCCACGATCCGGCTGAAGATCATCCCGATCTGCTCCAGCTCCCCGAGCCGCAGCGCCACGCGGGGCCACGAGATCATGTCCAGCAGCACCCGATAGATCCGGGGGGAGGTCAGGTCCAGCCAGAAAGACTCCTGGCGGGCCAGCTCCTGGAAACAGGCCGCGAGGTCCGGGGCGAACCGTTTCCCTTCCCGCCGCGCGATCTCGTCCCGGATCGATTTGACCTGTCCGAGAACCCCCGCGTCTCTCCGCAGAAACCTGTCGACAGAGTCGCCCAGGTGGATCGCATTGCAGGACAGGCGGACATCCGCGCCGGCGCCCTTCCACCCCTCTTCGTCGGACCACGAACAATGGTGGAAACGGACGATCTCCGCCGCCTTGGCGAACAGGTGGAACCGCCGGAGGAGGTCGGCCCCGAGCTCCATGTGGCTCCCTTGCTCCTCGATCTCGACCGTCATCGTCTCGATCTTCTCCTCCACGGAGAGCACCCCGATGTCGTGCAACACCGCGGCGTACATCAATTCGGCCTGTTCAGAGGGGTCGTACCCGATCGCCTGCGCGAGCCGCAGCGCGACGTAGGCGACCCGTTGCTGGTGATCGACGGCGCAGGGATGAACGAGGTCCAGGGAATCCGAGAGCGAAAGGACCAGGTTGTCGAGCAGAACGACGGGATCGCGGATCATGGGCTTCCTTGCCTCCTCTCCGGATTGAGCGCCGGCCTCTGCGATTCCGGCCGGCGGCGACGCGACGCATCTTGGCGCGAGGACACGAAAAAAACCGCTTCAGGCGCCATCGGTTCCCTCGTCGTTCCTGTCCAGGATCTCTCGCACCTTCCGCGCCAGGGCCGTGGGGCCGAATGGCTTCGAAAGGACGGGGACCCCCGGAATCAGGACGAAGGACTCGTGGACGGTGTCCGCCGAATAGCCGCTCATGAAGATCACCTTCGCCTTCGGGTCCAGCGTCCGGATCGTTTCGAGAACCTCCTTTCCCCCCATCCGTGGCATCACGACGTCCAGCAAGGTCAGCGCGATCCCGTCGTTCCGCCGGAACAGGCCCACGGCTTCCTCTCCGTTGCGGGCCGCCAGGACCCTGTAGCCGGATTCCCTCAAGGTCCGCTCGGCCAGCTTGCGGACCGACTCGTCGTCCTCCGCCAGCAGGACCGTCTCGTTTCCGCCGCGCACCGCCGTTCGATCCGGCGCCGCCTTCGCGTCCGGCCTCGCTTCGACGGCCGGGAGGTGGATCCTGAAGATCGTCCCCTTTCCCGGCTCGCTGGAGAGGTGGATGAAGCCGTCGTGCTGCTTGACGATCCCGTAGACGACCGAAAGGCCCAGGCCCGTCCCCTTCTCCGGCCTCTTCGTGGTGAAAAACGGCTCGAAGACCCGCTCCCGGGTCCGCTCGTCCATGCCGATGCCGGTGTCGGAGACGGCGAGCAGGACATACCGCCCCCTCTTCATGTATGGATAGGCGCCGACGTATTCCTCGTCGATCTCCATGACGCCGGTCTCGATCACGAGTCTTCCGCCGTCGGGCATGGCGTCCCGGGCGTTGAGGCACAGGTTCATGAGGACCTGCTCCATCTGCCCCGGATCGGCGAAGACGGAAGGGATGTCCTCACGCAGGGACGTCTCGACCACGATGTGCTCCCCGATCACCTTCCTCAGGAGCTTCAACAGGTCGTTGACGACGCCGTTCAGGCTCAGGTTGACCGGCTCGATCACCTGGCGGCGGGCGAAGGCCAGGAGCTGGCGCGTCAGCGTGGAGGCCCGCTCCGCGGAGCGTATCATCTCGTCCAGGTCGGCCAGCGCCTTCGGGTCTCCGGCGAGCCGGAGCCTGAGGATCTCGCCGAATCCCAGCACGCCGGTCAGTGCGTTGTTGAAATCGTGGGCGATCCCCCCCGCCAGCGTCCCCACCGACTCCATCCGCTGGGCCGTCCTGACCTGCTTTTCCAGGGAAACGAGCCGGGTGACGTCCCGCTTGGCGGCGAGGTAGTTGATGATCCGGCCCGTGCCGTCGCGGACCGGGGAGATGGTGGCGTCCTCCTCGAAAAGCTCGCCGTTTTTCTTCCTGTTGACGATGCGCCCCGTCCACACCTCGCCCCTTGAGAGCGTGTCCCAGATCTCCCGGTAGAACGCCTCGTCGTGCTTGCCGCTTTTCAGGAACCGGGGGTTCCTGCCGACCGCTTCATCCCGCGTGTAGCCGGTGACCCGTTCGAAGGCGGGATTGACGTAGCGGATCGTCCCGTCGACCCCGGTGATCATGATCGTCTCGTCGGCCTGCTCGACGGCCATCGCAAGGCGGATCCGGCTCTCCTCCGACCCTCGGCGCTCCGTGACGTCCAATGCGAGGCCGTCGATATAAAGCAGCCTGGCCCGCCCGCCGTAAACGAGTTGGCGCCTGTCGGTGAGCCAGCGGTAGCTCCCGTCCCTGTGCCGGATCCTGTACTCCAGGCGCAAGACCTTCTTCCCCGTGCGCACCGCTTCCCGCAAAGTGTCCCTGACCGTGCCCAGGTCATCCGGGTGGATCAGCTCATTCCAGCGGATGGCCTTGCCCAGGATCTCCGCGGCCGTGAAGCCCGTGACCGATTCGACCTCGGCACCGATGAACGACACCGACCAGTCCGGGTGTCCCCGGTAGACGATCCCCGGGATGTTGTTCATCAGGGAGAACATCCGGCCGGCCAGTTCCCTCTGGTCCCGGAACATCCGCTCGTGATGGATGGCGATCGCGACCTGGCGCGCGATCGCCTCCGCCGTCGCGATCTCGTCGGAGGTCCAGGCGTGGGGCCCGGGAAAGCCCAGGACGAGGGCCCCGAGGAGGCCGTCCTGCCGGCACAAAGGCACCCCCAAGTAGGCGCCCAGGGAGCTCCGCCCCGGAGAATCGCATTGAGAGAGGTGCCGGGGATCGTTCCGCGCGTCGTCGACCGCCACGTTCCCACGCTCCCCGAAAATCGCCCGGAAATCCGGAAGCCCCTGAAAGAGGGGAGAAGAAGAACCGGGAGGCGGGAAGCCCGGTTCGGCATGCTCGATCCCCCTGTCGGGGTTGCCGAAGACCCGGATCAGGCAGAAGGGTGTTCTGAGCAGCCCGCACAGGTCGCGCGCCGCTTCCCGGAGCACCGCGTCGATCTCCGCATCCTGCAGCACGGAGGTGCCGATCCTGCCGATCAACTCCAGCCGTTCGGAATAGAACCGGGATCGCCTTTCTGCGGCCTCCCTCGTTTGAAGCCGTTCGGCGTGCGACTTGAGCTCCATTTCCTGCTTCAAGACGGTCCGGGAAAGAAGCGCCCGCTCCGACAGTCGCCTCCCCACGTCCCGGATCACGAATACGTAGAGGAGCGGCACGCTGAGGACCGAAAGCAGCAAGGTGTCGATCAGGTTCTTCAGGATGCCTTCGGGCAGACCGGTATGGGTCAGGATGACCATCACGAGAAATTCGACCAGGGCCACGATACCCAACACTTTCAGGAACAGTTCGCGTTGATTCACGTGCGTCCCCCCCCCCCGACTCCCCGGACCGAGAGCCACCCCCCAAAAACGGCTCCGGGACCCCATACCCCTGCCTATTCGGCAAATCGGCCGGCAATCTTCATGGACTCACGTGAACGGATTCGAAAAAGTGCGGGGCCCTCCCCGCGGGACGAGCCACGCCCGGGAGCCGCTGCCGCGTCGGGCGGGAAAAGGCTTCGAGATGTTCCGGGATATCAGGCGTCAATCAGAGGGATTTCAACAGTCCCAGGACCTCCTCCAGTTCCTCCCACGACGTCGCCCGGCCCAGGCTGAACCGGACGGCGCCCATCCCCTCCTCCGGCGGAACGCCCATGGCGGCCAGGACGGGGGAAAGCGACACGGAGCCGGCGTGGCACGCCGAGCCGGTGGAGGCGGCGACGCTTGGCATCGCCGCCAGAATCTCCGCGCCGACCCGGCCGACGAAATTGACGTTGAGCGTGTTCGGCAACCTCTCCGTCGGGTGGCCGTTCGGCGTGATGCCGTCGCCGAAGATCTCCGTCAGCCCATCCCAGAAGCGGTCGCGCAACGCCTTGACGCGCGGCATCCCGATCCTGTTCCGGGCCGCGTGGCAAGCCGCCCCGAGCGCCACAGCCAGGAGGACGTTCTCGGTCCCCGCCCGGCGCCCCCCCTCGTGCCCTGCGCCGTGGACGAACGGCTCGATCCGCGTCCCTTCCCGGATGTAGAGCGCGCCGATCCCCTTCGGGGCGTACACCTTGTGCCCCGCCACCGAAAGGAGATCCACCCCCAGTTCCTCCACGTCGGTCTCGATCTTCCCCACCGTCTGTGCCGCGTCGGTGTGGAACGGAATGCCGGCCTCCCGGGTGATGGCGGCGATTTCGGGGATGGGCTCGACCGTTCCCACCTCGTTGTTGGCGTGCATCACCGTGACGAGGATCGTCCGCGGCGTGATCGCCTTCCGGACGTCGTCGGGATCGACCGCTCCGAACCGGTCGACCGGCAGGACCGTGACCTTCGCGCCGAGCTTCTCGAGAAAGCGGCACGGATTGATCGTCGCGGGGTGCTCCACCGCCGTCGTGATGATATGGTCACCCCGGTCCCGGTTCGCGAAGAAGATCCCCTTGATCGCGTGGTTGTTCGACTCGCTGCCCCCGCTGGTAAAGACGATCTCGGTAGGATCGCACCCCAGGATCCCCGCCACCTGCCCCCGCGCTTTCTCCACCGCGTCCTTCGCAGGAACGCCGGCCCAGTGGAGGCTCGACGGATTCCCGTAATGGTTGGTCAGAAACGGCCGCATCGCCTCGACGGCTTCCGCGGCAATCGGCGTGCTCGCGTTGTAATCGAGATAGATCCGGCGGCTCACGGGCTCATCCCCTCCTTCGAAAAAGAATAATCAAACGTTCTCCAGGGCGTTGTTCAGATCTTCAATCAGGTCCTCTGCCGCCTCCATTCCGATGGAGAAGCGGATCATGGAATCGGTGATCCCCCTCTTCATCCGCTCTTCCGGGGTCAGCCCGTGGTGAGTCGTGGTTTTCGGCTGAGTCGCGAGGCTTTCCGGACCGCCGAGGCTCGGTGCGATGATGAAAAGCTCAAGGCTGTCGATGACCGTCGTTGCGTCTTGACCCGACCCGTCGATCTCCAGGGTCAGCATCCCCCCGAACCCGGACATCTGGGATCTCGCCAGATCGTGCCGCGGGAAATCCGGCAGCCCCGGATAAAGGACCCTGGCGACCTTCGGATGGTTTCTCATCGCTTCCGCAACGGCCCGTGCGGTCTTATTCTGCCGCTCCACGCGAATGGGGAGCGTCCGCAGGCTCCTCGACAGAAGTCCGGCGACTTCGGGAGCCATCATCTGTCCCAGGTTCTTCCGCCACGGTGCAACCGGTTCGATGAGCTCTTTCGGCCCCATGAGAGCCCCGCCCGTCAGGTCGCTGTGGCCTCCCAGGTACTTGGTGGCGCTGTGAACGGCGATATCCGCACCGAGGGCCAGTGCTTGTTGGTTGATGGGCGAGGCAAAGGTGTTATCGACGGCCACGAGGGCGCCGTGCGAGTGGGAAAGCCTGCAGATCTCCCGGATGTCGAAGATCTCCATCGTCGGATTCGTGGGGGTTTCGAAAAAGACAAGGCCGGGTCCCTCTTTCAGAACCTCCTCCAGCTTCCCGACCTCGTCTCCCAGGAGCAGGGTTGTCGGTATCCCCACGAGGGGCAGTTGATCGGCGAGCAATGCCAGCGTGCCGCCGTAAGCGTTCCCCAGGCAGACAATACCCTTTCGGCCATGGGTGAAAAAGAGCGCCGACTCCGCCGCCATGCCCGAGGCGAACACGAGGGCCGACTCCGCGTTTTCCAGGCTCGCGAGCTTGACCTCCACACTCCGGATCGTCGGGTTCAGGCCGTACCGCGTGTAGAGGTTCCCCTGGCGTCTCCCTTCCACCACGTCGAGGAGATCGGCCGTGGAACGGAATCCGAAGGTGGTGGTGTTGTAGATCGGCGTGTGCGGGGATCCCTCGGCGTCTCTCACCTCCCCTGCATGCACGCACCGTGTGGAAAGATCATAATCCTTCTTCTTCATCAGTCCTCCTCCTTGAAATATAAACGGTTGTCGGACGTTCGGAGATTTCCGGACCTGTTTCATCAGGAACACCCAAAACCCGCGGATCCTCCTTTCAAAAGCCGGCCCTGAGGCGAACGGACAGATTGTCGTTATTGTCGAGCTGGCCGAACTGGGTGAAATCCTTCTTCCCGAAGAAGACGTTGGCTCCCGATGCAACGGACCATCGGTCGCTGATCTTGTAAGAGACTTGGGGATTGACCATGCCATCCTCGTCCGAAGGGCTGTAAAAACCGATGAAGGAAAGCTCCACCGTCTGGTAGCGGAGGAGCCGGGTCAGGCGCAGGAAGAGGAGGTGACGATACTCCTTCTTCTCCGGCGCTCCCGGGGGGAGGGAAGCCTTATACGCCCCGTAATCCAGCATCTGCTCCAGGTAATACTGGGCACGGACGGTGAAATCGGTCCACAGCTCCCGCTCGTAGCCCAGAAGGTACCTCAGAGAGGAGTTTTCGACCATGGGATTCGCCCCCGATCTGTCCTCCCGGGAGTCGTAGTATCCGAATTCGAGACTCGCGACACCCTGAAGGAGGGGGCCCCGCAGGCTGGCCCCGTAGACGGAGAGTTTCGGGTAGAAGAGCACCCCGTCCTTCGGGTCCATGCCCACGGGCTCCTTGAAGAAGCCGCGAAATCCATAGAGGGCACCTTCGTAACTCCCGAAGGTCCGGTAGAGCCTCGAGGCGAGCTCGGTGTTCTCAAGGGTTGCGGCGGGCTTCCTCATGGACAGACTTTCGCCGGGAGCGGCGATCCGGCCGGCGAAGGGGTTGAAGAAGGAGAGCCGCTCTCCTTTCGGAATTTCGCTCGGCGTGAAGTGAGGAATGGCGACGAGATCCAGGGAGAAGGGAGCGGGGTACAGGCTGAACTGGACCGCGTCGCTCCCGACTTTCAAGTATTCCAGGCTCCTTCCGATGAAAAAGGAGACGAAGTCCTTTGGGAACAGGTCGTTGATGAAGATCAGGTCCCCCGTCCCCCAGGTAATGATCTGCCGCCCGGCGCGGATGTCGAGGAGCTGCACGGGAGAAAGATCCAGGGAGAGCTCCCGAAGGTCCGCATCTCCCCGTTCCTCCACGCCGTCCCCGATCAGGTCCGCCTTGAAGAAAAGCCGGCTGTCGGCCGGACCCTCCTGGGACAGTTCCACTTGGAGCCGTCCTTCCCCCAGGGTGGCATCCCTGGGCTGGGTCGGGTTGTCCGTAAGCCGCACCCCTGCGGCTCCTTCAAGGAATCCGTGCACCGAAAGGGCCGCGGCCGGGGGACAGGGGCACAGAGACAGTGCCCCCAGAAGGGCAACTGCAAAAAAATATCTCACCTGGCCAGCTCTCTCGGCGGGTTCCTCAAGGACCGCTCGGAGAAAAGGCCGTCGGCGAGACCGAGGTTGTACTTCACTCCCCCGTAGGTCACCTCCGTCCAGTGCCCGGTCTGCACGTTCTTCATCGTGCGCTTGACCGTGGTGGGGAACCCCTGGATGGGCTTGACCTCATCGGCCGTGAACACCTTGAACAGAGCGCCGCGCTTGTCGTAGTACTCCTCCTTCCAGAGGACGAAGTTCCCCTTGTCGATCCAGGAGACCTTGTAGCCGAAATCGGCGCTTTTCCCGTCCTTCGGGACGCTCTTGATGACGAAAACGTCTCTCCCTTCGTATTTCTCTTCCCGGAGGAGCGTATGGTTGTCCTCCTTCACCGCCCGGCCGGAGACGTCTTCATAGCTGAAGTCGGAGCCGACGAAACTCGACCGCTTGTCGTCGGCCGCGATCCTCTTGACCAGGTTGACGGCCGGGATATAGAGCCAGCGGTCGGAATCCTTCAGCGGGTATTTCCAGACGAGAAAGGTCATATCCCTCACGTCGGCCGGCCGCAGGAAGAGGATGAAATACTTCTGGTCTCCCCCGGCCTTCACGTTCCTCCTCGTCATGATGAGTTCCCGAACCCTCTCGCCTCCCTCCTTGCTCAGGAGCCTCATCGTCACTTTCGCCCTCATATCGTTGCCGGAGTAAAACTGCACCAGCGCGGACCGCCGCATGATCTCCTCGGCCCCGGGCGTCTCGGCAAGGGCCCGGGAGAAGAGGCCGCCGACCAGGAGAAACAGGAAAACAACCGCCGAAAGCCGAACGAAACGTCTTTTCGCCATCGCGAACCTCCTAAGCATTCTTCGTCAACCGCCGGGGGAAAAGGACGATGAGCGAGGGGAGCAAGAGGATCGTCGCCGCCGCCGAAAGCAGCATGATGGCCATCATGAAAATCCCCACGGTGACGTAGGGAGTCAGGGCGGCGAAAACCATCACGGCAAAGCCCGAGGCGAAGAGCACGGCGTTCCGGAGAATCCCCTTCCCCGGGCGGGCCACGGTCCAGAGGAGGGCTTCCTG
>JAMDBZ010000051.1 GCA_023488945.1 Deltaproteobacteria bacterium
GTCCTCGCACTCGCCCGCCCGGCAGCTTCGCCGCCTGACGCGCTCCGCAAGGTCGCGCTTCTCCTCCCTGATCGGTCGGCGGCGGCTCGCGTTCGAATCCCCTGTTGGCACGATGGGGTAAAGAGTGGCGCGCCCTGAGGGATTCGAACCCCCGGCCACTTGATTCGTAGTCAAGTGCTCTATCCAGCTGAGCTAAGGGCGCGCGGAAAGGAAAATCAATATATCGCAGGGAACCCCGGCGGTCAATTCCGGAGAGGTCAGTCCGGCGGGCCCCGCTCCGGGGGGCCGGACATTCCGGCGGCTTCCCTGCGGCGGGTTCCGTCCGGCGTGCGGCCCCCGCGGAGCCGGCGGTGCGGGGCGCGCCGGGAGCCGGATCCCCGGGGCAGCGCGTCCACGGTTCTGTACCGGCCCTGTAAGCCGTCCTCCGTTCCCGGTAGAATGATTCCGTCGTCCCTCATCCCCGGAACGCGTCAACCCCGCCGCCAACCGCACGCCGGACCGGAAAGGAGGAGTCATGGCCCTCTACATTCTTCTCAGCACGCTGACCGACGAGGGACGGAAAACGGTCAAGTCGAAGCCGGAGCGGATCAAGGAAGTGAACAAGGAGATCGAGGGGATGGGAGCGAAGGTCCTCGGGCAGTACGCGGTGCTCGGCCCCTACGACTTCGTGAACATCGTCGAGGCGCCGAACAACGAGACGATGGCGAAGATCTCCGTCTCGCTCGGCGCGCGCGGGACGATCCAGATCATGACGCTCCCCGCGATGCCGATCGACCAGCTCATCAAGACGCTCAAGTGAGCGGGATCGCCGCCCGGCCGGCGGCCGTCGCGCCGCCGGCCTTTTTCCTGCGCCGAGTCCGCTTCCGTCCCGACCCGTCCCCGGCAATGCGCCCCGGATCGCCCGACGGGGATTCACCGTGCCGGACGCCGGTCTGAGCCGACCCGGATCGTCCGGCGGGCGGAGGCGGAAAGGATCCCGCCTTCTCCTGGCCCTCGCGCTTCTCGCGGGAATCGCGGCGGCGGTCCTTGCCGGGACAACGCTATCGGGTTTCATCGCGGACCGGCTCGGAATCGCCTCCCTCACGGCCCGGCTAACGATGAAGGCGATGGGGATCGCCGTCGCCTTGCCGGCCGGCTTCTACCTCGTCGAGCTATTCTTCCTCCGCCGGGCATCGCGCGACACGCGGGAATAGCTCCTCTCCCTTGGCGAAATCCATCTCATGGAACGAGCGCTACCGTCCTTTCGGGGTGAGCTTGAGCCGCGCCTCGGCGTGCTCCTCGATGTCTTTTGGGCTCGTCCAGTCCGGGTGCGTCTTCCCAGCGAGCCACAGGGGGGCCTGGTCGCGGTAGTGTTTCTCGAAGAAGTGCCCCGACTCGCCGGTGGTGATGACGGAGCGCGCCTCCTGCCTTGCGCCGGGGGACACCACCTGGCGCATCGAGGGGCCGACGAGGACGGAGAAATCGGTCCCGTGCCGGAACTCCGCCTTGAAGACGGTGCGGCCGTCGCCCCCCACGGGGAAGGGACCGATGTCGAACCAGCGCTTAAAATACCGCTTTCCCCCGAACGGGTGCTCGAATCCCACCTGGTGGAGCCGGCCCCACGACCAGGTCGACCGGGCGGTGCCCAGCCGGTCGTCGAGGAAGGCCATCGCGCCGGTCAGGGAGCGGGCCGCCACGTCTTCGAGGGAATCCTTCCGGCCCGTCGCCGCGTTCTCGAGGAAGAGCGAGTCGCCCTTCTCGATCACCCGGTCGATCGCGTTCCAGGCCAGGCGGGAGTTCTTCGCGAACTCCCCGTAGAGGTCCGGCCCCAGGTCGTCCCTGAAGACGCCCTCGATCAGCTTCTCGTAGAAGACCGCGAAGAGGAGCTCCCCCGCGCTGTCGGCGGAGGCGTTCCGGTCCCACCCTTCCAGGATCCGCGCGGCCTCCCGCAACACCCGCGACTCCTCCCGCCGCTTCCTCGCCACCTGCAGGGCGAGCGAAACCGCCCCCTCGGCGTCCGCGCGCCGCACGTCGGCCTGGATCCGCTCGAACCGCCCGACGGTGAAGCGGCCGTTCTCCCGCAGCAGCGCCCGGATCCGCTTCCCCCGGTCGGGCGGCTCGTAGAGCCGCGAAAGATAGTGGCGGAACGCATCCCCCGCCGGAGGAAAGTTGGCGGTGACGATGAACCCCTCGGGGGGGTTGAAGACCTTCGGGTTCCCGGAGAACGGCACGGTCCCCGTCCACTCCCATTCGCCCGTGTCCCCCGGCACCGGGAGGAGGGTGCTCCCCCCTTTGCGGATCGGGATCTTCCCGGCCATCGCCATCCCGATGTTCCCCGCCGCATCGGCATACACGATGTTCTGGGCGGGATGGGAGAAGCCCGAAGCGGCTTCGAGGAACTCCTCCGGGTTGCGCGCGCGGTCGAGCCGGTAGAGCGCCCCGATGGGATCCCCGCCGTCGTAGCCGATCCAGCGGAAGGACAGCGCGGCCGAAACGCCGGGGAGGATCGGCGAAAGGATCGGCCCGTGCGGCGTCTCCTGGACGGTGACCGTCTCCTCCTTCCCGCCCTTGACGGCGATCCGCTCCACCCGCCGCACAAGGGGAACCCACTTCTTCCGGAACATCACCTTCCCGCCGTCGATCCTCTCGATGAAGAAGTCGGCGTCGTCGAGCATCGCATTCGTCATCCCCCAGGCGATCCGGGGGTTGTGGCCGATGACGACGCCGGGGGCGCCGGGAAAGGAGACGCCGTAGACGTCAACGCCCGGCGCCACGAGGTGGTTCTCGTACCACAGGGAAGGGCACGACAGCATCAGGTGCGGGTCGCTCGCCAGGATCGGCCTGCCGGTCGCGCTCTTCTTCCCCGACACGACCCACGCGTTCGAGCCGCCGGAGCGCGGGAGATCTCCCAGCACGGCCCGCAGGGACGCAAGCCCCTCGCGCAGGAGGACCGGATCCGGGGCCTTGGTGCTCCAGTTCATAAATACGGTGTCGCACCGAGAGCGTCGATGCGCCGCGCCTTGCTTCGGCGCGCGACTGAGCCGTACCG
>JAMDBZ010000048.1:0-11747 GCA_023488945.1 Deltaproteobacteria bacterium
CCACCGCCGGCCCCCGGACCACGCTGTTCTCCACGACCACGTCCTCGTCGAGCGCCACCTTGAACTCGACGCGGCTCCTCTCGTCGATCCGGCCGTGGAGCCTCTCCTCGATCCCGTCGAGGACCATCCGGTTCGCCTCGAGGATGTCCTCGAGCTTCCCCGTGTCCTTCCACCAGCCGGTGACCAGGTGGGGCCGGACCGTGTAGCCGTTCGTCACGAGCCACTGGATCGCGTCGGTGATCTCGAGCTCCCCCCGGAACGACGGCTTGACCGCGTTGACCGCCTTGAAGACGTTGGAGTCGAAGAGGTAGACGCCGACGAGCGCCAGGTCGGAGATGAACTCCTTCGGCTTCTCGACGAGCCGCGTGACCTTCCCGTCCGAAAGAACCGCGACGCCGAACTGGTTCGGATTCCTGACCTTCGTGAGGAGGATCTGGCAGTTCGTGGGGCTGGTCCGGAACTCTTCGACGATCGACGCCACGCCGTCGCGCAGGAGGTTGTCGCCCAGGACCATGACGAACGGCTCGTCCGCAAGATACGGCTGCGAGATCTTGACCGCGTGGGCGAGCCCCGCCGGCGTGTCCTGCTCGATGTAGGTCGCCTGGATCCCGAAGCGGACGCCGTCCCCCACCGCTTCCCGGATCTCCGCCTTCGTTTCGCCCACGACGATCCCGACGTCGGTCACCCCGGCCTGCGCGAGCTGCTCAAGGCAGTAGAACAGGACCGGCTTGTTGGCGATCGGCAAGAGCTGCTTGGCGCTCGTGTAGGTGATCGGCCGCAGCCGCGTCCCCTTCCCGCCGCTCAACACCAGTCCCTTCATCGATCCCTCCTTCGCGGCCCCGCCGCTTCGGTCCCCTCCGACATCCGTGCTACCGGCAACATCCTGCCATACGAAGCGCTCCGCCTCGGGGGAACCCCCCTGCGGCGTCCGCGCCGCAGGGGAGGCGCCCTTACGACCCCGCCGGCGCGTGCGCCTCGACCGCCTTGCGCCCGATCGAGTGATACCGGAAGCCGCGTTCCCTCATCTTCTTCGGGTCGTAGATGTTCCGCCCGTCGAAGATGACCGGCTGCCGCATCAGCCGCTTCATGAGGCCGAAGTCGGGCTTGCGGAACTCGTTCCACTCGGTGACGACGATCAGCACGTCGGCGTCCTGCAGCGCCCCGTACGACGACTCGGCGCACGCGATCCTGTCCCCGTAGCGGGCCTTGACGTTCTCCATCGCCTCGGGGTCGAAAACGACGACGGAGGCCTTCGACTCCAGGAGGCGGTCCAGGATGTAGAAAACCGGCGCCTCCCGGACGTCGTCCGTGTTCGGCTTGAACGCCAGCCCCCAGATCGCCGCGCGCAGCCCCGCGAGCTTCCCGCGGAAATGCTCCTCCACCTTCCGGAAGAAACGCTTCCGCTGCTCCTGGTTGATGTCCTCGACCGACTGAAGGATCGAAAGCGGCGCGCCCGCGTCCTGCGCGCTCCTGAGCAGCGCCCTGACGTCCTTCGGGAGACACGAGCCGCCGTACCCGAGCCCCGGGAACAGGTAGGTCTTGCCGATCCGCGAGTCGGAGCCGATCCCTTCCCGGACCTTCTCGACGTCCGCCCCGACCGCGTCGCAGAAGTGGGCCAGGTCGTTCATGTACGAGATCTTCATCGCGAGGAAGGCGTTCGCCGCGTACTTGGTCACCTCGGCGCTCTTCTCGTCCATCACGATGATCGGGCTCCCCGGCGGGAGGAACGGCTCGTAGAGGTCCTTCAAGATCACGATCGCCCGCTCGCTGCCCGTGCCGATCACGATCCGCTCCGGCCGCAGGAAGTCCTCGACCGCGTACCCCTCGCGGAGGAACTCCGGGTTGGAGACGACGTCGAACCCGAACCGCTCGTCGACGTGCTTCCGGATCGCCGCCTCGACCTTTTCGCTCGTCCCGACCGGCACGGTGCTCTTGTCGACGACGACCTTGTCGCCGGCCTGCGGGTTGCGCGCGAAGATCTTCCCCAGATCGTCCGCCACGGCGAGGATGTACTTGAGGTCGGCGGAGCCGTCCTCCCCCGGCGGGGTGGGAAGGCACAGGAAGACGACCTGGGCGCCCAGGACGGCCGCCTCCAGGTTCCCCGAGAAGGAAATCCGCCCCTTTTTCAGGTTCCGATGGTAGATCTCCTCGAGCCCCGGCTCGAAGATCGTCACCTGGCCCCCGGCCAGCTTCGCGACGATTTCCGGGTTGCTGTCGACGCAGTGGACCCGGTTGCCCCGCTCCGAGAGGCAAACCCCCGTGACAAGACCAACGTAGCCGGTGCCGACGACCGCGACATCCATTTATCGCTCCGCAAAGGAGGAGAATGAGTAAACTGATTTAAAATACCGGAACTCCGGCGTCGTGGGAATACCGCACTTCCCCCGCCCCGGCGTCCTTCCCCCCGCGAGGTCCGCATTGAGCCGGTGGTGGCCGCTGGCCGCCCTCCTGATGACCGTCCTGTCCGCGCCCGGCGCCCGGGCGAAGGAGCGGGTCGCCACCGTGCGCGGGGAGGTCGCGAGGCCCGGCGCCTGCATCCTTTCGCCCGGCGAGACGCTGTCCTCGCTGATCGCGCGCGCCGGGGGATACGCCGACGACGCCTTCCTGCGCGGGGCCGTCCTGACCCGGCGATCCGCCGAGCGGGCGCAGAAGGAGGAGCTGGCGGCAATCGTCGAAAGGATCTCGGCGGCCGCGCGGGCGCATCCGGGCGACGCGGAGCGGACGGAGCGGTTCCTGGATGCCCTTCGAAAACTGACCCCCGCCGGGCGGGTCCCGGTCCGGCTCACCCACCCGCGGCTTCTGAAGGGCAGCCCCGACGACATCCCGCTCGAAGACGGCGACGACCTGTTCATCCCGCGGGCGACGTCCACGGTCATCGTGGCGGGCGCGGTCGTCTCTCCCGGCCGCTATCCGGCTCCGGAGACGGGGCGGGCCCGGGAGGCGATCCGGGCGGCAGGCGGCTTCTCGGAGCGTGCCGACCGCCGAACCGTCATTCTCGTCACGGCCGAGGGGACCGCGGCGCCGCTCTCCGAGGGGTGGATCCGGTGGGACGAGGCGAACGGCCGCTGGGAGTTCACGGCATTCGGCCGGGACAGCCCCCGCATCGGGCCGGGCGACGCCGTCATCGTTCCGGAGAAGACCGACCGGCTGCCGTGGACGCGCGATCCCGGGGATTTCCCCGCGCTCCTCGCGCGGATCATCGCGATCACCGGGACGGTCGTCCTCCCGTGACCCGGGCCGGCCGCGCGAGCCGGATGCGCGCCACCGCACGACGGCGCCTTTCGGCCCTCCTGCATTTCCCGGTCGCGGCGGCCTTCCCGGTCGGCCTCGCGGCGTGGCTCCTCCTTCTTCCCGCCCTCCCCGCCGCCGCCGGCGACGAGCCGTTCACCTTCCCGTCAAACGCCGGACTCACGGGGCTCCTCGAGACGCCGACCGCGCGGGTCCTTTCGGAGAACAGGTACCGGATCGGGGCCGGTGTCGTGTCCCCCTATTCCGTCTACTACGGCTCCCTCAGCCCCTACCGGCGGATCGAGGTCAACGGGCGGATCACCGCGATCGAGGGCGTCCCGGGGTTCTTCCAGGGCTCGCCCTACGGCCGGTACAAGGACAAGGCGGTCGACCTGAAATTCCAGCTCGTCCCCGAGGGGAAATACCTCCCCGCCGTGGCGGTCGCGATCTTCGACCCGCACGGCACGCGCCTGTTCGCCTCCCAGGCCGTCGTCGCGAGCAAGCAGGTCTTCCCGTTCGACTTCTCCTTCGGGTTCGGGAACGGCCGCCTTGGGAACAAGCCGCTTCCCGCCCAGGGCGAGGGATTCAAGCTGGAACTTTTCACCAACCCCCGCGCCTGGTGGAAGGACGCCCGGCCGTTCGGCGGGATCCAGTTCGCGCCCTCGGGAAAATGGGCGCTCGTCGCCGAGTACAGCCCGATCCGCTACGAGAAGCAGACCAACGACCCGGCTCAACCGGTCCATTTCCGGTCGAAGGTCCCCTCGCCGTTCAACATCGGCCTCCGCCTGAAGCCGTTCCGCTGGGCGGAAATCGACGCGAGCTGGCAGCGAGGGAACCGGTTCGGCCTCTCCGCGTCCGTGAGCTTCGAGATCGGCCGGCCGCTCATCCCGATCTACGACCCGCCCTACCGGGAGAAGCCGGAGGACCGCGCAAGGCCCCTTGAGGGCCGGGTCGCGGCGGCGCTTCTCGCGTCCGGCTTCAGCGACGTGGGGGTGGAAAGCGACGGGGAGACGCTCCGGATCGAGGCGCAGAACGACCGGTACCTCTTCACCGCGAGGGCCGAGGCGGTCATCCTCGAGATCCTGGCGCGGATGGACCCCGAGCGGGTCGAGTATGTTCGCATCGTTCTCAAGGAAAACGGGATCCCGCGGACGGAGTTCGTCACCACCGGCCACGGCATCGCGGAGCTTTCCTCGGGCGGGGTCACGAGGGAGCAGTTCGTCGGCTTCTCCCGGTTCCGGACGGACGTGTCCGCGACGGACATCCGGGAGACGACCGGGAAACGGTATTTCGACTACGACGTCAAGCCGCAGCTCGACACCTTCCTCAACGACCCGTCCGGCTTCTTCAAGTACCGGCTCGGCGCGACCGCCGCCGTCCGGGCGTACCCGTGGCGGGGCGGCTCCGCGATCCTGGGGCTTGAAGGATATCCGATCAACACCGTCTCCACATCGAATGCGCCCTTGTCGATCCCGGTCCGCAGCGACGTCGCGGACTACAAGAAGGAGAAGATCGCGCTGGCGCGCCTGATGGGGGAGCAGATCGTCAAGTTGCCCGGGGAGCTGTACGCCCGGCTCGCCGCGGGGCTGCTTGAGGTCATGTACGGCGGGATCGACGGGGAGATCGCCTTGCCGGTGCTCCACGGGAGGTTCCTCCTGGGAGCCTCCGGGAGCCGCGTGCGGAAGCGGGCTCCCGACGATCCGTTCGGCTTCAAAAAGAACGCCGATTACCACACGGCCTTCGGGACCGCGCGGCTCAACGTGCCGGAGATTCAATCGTGGCTCGATGTCAAGGTGGGCCGGTTCCTCGCGGGGGACAGGGGCGCCCGCGTCGAAGTGTCGAAATCGATCAACGGCGTCGTCCTGTCGGCCTGGTACGGCTGGACCGGGACCTCGATCTTCCAGGACCCCTTCAATCGCGGGTACCACGACAAGGGGATCTCCGTGTCCATCCCGATCCGGCTCTTCCTGGGCCGCGACTCGAAGACCGTTTACCGGTTCGCCCTCTCCCCCTGGACGCGCGACGTGGCCCAGGACATCGACCGCCCGCGCTCTCTCTTCGATTATATCGGACGGGACACCGGCGTCTTCCTTGACAGGGACCGGAAATCCCTGTTTACTGTTGGGAAGCAGTGATTCCCGATTCCTGCGCGGAGCGCCGTGATCCAGGGCATGCGGAACCGTGTCCCAAAGACCGCCGTCGCAATCATTTCGATAGCCGCTTTCTTCCTCTTCGCGATCGGCAGCGCGATGCCGGCGTTCGCGCAAGGCGGCGCCGGCTGGGAACTGTGGCCCCGCGGCCGGCCCGGTCCCGGTCCCGAACAACCCGCGCCGCCCCCTCCGCCGGGGCAGCCGCCCGGGACCGAGGCGCCGCAGCCCGCCATCACGCCTCCCGCCGGGAAAGCAGGCGAGGAAGCCGGCAAGAAGGTCGCCGCCGGCGTCTCGGCGGGCACCATCGGCAAGGCAGCGGCGATCATCGGCGGGATCGTGCTCATCGCGGTGGCTGCAGGAGGGGGAGGAACGACCTCCGCCCATCACTGATCGACCACCCCCGCGCGCAGATCCCGGCGCTCCCGCCAAGCCGTCTGCCTTGAACCGCCCTGCTTCACCGCATCCCTCCCCGCCCGCCGGTGCCGCCGGCGGCCATCACCATGCCGCCGCATCGAAAATTTCCCCCGATCCGCCGCGGGCTCCCGTTTCCGCGCAGGCGGCCGCCGCTTTCTTCCTGTTTCTTTCGCTCGCCGCCGTTCCCTGCCTCCTCCATGTTCCCGCCGCGGCCGAAGACGCCGATCCGGTCGTCGGCGCGATCCTCTCCTCCGCCGAGTCGCTCTTCAAGGCGATGAAGGCGCGCGACGGCCGCGCGACCTGGGCCCTGCTGACCGCAAAATCCCGCGCCGCGATCGTGGACGAAACGCTCCGGGCGCTCGCCGGATCCGCCGGCAAGTCCCCGGCGCCCTCGCGCGACGACGTGTCGCGCGACTTCGCGGAGAACGGCCCGATCGCGCGGAGCTACTGGGAGGGATTCCTCAAGCGTTTCGACCCGGACCAGGTCCTGGAACAGAGCCGATGGGAGATCGGAACGATCGACCGCGACCATGCCGTCGTCGTCATCACGTACCGTGACTCCGACCGGCCGGCGGTCGTGCGGATGGCCCGCGAGGGGGGCGGCTGGAAGGTGGGACTGGTCGAGACGTTCTGGACCCGGTGAAGGGGAACCAACCGGTCAACTGATCGCCAGGCAATGCCGCCTCCCCCTCTCACCACACGACGGGGACGCGGTAATCGCCGAATATCGGGTCCAAGGTGACGACGGGCAGACCCTCGAGGCGGGCCTGGGCGATGAGCATCCGGTCGAATGGATCCCGGGGGGGTCGGGGAAGCGCACCCGCCGCCAAGGCATGATCGACGGATATCGGCAGCTCCGTCATCCGGGCCTTCCGCAACAGTCCCCCCAAATTCGTCGCCGCCTCTCCCGCCTCCGGAAGTTTTCCCAGCCGGTGCTTCGTGGCGATCTCCCACGCCGAGGCGGAGCTCACCAGGATCGTATTCCCCGGATCGGCGATGACATCCCGCGCAACCTTCGACATCCCCGGGTCATCGAACAACCACCAGAGCAAGGCGTGGGTATCGAGCAGGACCTTTATTCCCCCCACGCCTTCAGCTCCTCTTCGGGCAGCGGCTCGAAGAACTCCTTCCCTACCCGCCCCTTCACAATCCCGGGCACACGGCTTGTTCCCTCGTCCAAAGGAACCAACCTCGCGTAAGGCTTGCCCGCCTTGGCCAGGATGATTTCCTCGCCGTCGTGCGCCCTCTTAAGCAACCGGGAAAGTTGCGTTTTCGCACTATGAACGTTGACGATCACGGGCATATCCCGAACCTCGCGTCTTATTAAGGTAAAAATAAACTAAGTCCTACGACTAAGTCAATAACCGGTTGTCAGCGAATGGAACCGGAGGAGGGACGCGTGAAGCCGGGAGGGGTCGTCTCACGGATCAGCGGACGCGCAGGATCCCGGTCAGGATGATTAGGAACCGAGACGCGCGTGGACCTTCGGAATACGCGGATAGGGCGAATCGCCACGCGGAACGACATTCAGTGCACGGAGCCTGAGGAGGGAGGGGCAATGCCGAAGCCGGGGGACGCCCGTCGGCCCCGACATCAGCCGGATCGTCCCGTTGACCCGAATGCGCGGTCGATCAGGCGACGGATCCGACGGCGATTCGCCTCCGCCAAGGGCAGGTCGCGCAGCAGGGCCAGGAGGCGGCGCCGGCCGATCCGGCCCGTTCGCACGAGCTCCTCGTTGAAGCGCAGATCCTTCTCACGACCGGCGGCGTATTTCGACAGGACAAGGTCGTGGAGGTCGAGGCACCACCCCGTGGCACCGCCGGTGTTCCCGCTTCGCACCGGAACGAGCCTCCGCTCCCACCCCTTCGGAAGAACTGCGGTGTCGTACCCCACGCCGTTGGCGTAGTACCCGAAGGTGTCGTGGAAAAGGGACCCCTCGCCGATGGCCCCCTCGATGAGCTCCGCGCGTTCCGGCCTGTTCTTCGGGATGACGTCGGCATCGACCGACACGAGGAGGGAATGCGGAGCGTCGGGAAATGTCCCGAGGATCGCCTGGCTTCCGATGACGATGATCTCGGGGTCGTCCGCGATGCTGGCGGCGGCCCGGATAACGTGCTCAAGCTCGCGGCGCTTCAAAGAATCGTCTCCGCTCCTTCTGGGTCAGGACGCCGGTGAAGGGGGTCGAATGGCGCAGCCGGGCGGCCTCCTCCGAGGGATCGCACAGGACGCGAAGCGTCTCCGCGAGCCCCCGGTCGAGAATCGCCTCCCACTCGGCGAATGCCGAGACGTCGACGCCCAGCCGCCGCCAGCGGCGGATGTTGTCGCGCGCCGCATCGAGGAGGCGGGGATTGCGCCGGACCTTGTCGGCGATGGCGCGGTGCATGGCCAAGCTGCGCGCGTCGATCCGGGCATGGCCGGATCGACGCCTCGGCCTCGCATCCCGCCCACCGGCCGGCGCCGCGGACGGAACGGCTCCCATGCCCGCCTCCCCGGCGAGGTAGCGGGCAATGGCCTCCTTCACGAGCCCGGACCGGCTCCTCCCGGTTTCCCGGCAGAGCCGATCGAGGCGGGCTTCCAGGTCGGGCGGCAGGCGGACCGACAACACGGGGCACCTCCGTTGTCATACACGTATGACATTCTCGCGCATTCGGGCGGAAGGCGCAAGGGCACGGAAACATCTCATCTCGAAAAGACGAATCCAGGAACGCCCGGAAGCCCGAAGGGAAAGAAAGGGCCGGGCGGGGCTCGATGCGTTTTCCGCGCGGAGGAAAACCGCGGACCAGATCGTCGTCACGCGCGACCGCCTTGCTCTGGAAGGCCCCCGGGGTTTCGTACCGCTCGAACTCTTTCTCGGATAAGGTGTACGGCGGGAACGAGAGCTGCGATCGGCAAGGGTTCCAGGTCCGCCCAACTTCGACACTTGAAGCTCGATTCTTCACTCGGAGGAGTTGATTTCACTGGAGTTTCCCCGCGATTTCCGCCAACCTTTGTAGTACATATACAATGATCGGCGGCGATCTTGAGCATCTGCGACGGGTCTTCGAGCCGATGGATCTCGTCGAGGACGATCCGGCGCCCCTTCAGCTGAACTTATATTGAATCACTCGAAAAGGAACAACCCTATAAGGACTTCCTTGAAATATAATCTTCGATTTCTTTTACGTACCGAGGATACAGTTCTTCGGCAATTCTTACGGCATCCAGCACCAACGAATGCTCAAGGAGGTCATATTCATGCACAAGCCTGTTTCTCAGTCCCGCAGACGGCGCAAGTTTTTCTGCAAGGTCTTTAGAAATTACATTGAGTTCTCCTGCTCTCAGAAAGCTTTCATAGTAATCGTCAGGCACCGCGCGGCCCGATTGCACGATAATATGGGTATTTATGTCAATGGCAGCCTCGATTATTTCCTGAAGAAGCCTCTCTGTGGCTTTCCTTTTATAGAGATCCGAAACATATTCATCTTTCGTCATGTCCCTTATAGGCTCAAGGGCTATCAGATCTTCTACCATCACAACAAGTTTCCTTCTGATAACCTCTCCTTCCAGGGGGCTCATACAATCCCTCTCGCTTCGAGAAACCGCCTGATTGATCTTGACTGCCCGGACCGCAGTTTCTTCGTATCGACATACCTCCTGAATGCGAGTGAACAAAACTCATTGAATATGCCGGGACATCTCTCATAGAGAAGCCTTCCGCTCTTGACCACAGAATACCGCAAGAGAGGACTTGTGTATTTAAGGTCGACCACGTCGACATCATCGTTATGGAGGAGACTTGTCACCCTATTCGTGAGGGCCAGGATGTCCACAGGTTTGTCAAAAAGAAAGGCAAGGTCAATATCGCTTCGACTGTGCACTCGCCCCGACGCGGCAGATCCGAACAACAGAACAAGTTGCAATCCTTCCTCCTTAAAAAGGGGCGAAAGGACCTCGCTGAGTTCTTCAGGATCAGTAATCGCAGGCTTTTTTATCATAGAATGATTTTTTCATAATCCAATGGCAAAAGCAATTGTTTAAAAATTCCGCCTGATCAAATCCCGGAAAAACCTATTCCGAGGAGGCCATCCCGGCGGGCAATCCGGCCAGCCACGCAAGATCCTGCGGATACCCGTCAGCCGAACCATTATGCTTCGACGCACTTCCACTCGGGCAAATTATCAATTCAATTTCCAATCCGTCAACCAAGCCGGTCAGTCATAGAAGAAACGGCCCCCTTTTCAAGGGTTAAGCGTCAGGTCCCAGAGGGGGGCAAACCGGACTTCGCAGCCTCCGACCTTCTCCCGTGATTCGAAGCCTCGCGTCGCGACAAGCGCCCTCGGAGGACGATGCTTCCGGATGAAAGACCGCAGCCCGTCCAACCGGTCGTCGCCCATCCCGATCCTGTCGACGAATTTGGCCTCCACCGGCAAAGGGCCGTCGGGCGTCTTCACCACGAAATCGACCTCCTTGTCCCGTTCGAAGAAATGGAAAAATTCGGCCCGGCCTGCCCGCAGGATCTGGAAGCAGACGTTTCCCGCGACCGCCCCTTCATCCCGATAACCGGTGAGCGCATTCCGCATGCCCGCATCGAAGAAATAATACTTCGCCTCCGCATAGATCCGCTCGTTCACGGAAGGCGAGAACTTCTCCACCCGCTGCAGGATGAACGCTTCCTCCAGAAAATGAAGATAGTCCCTCACCGTGTCCACTGTTACGCGCAGGATGTTCTTCAGCTTGGTATAAGAGGTCCTCGACCCCAGCCGGTTCGCCATCAGCACGAGCAGATCGTCCATCACCCTGGGGTGCTTGATCCCGTGGACCGAAACGATGTCGCGATAGACGGTGCTCTTCAGGAGGGCGGGCAGATACTCGGGGTTCCCCCGCAGCACGTATTCCGGGTATCCACCGACACGAAGATATTCCTCGAACCGTGTCAAACAAAGGTGGGGGTCTCTTTCCGAAATGCTTGTTCCGCGAAACGAGAGGAACTCGGCAAAATCCAGAGGAAATATTTCCACCTCGATCATACGCCCCGTGAGGTGGGCGGCCCGGTTCCGGAACACGCCAGCGGAAGAACCGGAAAGGAAGATCTTCACCTTTTCCAGGTCGTAGAGGTTTTTCACCTGAAGGTCGAAGGACGGGACCGCCTGGACCTCGTCGGCGAAGAGGAAGACCTGCTCTTCCCTCGTCAGGCCGTGAATCGCGCGATATTCCGCCAGGAGGTCCGCCAGGGGGGTCGCTCCGATAACGGGATGATCTCCGAGCAGGAAAAGGATCCGCCGGGGTTCGATACCGGATTCCAGGAGCGCCCGCACGGTCTGCCGCAGAAGATACGTTTTCCCGACGCGCCGAGGCCCCACCAGGAGGATCACGCCGGGATCGGGCAACAACTCACGGATCTTATTCATGAACCTGGGGCGTGCCAGCCCGGAATCAAATGCAAGGCCGGTCCACCATGGGTTCATCAGATGTAGGAGTTCGCGCATCCGTTATCCTTATTTCTATTTGCAATCTAAAATAATGACTATATTTTCGATTGTCAACAGAAATGCATGTTTTTCAATCGAGACCGGCAAAGACATCCCGAAGCAGGTAAAGGGGACCGGCTGTTCGCGATCCCGACGGACCTCGTGATCTCGTGACTTTCGACGGGAGGGCGAAAAAGCCCGTCAGTGCACGGAGCCGGAGGAGGCAGATGAGGGAGGGGGGAAACCTTGCGGGGGGAAAAACGCGAGGGGCAGTGGGAGGAGGCGCTCAGCGGGAAAGGGATCTTTTCGATCTTGGGCGAGTCACGCAGACCCGCTCCGGATGCCGGGAAAATACGTGGCTGCCCTTATGTCGCACTTGTTGAAACCCCAAAGGTAAAGCTTCCCTCGTCTTCCATGTCCCGAGAGCGTCCATCGACGCTCAGTCCGTGGAAAGCATAGTCGGGGGTATATCCCTTCACCAACGCGTCGAGGCCGCGGATGACGCCGG
>JAMDBZ010000048.1:12307-15557 GCA_023488945.1 Deltaproteobacteria bacterium
ATCCGCGCCAGGTTCCTCCGGAGCGTGTCGATCATCACGTTGCCGACGAGGTGGATCCTGTCCTCCGCCACCCCCTCGTCACGCAGGTTGCGCATCCCCGACTCCTCGGTGACGAAGAGCAGGTCGGAGATCGCATCGGTCAGCTTCCGGTTGATCTCCTCGGGCATCGTCATGTCGAAGGACCGAAGGCCGGCCTCCACATGCGCCACCCGCACCCCGAGCTTCTTCGCCGTGAGCGCGCAGGCGATCGTGGAGTTGACGTCCCCCACGACGACCACCCAGTCGGGCCGATCGGCTCCAAGCACCTTCTCGAACGCCACCATGATCCGCGCCGTCTGCTCCGCGTGCGACCCGGAGCCGACCTCCAGGTGCCGGTCCGGCGCGGGGATGCCGAGGTCCCGAAAGAAGACGTCCGACATGTTCTCGTCGTAATGCTGGCCGGTGTGGACGATCGAGACGCGCAGGTCGATCCCGCCGGCGCGGGCCGCATCCCTGCGGGCGGCCAGGGCATGATAGACCGGCGCCACCTTCATGAAGTTGGGCCGCGCCCCGGCAACCAGGGCGATGGAGAGGCGTCTCACGATAGAAGAAATCGTACCACGCACCTCACATATTTCGAGCGAATTCGATGGGGATCGGGGTCGACCGGATGTCCCGGCGCCACAGCCGCTCCGCAGTTCGAAGGCAAGCAGTTGTCAGAGCGGAATCGACCGGTTGCGGCGTCCAGCCCGGTGCTCACCGACCCAGTAGGCGACCGTCTCGGTGCATATCCGATTTGCCGGTTCGACCGGTCAAGCGGACAGCGCTTCGATCAAGCCCGGCAGACCGACGAACTCGACCTCCGCCTGCCCATATGCCCGCCGGAAACCGCGGTCCACGTCGCGGGCGACGACGTAGTTCTTTCCGTCCGGGTATTGTCTGCGGAATGCCTTGATCCCGGACGGATCGAAATCGGACGACGCCACCTTGCATTCGATGGCGGTCGGACTCCCCCCGCGCGGGGCGATCACGAAGTCGGCCTCGTGCCCCCGCTTGTCGCGCCAGTACCGGATCTCCCGCGTCTGCAGGCGCCCCTGCAGCTCGTTCAGGACGATGTGCTCCCACAACGCCCCCATGTCCTCCCGGCGCAGGTCGTGCCAGCCCCGGTGGTAACAGACGAACCCGGTGTCGAACCCGTACACCTTGGGGGCCGAGACGATCTCCGTGGGGCGATGAGTGCTGAACGGGCGCAGGACGTGAACGACGAACGTCGCTTCGAGGACGGAGAGGTAGTTCGAAACCGTGCCCGCGCTGACCTCGCAGGAGCGGGAGAACCGGGTCGCCTCGAAGATCCCGCCGCTCTGCGCCATCAGGAGCTCGAAGAACTTCTGGAACGACTGGCGCCGCCCCAGGCGGAACAGCTCCTGGATGTCTTTCGCCCAGAAGGCGTCCATCCATTCCTGGTATTCGCGCTCGGGCAGGTTCCGGGCCAGGAAGAACGGCGGGAGACCCCCGCGCAACATCCGGCGGCCGATGTCGGACATTCCGAAATCGTCGAGATCGGGCAGGAGCATCGGGGTCAGCCAGATCTCAGACTTGCGCCCGGTCAGCGTATCCCGGAATTTCCTGGACGCCCCGAGGGTCGAGGATCCCGTGGCCACGATCCGGACCTCGGGATAATGATCGGCGGCGATCTTGAGCAGCTGCGATGGGTCTCCAAGCCGGTGGATTTCATCGAGGACGACCCGGCGGCCCCTCAACGCCCGGAGAAACTCTTCCGGGTCCTCCATCAGGCGCCTGACGCGCGGCAGCTCGCAGTCGAAATACTCCGCATCTGCCAGCGTCCGGCACAGCACGGTCTTCCCCGCACGGCGGACGCCGGACAGCCAGACGACCGTCCACCGCTTCCATTCTTCTTCGATCCGGTCGATCCAGAAATGCCGGGATTTAATCGGGCCCATGCCGCACCTCGGTGCTACTATGCCATAAGTGGTTCTCATATAGTAGCACTATAACGTACCCACTGCATTCGGAATCCCATTTCCAGACCGATCGCTGTCGAGCCAACCGGTTTTCAGTGAATCGAGCCGGAGGAGGGGGGGAGGCGGGAAGGTGGTGCGGAGGGGGACGGGGGCGTGAAGCCTTCTTCGTCTTCCATTCCCAACGGAATGCCCCTTTTTGTTACACTTGCCCGTATGATCGATCGAAATGCCATCCGCAGCGTCCTGAAGGATTATCCCTTCGTCGCCGCCGCCTGGCTGTTCGGCTCCCGGGCCTCCGGCAGTCAAGGCCCGATGAGCGACGCGGACATCGCCATTCTCCTCGGGAGAAGCGCCCCGACCGGACGGCGGCTGATCCACGCCGAGGACGAAATGGCGGCCCGGCTCGCCAAACCTTTGAAAGTCAAGGACGTGGACCTTGTCGCTCTCAACTCGCAGGGGCTCGTTTTCCGGCACAATGTCCTGCGGACGGGACGCCTCGTCTACGACGCGGACCGCCGCTACCGGATCGCCTTCACGCAGCGGGTCATCGTGAACTTCTGCGACTTCGAGCCGACGCTCCGCCTGGTCGAGAAACACCACCTTAAAGGCCGCCTCAAGAGGCTCAAGGCGTCGTGACTACACGGATCGTTCACCTCTACAACCACATCGACGCGCGGACGCTCCACGACATTCTCACGCACGAGCTCGACGACATCCGGAAATTCCTCGCTGACCTTCTTAAAATCCTGGAACGACGCCGACGGTAGCGCCGGCGCGGAAGCGGCGGCCCGGCGCCCTCCTCATCAAGCGAAAAACCTTGCCGTAAACCTGGCAGGGCCGCAGGTGCCGCAGGGTATGAAAATAATGGGAGAAGCTCAAACCGGGGTGGGGAAATATACCGTTGCCAATCTTACCTCACACCGCGACAGCATCCTGAACCTTACCCCACGGCAGCCCGGACGCGCACCTCGCGCTCCAGGCGTCCCGCAAGGCGATCTTTCTCCATTTCAATGTCGTATCTCGCCTGGAGGTTCATCCAGAATCTTTCGGACATGCCGAAATGGCGCGACAGACGGAGCGCGGTATCCGCGCTGATCGATCGCTTTCCGTGCACGATCTCGTTGATGCGCCTGGCAGGAACGCCAAGATCCCGAGCCAAACGGTACTGGCTGATGTTCATCGGCTTTAGAAACTCTTCCAGGAGAATTTCCCCGGGGTGAATCGGACCAAGTGTTCCTCCCTTCACGTTTCCCTCCTAATGATAATCCACGATCTCGACATCGAATGCG
>JAMDBZ010000047.1 GCA_023488945.1 Deltaproteobacteria bacterium
TGGCGGGGGGGATCGATCTCGAGGAAGGGATGTTCCAGCTTTCGGCACTGGCCGAGGTGCTCCTCGGGTACGCCCTCGTCCTGGCGCGCCGCGAGGTGGCGCGGCGGTTCGGGATTCCGATCCTCTCGGAGGAGGATGGGCCGGGGAAGGAAGCGGCGTTCTGCGTCATCGGCCTGGGGAAGCTGGGCGCGGAGGAGCTCGCCTACCACAGCGACCTCGACATCATCTTCCTTTACTCCGGCGGAGGAGAGTCGGCACCGCCGCCCGGGAGCGACGCGGCCGCGATCCGGAAGGTGTCGAACCACGAATACTTCGCGAAGGTGGCGCAGCGGCTGATCTCGATCCTCACGACGGTGACGCGGGAAGGATACGTCTATCGCCTCGACACGCGCCTTCGCCCCTCCGGGAACGCCGGTCCGCTCGTCACCTCGTTCGCGTCGTTCCGGTCGTACCACGAGCGGTCGGCGCAGCTGTGGGAACGCCAGGCGCTCCTCAAGGGCCGGTTCGTCGCGGGAGACCGGGAGTTCGGGAAGGCGGTGGAGGCGGAGGTCGAGCGGATCGTCTTCGGGCGCCCCCTTCCTCCGGGAGCGGCGGAGGAGATCCACCGGCTCCGAATGCGGATGGAGGTGGAACTGGGCCGCGAGCGGGAGGGACGCCTCAACCTCAAAGTGGGCCGGGGCGGGCTGGTCGACGTGGAGTTCGCCGTCCAGTATCTCCAGCTCGTGCACGGGCCGCGGATCCCCGCCGTCCGAGCCCGGGCGACCCTCAAGGCCCTCTACGAGCTCCGGAGGGCGGGAGTCCTTTCGGGAGGCGACTTCGGCGTCCTGGACGGGGGATACCGGTTCCTGCGGGCGCTCGAGCTGAAGGAGCGACTGGCGCACGACGCGTCGATCGAGGAGATCGACGCCGCCTCACTCGGCCCGGAACTCTTCGAACGGTATAAAGAAGAAACGGAAGCCGTGCGGAAGGTCTACCTGCGGATCCTGGAGGTTGCCGGTTAGCCGATCTCGTCGTCGGGGAACTCGAACTCCGGGTGCCTGCGGATCCACAACGAAACCGCGTCCTTGAGGTCCTGGGGCGCAGGGCGCGAGTCGGACTCCACGTCCATCAGGGCGGAGCGGATCTCCATCAGGAGGTGCGCGTTGAACCCGCCGACATCCTCCCAGCCGGGGAACCGGTCCTTCTTATTTTCGTAGAAGTAAGCCACCGCAGCGTCTCCTGCCTATTAGAACGGACGAGCCGGCCAAAAGATTCAGTGAAATCTCGCCATCCCAGAATTTCCGGAAGAATGTATCCGCGTCGGACCGAATTGTCAAAGAAAAATTCGGAGGATCAGGGAGGGAAGGGCGGCGGGGGGAGGTCAAGCCGGTTGTCCGGGTTGCGCGTCTCGCCGACGGAGGTGACCCGGATCCCGGCCAGGTCGGCGACGGGGCACTTGAATTCGCAGATCCCGCACCCGATGCACAGGTCCGTGATGACGACGGGGGCCTTGACCGGCCGCCCCCCCTTGCCCGGGCGCTCCCGGAACCCGATCGCCTTCCTCGGCGTGGGGCAATGCTCCTCGCAGACGATGCACGGAGTCCCCTGCGCGAACGGGATGCACCGCGACGGGTCGACGAACGCCAGGCCGATCACTGTTTTCTGTTTTTCCGGGATGGAGAGCCTGCGGATGGCGGACGTCGGGCAGACCTGTCCGCACAGTGTGCAGTTGAACTCGCAGTAGCCGATCTTCGAAGCGAGCACCGGCGTCCAGATCCCTTCGAGACCGGCCTCGAGGAGCGTCGGCTGGAGTCCGCCGGTGATGCACACCTTCATGCACTCCCCGCAGCGGACGCAGCGCGCAAGGAATTCCCCTTCGGGGCGCGATCCCGGCGGACGGACGAGCCCGGGGGCGGGGCGGGCCGCGGCGGGGGTGCTCCGAAACACCCAGGCCGTCGATGCGCCGAGCGCCACGCTCGCGAGGGCGGCGCGGCGCCTCAGGTCGACGCGGTCCTTCGTCCCCCGCGCGGCCGCGAACGTCCATTCGAGCGCCCCCTCCGGGCAGGCGGCCGTGCAGTTGAAGCAGGTCACGCACTCCGAGGGGGACCACTCTCCGCCGAGGTGCGGGTTGGCGCCGCCGGCGCAGACGTCGCGGCACTTCATGCAGCGGTTGCACTTCCCGTTCATCGAGAGGCGCAAAAGACTTGCCCGGGACAGCAGGCCGAGCAGCCCGCCCAGCGGGCAGACGAACCGGCAGAAAAAGCGGGTTCGCTTCCGGTTGAGGGCGAGCAACAGGACGAACAGGGCGAAGAAGAGGAGAGCCTGCCCGTATCGCGCCGGGAAGAAGGAGAGGAAGTGCGTCCGAAGAAAGGTGTAGGCGGCGTCGAAGGCGTCCGAGACGGGACGCCACGGGAGGCGGTATCCCCAGTCCAGCACCGCCCGGAGCGCGGCATCGACCGCGGGCATCACCGAGAGCGACAGCGACCGGATGAGGAACGAGATCGGGTCGAGGAGCCCCGCGAGCTCGATCCCGGAGAGGGCGGCGCCGAGGAGGAAGACCAGGGCGGCGAACTTCCAGCGCACGCCGGCCGTCTTCACGCCCCGTTCGGGAACCGGCCCGCGGCCTGCGTAACTCGCCGCGTGGTGGAGCGTGCCGAACGGGCAGACCCACCCGCAGAAGGCGCGCCCGAACAGGAGCGTCACGGGCACGAAGAGGAGCGCCAGGAAAAGCGCCGCCGGGAGCGCGTGCGCCGAGAGCAACGACGTCACGAAGACGAGGAGGTCGCCGTCGAGGAAGACCTTGACGGGGTACGCGAGCTCGTTCCGGCCGTCGTAATCGGTCTTGACGAGCAGGACGAAAAACAGCAGAAGAAAGGCGGCCTGGGAGATCCGCCGGGCGGTCCGCTTGACGTCTCGGGAGGGAGTCACGCGGCCGTGCCGGTCAGTATGCCGGCTTCTCCTCGTACTCGAGCGGGTCGGGGACGCCCGCCTCGTCGAAGGCGCGCAGGCGCAGGGCGCACGAGTCGCACCGGCCGCACGCCTTTTCACCTTCCTTGTAGCACGACCAGGTCCGCTCGAAGGGGACGCCGAGCGACTTCCCCATGAGGATGATGTCCTTCTTCTTCAGGCGGACGAACGGGGCCTTCACGGCGATCCCGCTTTCTTCCTTCGTGCCGAGCCGGATCGCCTCGTTCATCGCCTCGTAGAAGGCGGGGCGGCAGTCGGGGTAGCCGGACGAGTCGGCCCACACGGCGCCGACGTAGATGGTCTTCGCCCCGATCACCTCGGCCCACGACACGGCGATGCAGACGAAGTGGGCGTTCCGGAAGGGAACGTAGGTGACGGGGATCCCCGCCCGGTCCAGCTCCGCCTCGGGGACGGCGATGGCGGGATCGGTGAGCGCGCTTCCGCCGACCGCCTTCAGGTGGCCGATGTCGACGACGATCCGCTCGCGGACCTTGAGGTGGTCGGCGATCGCGTGGAAGCAGGCGAGCTCCTTCCTCTCGGTGAGCTGGCCGTAGTTGACGTGGAGGAGGGCGATCTCCGACTCGCGCGTGGCGAAGGCGGCCAGCACGGCGCTGTCCATCCCCCCGCTGACGAGCACGATCCCCTTCGGCTTGGGCGGGACCGCCGTCACACGCCCCTCCGGTCGGGCCCCCACACGATCTTGTGGAGCTGGAGCTGGAAGCGCGCGTCGAGCCGGTCGCCGATCATCCAGCCGGCGAGCTTTTCCGGCGCGAGGAACCCGAAGGCGGGGGAGAACAGGACGTGGAATCCTTCCCCCGTCCGGTACTTGGCGAGGACCTCTTTGGCGTACTCGTAATCCGCGCGGGTCGCGATGACGAACTTCATCTCGTCGCGCGGGGAGAGCGAGGCGATGTTCTCCCAGATCATCCGCCGGTGCTCCCCCGAGTCGGGGCACTTGACGTCCATGATCTTGACGGCCCGCCGGTCGAGGGACGAAAGCGGCACCGTCCCGTTCGTCTCCACGAGGACGGTGTATCGCCGGTCGAGGAACGCCGCGACGAGTGCGGGCGCCTCGGGCTGCAGGAGCGGCTCTCCCCCGGTGACGCAGAGTCGCGGGATGCTGAAAAGCTCAACCCGTGCGACGATTTCCGCCAGGGGGAACTCCTCGCCTCCCTCGTAGGCGTAGGTCGTGTCGCAGTAGCGGCACCGGAGGTTGCAGCCGGTGAGCCGGACGAACGAGAAGGGGAGACCCGCGTGCGAGGTCTCCCCCTGGATGCTGGCGAATATTTCGGTGACCCGGAGCACCTGATTATTTTAGCACGGGGCGCCCCGGCGGCCGGGCGGGCCCTACTTGACGACGTCGAGCCAGTGCGCGAAGAGCGCGTCCTTCCCGTGCACGATGTCGAAGAAGGCGTCCTGGATCTTCTTCGTCACGGGACCCGGCTTCCCCGTGCCCACCCGGCGGTCGTCCACCTCCCGGACCGGGGTGATCTCGGCGGCCGTGCCGGTGAAGAACATCTCCTCGGCGATGTACATCTCGTCCCGGGTGAAGCGCGCCTCCTTGACCGGGATGTCGAGGGTGCGGGCGACCGTGAGGATCGCGTCCCGCGTGATCCCCGGCAGGATCGCGGTGAGCGGCGCCGTCTGGAGGATGCCGTTGCGGACGATGAAGATGTTCTCGCCGGAGCCTTCCGCCACGTACCCCTCCGTGTCGAGCATCACCGCCTCGTCGTACCCCGCTTTGACGACCTCCCACTTGGCGAGCACGGAGTTGACATAGTAGCCGTTGATCTTGCCCTTGGTCATCGCGGCGTTGACGTGGTGCCGGTTGAAGGACGACACCTTGGCGCGGATCCCCTTCTTCAACCCCTCCTCGCCCAGGTAGGCCCCCCACGGCCAGGCGGCGATCGCCACGCGGATCGGGTTGTTGCGCACGGAGAGCCCCATGTCGCCGTCGCCGATGAAGACGATCGGGCGGATGTACCCTTCCGAAAGCCCGTTCACGGAGAGGGCCTTCTTGACGGCCTGGGCGATTTCCTCCGGCGTGTACGGGATCTCGATCATCAGGATATGGGCCGAGGCGAACAGCCGGTCGACGTGCTCCTTGAGCCGGAAGACGGCGGAGGCGCCGCTCTCCGTCTTGTAGCACCGGATCCCCTCGAACGCTCCGACGCCGTAATGGAGCGTGTGCGACAGGACGTGGACCTTCGCGTCGTCCCAGTCGACGAATTTGCCGTCCATCCAGATCTTCTTGGTCTTCTGGACCACCGCCGCCTCCCCGGGAAGTTAATGTGCTATTCTTGCAAAGGACGGCAAAAGCTGTCAAATCACGACAGGAAACGGTTCTTTCGCGTCCGATGGAATCGGATCTTCGGAAAATCCGGACCGCCCGGCTCTCCCTCCTCGGCGCCGCTTCGCTCACGATCGCGAAGTTCGTCGTCGGGATCCTCTCCGGCTCCCTGGGCGTCCTCTCGTCGGCGTTCGACAGCCTGGCCGACATCTTCATGTCCGGCGTCAATTTTCTCTCCATCCGGAAATCGATGGACCCGGCCGACGCGACGCACCCGTACGGCCACGGGAAGGTCGAGACGCTCGCCACGGCATTCGAGGGGGCGGTGATCGCCGGGACGGGGGCCTGGGTTATTTACGAGGGGATCCGGCGGCTCATCGGACGGCGCATCCCCGCATCGGCGGACCTGGGGATCGCCATGATGGCGGTCGGGCTCGTCGCTTCGTGGTTCATCTCCGAGCGGATCCGGAAGGCGGGGGAGGAGACCGAATCGCCGCTGCTGATCGCAGACTCCCTCCACTTCCGGACCGACGTCTACACGAACGGCGGGATCCTGGTCTCCCTCGTCGTCTTCCGGTTCACCGGATGGGCGTGGCTCGACCCGGGCGTCGCCCTCCTCGTGGGCGTCTACATCCTCGTCGCGGCGGGGAAGCTGCTCCTGCCGGCCCTTTACGACCTGACGGACCGGGGGCTGCCGCCGGAGGTCGTCTCGCGCGTGGAGGGGATCATCAACGCGCACCGCCCCATGGTCGTCGACTTCCACGACCTGCGGACGCGGCGCGCCGGCTCGCAGAAGCACGTCGATTTCCACGTCGTCGTCTGCCGCGAGTACCCCTTGAAGGACGCCCACCGGGTGGCCGACCACCTTGAGATGGAGGTGAAGCAGGTGCTCGGGAACGTCGACGTCGTCACGCACATCGACCCGTGCGACATCGAGTGCCCCGGCATCGAGCGCTGTGCCCGCGTCCAGGGCGAGATCCGGAAGCTCGACGGGCCGGAGGAGCGGGACGGGGCGGTCGCGGAGACCGCGAAGAAGTAGCCGCCCGGATCATGCCGGGCCGTTTTTTTCGATCCCTGATTTCTTCTTTGCGAATGCGATTGCGTGTCCCATCAGGGACGCCGCGAAGTCGGAAATCGAAAGGTCCTCTACGAGGAGAGTTTGCTCCGGCTTGGGGGGACGGACAACCGGCGCATCGAGCACCGGGCGGATGGGGCGTCCCCCCGCCGGTCCGCGGTCCCCGTGCTATAATCCGTCGAGCCATGCGGGCCGTCCTCCTCATCCTGATCGTGATCCTGCTGCTGGTCGCCGTCTTCGCGGTCCAGAACCCGGGGATCGTCACCGTCCGCTTCCTCAACCTGTCGGGCGACACCTCCCTCCTCGTGGTGATCGCCGCCGCCTTCGCCGCCGGGGCGGCCTGCGCCGCCCTCTGCGCGGTCCCGGGCTGGTTCCGGAAGCGGGCGCGGATCCGGGAGCTCACGGCGGAGCTGGCGGCCCGGCCGAAGGCGCCGGCCCCGCCTCCGCCGAAGACGGGCGCCGGGGACGCGCCGTGAGCGGCGACTCCCTCTCCGCCGTCGAGGCGAAGCTGCTTTCGTGCCTGCTGGATTTCTACCGTGAGTTCGGGCCGGGCGCGGCCCCCGCGATCAGGGGGCTCGACGAGGAGTCGGGGCTCGGGGTCCACGAGATCGACGAGGCGATCCGCTCGCTCCGCGGGGAAGGGCTCATCGAATACTGGGCGCTCCAGCCGGTGGTCCGGCTGAGCGAGGCGGGCCTCCGGCTCGCCCTGCGGCTTTCGGCGGAAAGCGGCGGTTGAGCCGGCCGGCCGTCGCGACCCGGCTGTCCGAGGCGGCCCGGCTCCTGGCGGCGCGGTTCGGTCGCCCCCGCCGAAGCGCGCATGCGATCGATCCCGTCCGGAACCTGGTCCTCACGATCCTCTCCCAGAACACCAACGACGCGAACCGCGACCGGGCGTTCGCGTCGCTCATGTCCCGCTTCCCGACGTTGCCTTCGCTGGCCGGGGCGAAGCCGGCGGAGGTCGAGTCGTCCATCCGCGCCGGGGGGCTGGCGCGCGCCAAGGCGAAGGCGATCCTTTCGATGCTCGCGCGGCTTTCGGAGGAGCGGGGCGGGTACGATCTCTCCTTTCTCGGCCGGATGCCTCTTCCCGAGGCGCGCGCGTATTTGACGGGCTTTCCCGGGATCGGCGTCAAGACGGCGAGCGTCGTCCTGCTGTTCTCGTTCGGCCGGCCGGCCTTCCCGGTCGACACGCACATCCTGCGCGTCTCGAAGCGGCTCGGGCTCGTCCCGCCGTCGTGCGACGCGGCCCGCGCCACGTTCCTGATGGAGCCGCACGTCCCGGCCGGCGGGCATGTCGCGCTCCATCTCAACATGATCCGCCTGGGACGGGAGATCTGCCGCCCGCGGGATCCGCGCTGCCCGGAGTGCCCCCTCCTGCCCATCTGCCCCGAGGGGCGCCGGCGCACAGGGAGCGGCGGACGGGGATAAGGCGGAACGTCCCGCAGCTTCTTTTCCTGGGTCTCGCGACGCTTCTGTTCGGGCTCCCCTCCGTCATCGTCCTGCTCCTTCTGCCGGGAAAGCGGCTGAAAGGACGGTACTTCCAATGCCTCGCGAAGGCTTACTCCAGGACCGTCCTGGGAGCCTTCGGGGTGAAGGTCGCGGTTCGCGGGCTCGAACGGATCGACTCCGGGAGGCCGTACATCTTCATGTCCAACCACGCAAGCCACATCGACTCGCCGGCGCTGGCGCTGGTGATCCCCCAGCCGCTCCACTGGGTGTTCAAGAAGGAGCTCTCGAAGATCCCCGTCTTCGGGTGGGTGCTCCTCTCCGGCGGGCAGATCATGGTGGACCGGGCCGACCCCGAGGGGGCGAAGGCGGCGCTCCGGGAAGCGCTCGCGGGGCTGTCCGGGAGCAGCTCCGTGATGATCTACCCGGAGGGGACGCGCAGCCGGGACGGAATGCTCCAGCCGCTCAAGAAAGGCAGGTTCCACATGGCCGTCGGGTCCGGCCTGCCGATCGTCCCGGTCCGGGTGTCCGGGTCCTGCGACATCGTCGCCGCGGGGACGCTTGCCATCCGCCCCGGGACCGTCACGATCGAGCTGTTCCCGCCGATCCCGACCGAGGGGAGGACGGCCGCCGACATCCCGGAGCTCATGAGCCGGGTGGCCGAGGCGCTTGGCGGCGGAACGCCGGATCCTGGGTAAAGAAGAAGAGCGCCCCCGCCGCGGTCAGCCCCGCCGCCGCCGAGAACATCGCCCGGTAGCCCATGTTCTCGGCGATGAAACCGAACGCCGCCGCCCCGATCACCAGTCCCATGTCGAACGCCCCGGTGAACATCGCCATCGCGATGCTCCCCTGGTCGCGCCCCGCCCGGTCGAGGACGAGCGCCGACAGCGACGGGAAGAGGAAGCCGTGGCCGATCCCGGTGACGACGGCCACGAGCGAGAGCCCGACCGGCCCGTGGATGGAGGGGATGGCGAGGATCCCGCCGGCCATCAGCAGCAGCGAGACGAGGCTCAAGCGCTCCCTCGGCATCCGGTCGGAGAGGGTCCGCGCGAGCGTACGGGTGGCGATGACGGAGATCGCGTAGACCAGGACGAAGATCCCGATCGAGGGGATCTTCGTCAGGAGCAGGAAGACGGGGAGAAAGGTGAAGATCGACCCGTACGCGACTCCGAACAGAAATCCCGCCGTGTTCGGGATGAAATAGGGGCGCGTCAGGAACGCCCCGAGCGATGAGAAGGACGAGTTGTTCGCGCCGCGCGCCGGCTCCCGGATCCCGAAGGGGCACAGACCGGACAAGAACGCGATGACGGCGGCGGAGATGAAGAGCCCGTGAAAGCCGGCCCGCCCGATGATCCAGTCGCCGATCCCGCCGCCGATCGCGGTGGGGACGAAGAACGACAGGCCGAAGACGCCCAGCGCCTCGCCTCGCCGCTCCGGCGGGGCGGCGGCCGCGATCCAGGCGTAGGAGGCGGTGGCGAAGAAGGAGTAGGCTGCACCCTGGAAGAGCCGGATGGCGTACAGGTGGGCGCCCGCCTGCGTGACGAAGAGCCACGGGATCGTCGAGGCGCACGCAAGGAACGCGCCGGAGACGAGAAACGCCGTGCGGCCGAAGCGATCCACGACGAGGCCGGTCGCCGGCTTGAGCGACACGGAGACGAGCGTCCCCGTGGCCATGAGCAGGCCGATCTGCCCCTCGCGCAGGTCGAGGCGGTAGAGGAACGCCGGGAGGAAGATGAACATCGTCGCGTAGAGCGAATAGAGGAAGTTCGAGATGTTGAGCAGGATGTAGTTCCGGTCGTAGAGGGAAGTCGGCATAATTGTTGTTGCGGATTGGAGCGGACGACCGCCCCGGGCAGGGCCGGCGTCCGCCGCTCAATCCGTCCGCCCGATCGACTGCGCGCGGATCGGAGCTGGCAGCCCGCCTGTGACAAGGCCCCGGCGTCCGCCGCTCAATCCGCCTGCCCGATCGATTGCGCGATGAGGCAATCAATGAAACCGGATAACAAATATCAAGCCGGGACCAAATAACAAATATTAATATGAAACCAAGTCACATAGGAAGGCGAACAGTAAATCTTGATATGAAGCCGCTCCGGATCGCGCTGGCCCAGATCAACACGGTCGTCGGGGACATCGAGGGGAACGCCCGGAAGATCCTCGACTCCGCGGACCGGGCGCGCGATGCGGGCGCCTCGCTGGTGCTTTTCCCGGAGCTGGCGGTCACCGGCTACCCGCCCGAGGACCTCCTTCTGCGCCCCTCGTTCATCGACAGGAACCTCGCCGCCTGGAACGACCTCGCCGCGCGGATCAACGGGGTCACCGCGGTCGTCGGGTTCGTGGACCGCGACGCGGAAGGGCGCAACTACAATGCCGCGGGGATCGCCTCGGGGGGGCGCGTCCAGTCCGTCTACCGCAAGATGCACCTTCCCAACTACGGCGTCTTCGACGAGCTGCGCTACTTCCAGCGGGGGAAGGAGCCGCTCCTGTTCCCCGTCGGGAAGGCGCTCGTGGGGGCCACCGTCTGCGAGGACATCTGGGTCCGGCGCGGACCGGTTCCCCGGGAAGCGCACGAGGGGGCGCGCCTGATCGTCAACATCTCCGCCTCGCCGTACCACGCGGGGAAGTGGGAGGTCCGCCGGGACCTGGTGGCGGCGCGCGCCACGGCGACGGGGTGCCCGGTGGCCTACTGCAACCTCGTCGGCGGGCAGGACGAGCTGGTCTTCGACGGCGGCAGTCTGGTCGTCGACGCGAAGGGGGAGGTGATCGCCCGGGCCGGGATGTTCTCCGAGGAGCTGCTCCTGTGCGACATCGGGGGGAAGAAGGAGGGCGGCGCCATCGCTCCCGCGCCGAAGCGGGAGGAAGAGATCTTCGAGGCACTCGTCCTGGGGACCCGCGATTACGTGGAGAAGAACCGGTTCCCCGGCGTCATCATCGGGCTTTCCGGCGGGATCGACTCGTCGCTCGTCGCCGTTGTGGCGGTGGAGGCGCTCGGGCCCTCGCGGGTCATGGGGGTGACGCTCTCGTCGCGCTACACGGCGAGGATGAGCGTGGAGGACTCCCATGCCCTCGCGAAGAGCCTCGGAATCCGGTGCATCGACCTCTCGATCACCCCCATCTTCGAGGCCTTCGAGAAGGAGCTTGCCGGGCCTTTCCGGGGACGGAAACCCGATGCGACGGAGGAGAACCTCCAGGCGCGGATCCGCGGCACGATCCTGATGGCGCTGTCCAACAAGTTCGGGCAGCTCGTCCTCACGACGGGGAACAAGAGCGAGATGAGCGTGGGGTACGCCACCCTCTACGGCGACATGGCGGGCGGCTTCGCCGTGATCAAGGACCTGTTCAAGACCAACGTCTACCGGCTCGCGCGCCACTACAACGCCCGGTGCGGCCGGCCCGTCATCCCCGAGCGGGTCCTGACCCGCGCGCCGTCCGCGGAGCTTCGGCCGGACCAGAAGGACTCCGACTCGCTGCCCGAGTACGACGTCCTCGACCCGATCTTGCAGAAGTACGTCGAGAAGGACCGAAGCGTCGCGGAGATCGTTGCGGCGGGGTACCCGGAGGACGTGGTCCGCCGGGTCGTGGCCCTTGTCGACAAGAGTGAGTACAAGAGGCGCCAGGCGCCGCCCGGCGTCAAGATCACCCCGCGCGCCCTGGGGAAAGACCGCCGGATGCCGATCACCAACCGATCGAACGGGTAGGAAAGGAGTCGTTCACTCCCCGGACAACCGTCCACGTCCTCCCGGCCGATGGATGCCGGAGAAGGGAGGTCGCCCGTGAAACGCGTCATTGCCGTGCTCCTCTTCATCATGATTTCCATGACGCCCGCCGCTTCCGGGGCCTGGGACGGGTGGTCGTTCCAGCTCCTGGGCGGCGTTCCGTTCAGCTTCACGACCCCCTTGAAGATCACCCAGTCAGGGCAGTCCGACATCAAGGGGAACGCGCGGTACAAGTCGAAGCCGTTCGAGAGCCCCTTCTACTACGCCGTGCGCGTCGGGACGTGGCAGGGGGATCGTGCGTGGGAGGTGGAGCTCGTCCACAACAAGCTCTACCTGGACAATCCGCCGCCCGAGGTCCAGGGCTTCTCGATCACGCACGGTTTCAACATGCTCACCGTCAACCGGGCGTGGGACCGGGGGGCGCTTATCTACCGGCTCGGCGCGGGAGTGGTCGTCACCCATCCGGAGAACACCGTCCGCGGGCGGAAACACCCGGAGGACGGCGGGATCCTGGGCGGCGGGTATTACATCTCCGGGCCGACGGCGCAGGCTGCCGTGGAAAAGCGGTTCGCCGTCTGGAGGGAGCTGACCGGCGCGTTGGAGGGAAAGGTGACGGCCTCCTGGGCGCGCGTCCCCGTGGAGGGCGGGCACGCGGATGTCCCCAACGTGGCGGTCCACGGCCTGTTCGGCCTGGGGTACGGGCGGTAGCTCGGCGCGCCGCCGCCGCAGAACCCTGGCGAGACATGCGGGTTAAACCGTCTCCTTCCCTGCGGGGTGGCGCCGGCCCGGATGGCGGCGCCGCGCAAGCCGGGCACCGGCGGCCATCGCCCTCATCTTGTCGAACGCCACGTCGCGCGGCAGGTGGTTCAGGCCGCAGTCGGGGTTCACCCACACGCGTTCCGGGCCGACGACGTCGGCGACGCGCCGGATCGTCGCCGCGACCTCCTCCCGGGTTTCCATGCGGTGGTCCTGCACGTCGACCGCGCCGGCCCCGATCGCCTTGTCCGCCGGGAAGTCCCGGAGCGCCGCGAGGTCTTCCACCTTGAGGGATGCGAACGCCATCAGGACGAGGTCGAGGTTCGACCCGCGGATCACGGGCAGGATCGCCCCGAACTCGGCGGGAAAGATCCGGAGTCCCACGTGCGCGGAGGGGTCGGGGTTGTAGTTCCCCTGGCAGACGTGGAGTGCCTTCTTCGCCCGCGTGACGCCCTCGAAGCAGGCGTTGATCGCGCGGATCCCCCACGGCTGGTCGCCGGCGAGGAACCAGAGGATCGGCTCGTCGAGCTGGATCACGTCGCAGCCGGCCTCGTCGAGCCTCCGGAACTCGGCGTTGACCACGGCCGCCATGTCCATGGCCAGCGCCTCGGGGTCGCCGTAATGCTCGTCCCACGCGACGCGGGCGAACATGTGCGGCCCGGTCATGGCGATCTTGACCGGCCTGTCCGTGTTCTCCCGCAGGAAGGCCAGCTCGTCGAGAAGTCCGAGCGGGGCCGGCTCGAGGCGGGCCGTGACGACCGGCGCCGGCAGCATCGCATCCGGGGCGACCGGCGTGATGCCCGTCTTGGGCCGCAGCTCCCCGGAGAACCCCGGGATCTTCGCCGCGAAATGGTTGATCATCGCGTTCGGGGGACCGAACCGGTTGTCGTCGCGCCGGAACAGCTCCCCGTCGCTCACCACGTCGACTCCGGCGCGCTCCTGGTCCTTGATCGCCGCCCGGGCCGCCGTGGCCTTGGCGTCGCGGAAGGCGTCGGCCGGGAGCGCACCGGAGGCGACCGCCTCCTGGAGCGCGGGATACCAGTCGGGGACGGTGTACGAGCCGACGACCGTGGTCGGGAAAAGGGCGGGCATGGTCGTATCCTCCGGATCTTGTTAGGGCGGCGAGCGCCGCCAGTTTCAAGCCATTAGACAGCCGGGCCGCTGCACTCCGCCTCCAGGACTCGGCGTGCGTGCGCGAGGTCGGCGTCGGTGCCGGCCTTGTGCGCCGCCCATAACGCGTCGTCGGCACCGTCCCACCGTACCGCCAGGTGAATGAGCACACATCCCCCGGTCTGCAGCGGGAAGAGGCGCGACCGTGAGAGTTCTGTGTGCCCCGCCGCGTCCGTGATCCGGAAGTCGATCACGCCGCACGCGGTCGAGATCGGGTCGGATCGTGAACGTGTCGCCGGCGGGGCCGACTCCGGCATACGTGTCAGCGCCGGTACGCTCCACCCGGCTGGTCCAGTGCGGATACAACTGCGGGAACTCGAGGGGGTTGGTCAGGCGCGCCCAGACGATGTCGTAGGGCAGGCGGAACGCCACGGCCGAGACGTATGTGTCCGGTGGGAGGGATACGTTCATGCGTAACTCCGCACTTCCGGTAAAGGCGCTGGCTGTCAACGCCCGGCTTGAGCTGCAGACGCCCAAGTCTTATCCCAGGCGGCCCGACAGCTTCAAGCCGTAGTTAGGCACATTTAGTCACTTGTTCAATTGCTGCCTCTGGTGACTCTGCTTCTATAGAGCTGATATAACGATAACCACGCCTTTTTAATTTATATATTAACCAATCGTTGCCCTTGAATCCAGGTAGCAATAATAGAGCTATATTCCCTAATAAAATAATATTAAGAAATACGGAACCTGTTTCGTGTGTGAATGTGGCAATAATAATTAATGATATGAAAATAATTATCCATAAAGCAGTTATCATCCAAAGCTTTTTAATTATTAGCCATATAATTCCAAAGAATAAGGCTGGCCATGAGAATCCAGTTTTTATTGCTTCGATCCCTTGCGAAGGATGCTTGTAGACAGTATATCTTTTCACTTTTATCCTTTATAAGAATCTGCTCGGCTTAAGCTGCGGCGGGCCCCACTCTGAAGCACCTCACCACCCCAGGACCTTTATACCTTTGCCCGGTCGCCAGCGGACGCCAAGGCCTTATCCAGCGCGGGCCGCCAGCTTTAAGCCGTAGTTAGCCGGTGCTCAACTTGCTTTGCGCAACTTCGGAATCGACCTAACGGGCCGTTTCGAGGCCAAATCATACGTGGCCTGCATGTTGAGCCAGAATTCCGGGGTGGTTTCCAGAGCCTGAGCCAGAAGCCATGCCGTCTCAGAAGTGATCCCTCTCTTGCCTCGGACAATCTCGTTGATCCGCTGGACCGGAACCCCGATGTGATGGGCAAATGCAACCTGGCTGATGCCCAGTGGATCAAGAAATTCCTCCTTCAGAACTTCCCCGGGATGGGTGGGAATGCGATGCGACGGAATCATTTGCGAACCCCCTCAGTGATAATCGGTCAGCCGAACCTCGTAGACATTACCCTCATGCCATCTGAAAACGATCCTCCACTGATCGTTGACGGAGCTGCAAAAAGTCGAAGATTGCCGAATTGGCTCCTGTAACCAGTTGAAATCATTGAGCCCAATTTCCGAGTTTCGGCGGATTTCGGACTTTTTGCAGGACCATCATCGTTGACTCGAATACTGAAATACCCCTTCAAATTCTTGTGAAGTGCCTCCAAACGGTTTTTCGGGGGCGATCGCAATTCATAGAGGCTTCGTGCCCCGTTGAGCATGTCGAGCTTCCTCAGCACGATCCTCAGCACATCTTGAGGCAACTGCCGGATACCTTTAACATTCTTCCCGCAGGTCAACGTCTCGCATCACCGGCAGCAAAAAGCAGAGCGACGAGGAACGAGGAGCGACGCTTTTTGCTGTCCTTAATGTCGTCGATTGTGTCGAACCACATGACTGTAACGAACTCCATCTCATCTTGTAGCTTTCGCCGGAATAACTGGATTCCTCTATATCCTGAAATGTTGCGGTCCTGAATACCAATGAAAATCTCGGTCTTGAGGAGCGACTCGTAGGAGTCGGCATTCGAAAATGTGGTCCAGCCATGCCAGATCCGGCTGATCATCTCCGATACCTCCAGGATTGTACATCTTGGGTTTCAATCAGGAGTTTAAGAGATAACCCGTGACAGGTCCACAAAGATGTTACATAACGGCATGTTGCGTCAAGCCTCCTGTAAGACCCCACCGTCCGTTATTCGGTAACCGAAGGCCGATAGGACTTCGGACTG
>JAMDBZ010000044.1 GCA_023488945.1 Deltaproteobacteria bacterium
GGAGTCCCGGCCGAACGGGTCGGTGTCAAGGGCAAGACGACCGAGGGGATGGGGTTCGAGGGGCGGCGCGAGGGGATCTCGGCGTGGGCCGTGGCGCTGCTCCGGGGCGCCGCGCCGAATTCGGACGGGAGGGGATGAGACGCGGATGGCGCTGACCGTCTTCAACACGCTGGGGAACCGGAAGGAGCCGTTCGAGCCGCTCGTTCCGGGGAAGGTCCGGATGTACGTCTGCGGCGTCACGGTTTACGATCTCTGCCACATCGGGCACGCCCGGGCGAACGTGGCGTTCGACATCATCGTCCGGTACCTGCGGTACCGGGGGTACGATGTGACCTACGTCCGCAACTTCACCGACATCGACGACAAGATCATCCGGCGCGCGAACGAGCGGAACACCGACTACCTCACGATATCGAACGAGTACATCCGGGCGTTCTCCGAGGACTTCGACCGGATGGGCCTCCTGCCGCCCGACCGGGAGCCGCGGGCGACCGCGCACATTCCGGAGATCATCGACCTCGCGACCCGCCTGGTCGAGGCCGGCAAGGCCTACGTCGTGGACGGCGACGTCTACTACGCGGTGAAGGGGTTCCCGGGGTACGGCAAGCTGTCCGGGAAGAACACCGAGGACCTGCTGGCGGGGGCGCGGGTGGAGGTCGACGAGCGGAAGAAGGACCCGCTCGACTTCGCCCTCTGGAAGGCTTCGAAGCCGGGCGAGCCGGCATGGGAGAGCCCGTGGGGGCCGGGCCGGCCGGGGTGGCACATCGAGTGCTCGGCGATGGCCATGAAGCACCTCGGCGAGACGCTCGACATCCACGGCGGAGGGAAGGACCTCGTCTTCCCGCACCACGAGAACGAGATCGCCCAGTCGGAAGGGGTGACGGGGAAGCCGTTCGCCCGCTACTGGCTCCACAACGGCTTCGTTAACGTGAACAACGAGAAGATGAGCAAGTCGCTGGGGAACTTTTTCACCCTCCGCGATGTCCTCGAGGTGGTGAAGCCCGAGGTCCTGAGGTTCTTCTTCGCCTCGAGCCATTACCGGAGTCCGATCGACTACTCCGACCGGAGCCTCGCCGAGGCGAAAGCCGGGCTCGACCGGCTCTACCGGGTCAAGGAGAAGGCGGAGGAGTGCGAGGGCGCCGGGGCGGCGCCGACCCGCGTGCCGGAAGGGCAGGAGGCGACGCCGATCCGGGAAGCGAAGGCGCGGTTCACGGCGGCGATGGACGACGACTTCAACACGGCGGCCGCCCTGGGGCACCTGTTCGACGCGGTCCGCGCGCTCAACCGGCTGGCCCCCGCCGGCCCGGCGTCGGAACCGGAGAAGGCGGGGCAATTCCTGGCGGGATTCGAGCATCTCAAGGAGGAGTTCGGCGTATTGGGGCTTCTTCGAATGAAAGCGTCGGACTACTGGAAGGATGAGGCGGGGAGGCTGTCCGAGGACGAGATTCTCCGCCGGATCGAGGCGCGGGCCGCCGCCCGGGCGCGGAAGGACTTCGCCGAGGCCGACCGGATCCGGAAGGAACTGGACGCCCTGGGCGTCCTGCTGGAGGACGGGAAGGGCGCCACGAAATGGAAGTACAAGGGGTAAGCGGCCGCGCGGCCGGAACAACCGGGGGCGCTGCGCCGCCGGCATGACCGGCTGCGGCACGGCCGCCGAGAGCCTTCGGATAAGGAATGTCTGATTGGAGAAGTCGTTCCGCCTGAACGCGCCGTTTACGCCGTCAGGGGACCAGCCCGACGCAATCCGGAAGCTCGTCGGGGGTCTCTCTCGCGGCGCCCGCCGCCAGGTCCTCCTCGGCGTGACCGGCTCCGGCAAGACGTTCACGATGGCGAACGTCATCGCGGAGACCGACCGGCCGGCCCTCGTCATCGCCCCCAACAAGACGCTCGCCGCCCAGCTCTATTCCGAGTTCAAGGCGCTTTTCCCCGAAAACGCCGTCGAGTTCTTCATCTCCTATTACGACTATTACCAGCCCGAGGCATACATCCCGCACACGGATACCTACATCGAGAAGGACTCCTCGATCAACGAGCAGATCGACAAGATGCGCCACAGCGCGACCCGGTCGGTGATGACGCGGCGGGACGTGATCGCCGTGGCGTCGGTGTCGTGCATCTACGGGCTGGGGTCGCCCGAGTTCTACAACCGGATGACGGTGCGGGTTGCCGAGGGGGCGGAGTTCCCGAGGAACGAGCTGCTCCGGCGGCTCGTCGACATCCAGTACGAGCGGAACGACATCGACTTCCACCGGGGGACCTTCCGGGTGCGGGGCGACGCGGTGGAGCTGTTCCCCGCCTACGAGGAGGACCGGGTCCTGCGGATCGAGTACGACGAGGACGCGATCGAGCGGATCCGGTACGTCGACCCCCTGCGGGGGACGCGGCTCTTCGATGTCCACGAGACGGTCATCTTTCCCGCCAGCCACTACGTGGCGCCCGCCGAGCAGCTCGAGCGGGCGACCGCCGGGATCGAGGCGGAGCTGGCCGAGCGGCTCGCGACGCTCACGGCCCAGGGAAAGCTTCTCGAGGCGGAGCGCCTCCGCCAGCGGACGACGTACGACCTCGAGATGATCCGGCAGATGGGGTTCTGCTCCGGGATCGAGAACTACTCGCGCCACCTGGACGGGCGCAAGCCGGGGCAGCCGCCGCACACGCTCCTCGATTACTTCCCGCGGGGCTTCATCACCTTCATCGACGAGTCGCACGTTTCCGTCCCGCAGCTCAACGGGATGTACAACGGCGACCGCTCGCGGAAGGAGACGCTCGTGGAGTACGGCTTCCGTCTCCCGAGCGCCCTCGACAACCGCCCATTGCGGTTCGAGGAGTTCAACGGGCGGATCGGGCAGGCGGTCTTCGTGTCGGCCACGCCGGCGGAATACGAGATCGAGGCGAGCGGCAAGGCGGTCGTGGAGCAGATCATCCGCCCGACGGGGCTGGTCGACCCGGATGTGGAGGTGCGGCCCGCGTCCAGGCAGGTCGACGACCTGCTCCAGGAGATCCGGGTGCGCGTTTCCGCGGGGGACCGGGTCCTCGTCACGACGCTGACCAAGCGGATGGCGGAGGACCTCACCGACTATTACGAGGGGCAGGGGGTCCGGGTCCAATACCTCCATTCGGACATCGACGCGGTGGAGCGGGTGAACATCATCCGGAACCTCAGGCTGGGGACGTTCGACGTGTTGATCGGGATCAACCTCCTCCGGGAGGGGCTCGACATCCCGGAGGTGTCGCTCGTCGCCATCCTGGACGCCGACAAGGAGGGGTTCCTCCGGTCGACCCGCTCCCTCGTGCAGACCTTCGGCCGGGCGTCCCGGAACGTGGCGGGGAAGGTGATCCTGTACGCGGACGCCGTGACCGGCTCGATGCGCGATGCGATCGCCGAGACGGAGCGGCGGCGGACGAAGCAGCAGGCATACAACACCGCCCGCGGGATCACCCCGGAGACGATCAAAAAGACCATCGCGGAGCCGATCGGGCAGGCGAGCGAAGCCGACTACGTGACCGTCGCCACGGACGAGGCGTGGGATTTTTCCACCCCGGAGGAGCTGGCGCGGACGCTCCGGAAGCTCCGGAAGGAGATGGAGCGGGCGGCGAAGACGCTGGACTTCGAGCGGGCGGCCGGGATCCGGGACCGGCTCGTCGCGCTGGAGAAGCTCGAGCTCCGGGCGAGGTGACCGGTGGCGGCGCTTTCGGACTGGCGGACCTTCCCGCGCTCCCCCGGCGTCTACATCATGAACGACGCGGCGGGGCGGGTCCTCTACGTCGGGAAGGCGAAGGACCTCAAGGCCCGGATCCACAATTACACCGTCCCGGGCGGCGACGGCCGGCCCCAGGTCCCCCACCTCGTCCGGCAGGCGGCCTCCGTCCGGTGCATCGTGACGTCCACCGAGAAGGAGGCGCTCCTCCTCGAGAACACCCTCATCAAGAAGCACCGGCCCCGCTTCAACGTGTTCCTGCGGGACGACAAGGATTACCTCCTGATCCGGGTCGACCGGTCCGAGGAGTTCCCGCGCCCGGCGCTCGTGCGGCGCGTGGCGAAGGACGGGGCGGCCTACTTCGGTCCCTTCTCCTCCGCCCGCGGCGCCCGCGAGACGCTGCGCACCCTGTTCAGGCTCTTTCCCCTGTGCTCGTGCACGCCGAAGAAGTTCGCCTCACGGCGGAGGCCGTGCCTCAATTACCAGCTCGGGTGGTGCGCCGGTGCCTGCGGGGGGCTGATCACCCGGGAGGACTATCTGCCGCACGTCGATGCCGCCGTCCGGTTTCTCAAGGGGGACTACAAGGAGCTGCTCGCCGGCTGGAAGCGGCGGATGATGGAGCTGGCCGCCGGGCGGAAGTTCGAGGAGGCGGCGAAGCTGCGCGACCGGATCGTCCTCGTCGGCCGCACGCTCACGAAGCAGCGGGTGGTCCGGGCCGTCCCGGGCGACGTCGACGCCGTCGGCTGGTTCGCTTCGAGCGGGGCCGTGACGGCCGCGGTCCTCCACGTCCGGGACGGGCGGCTGACGGACGCGCACGACTACCATTTCCGCGCGGAGGGGGATCCGGGGGAGGCGCTGTCGTCGTTCCTGTCCCAGCACTATGCCGAGGGCGCCTACATCCCCGGCGAGATCCTCCTGCCCGGCGAGGTCCCGTCGCGCGACGCGCTCCGGGAGATCATCTCGGAATGCGCCGGGCGCCCCGTCGGGATCCGCGTCCCCGCAAGGGGCGAGAGGGCCCGCCTCGTCGCCCTGGCGGCCCGGAATGCGGCCGAGGCCCACAGGATGCGCAAGGAGAAGGAGGCCTCCTACGAACGGCTCTCGGCCCGGCTCCAGGCGCTCTGCCTGCTCCCCCGCCCCCCGGTGCGGATCGAGGGATTCGATATCTCGAACATCGCGGGGGAGGAGCCGGTCGGGTCGATGGTCACGTTCGTCGGCGGGAAGCCGGCGAAGAAGTGGTACCGGAAGTTCGCCGTCCGCGGGATGGAGGGGCAGAACGACTTCGCCATGATGGAGCAGGTCGTCCGGCGCCGGTTCGGACACGGCGAGGATTTCGGCGGGATGCCCGACCTCGTCCTCATCGACGGGGGGAAGGGTCAGCTCTCCTCGTCATGCGAGGCGATGCGCGCGGCGGGCGTCGACTTCATCCCCGTCATCGCCCTGGCCAAGGAGCGGCTGCGGGGCGGCGAGACGAAGTCCTTCGAGCGGATCTTCCTCCCCGGGAGAAAGAATCCGCTGATCCTCCCGCCGAACGACCCCGTCCTCCACCTCTTGATGCGGATCCGCGACGAGGCGCACCGGTTCGCCGTCACCTTCCACCGGACCCGGCGGGCGAAGCGGGCTTTCGGAGGGAGCGTCCCGGCGCGCTGACCGCCATCCGGCCTGCCGCGCTCGATTCTTTCTCTCCTGCACGCCACGTCTCGGCTGTCCGGTGGCGGCGCGCGGCGCCGTCGGGATCGGCCGGAACGGACGTTGCAGTTTTCCTCCCCATGGACCATCCGTTCCGGGGACAGGGGCCAATGCTCCTGCTTCTCGTTCCTTTTCTGGTTGGCTTCGTCGGAGGGCTGGCGGCCGGTCCCGCTTTTCCGGCCGTCGCCGCCTTCTGTGTCCTGGCCGCCGTCCTGATGCTCGCATTCCGCGCACGCGCGCTTGCGACCGCTTCGGCGGTGATGGCGTTGTGCGGGCTCCTGGCGGCTGGGCGGATCCCTCTTGCGGACCCGGAAAGGGTCCGGCCGTTCCTGGATGCGGAGGTGGCGCTCCGGGGAGTCGTCGAGGAGGCGCGGCCGACCGATCTCGGGCAAAACGGGGCGGCGTCGGAGGTCCTGGTGTCCACGCTGGACGGCGCCGGGACGGTCCGGCTTGACAGGGTTTCCTTCGCGGTCCGGAACCTGAATGCGCCGATCCGCCCCGGGTCCGAGATCCGGGCGACGGGGCGCCTTCATCCCTGCCTGGGGCGGGGGAACCCCGGAGAATCCCCCCGAGAGCTGACGGCGATGGCGCAAGGGGTCCAATATGCGTTTTCGTCGGACTCGGACCGGGCCGTATTCCTCCCGCCATCCGGGACGGGCGGAGGCGCCTCCGGGGTCTTCCGGCGCGCACGGGAGAGGACGCGGGAGTGGATCGCCCGCTCCGCCGGCCGTTCGGAGGGGGCTCTTTACCTCCTGTCGCTCGCAACGGGCGACGTCCCCGCGCCGTCACACCCGATGGTCGTCCTGTTGCGGAAGACGGGGCTTGCGCACCTCCTCGCCATCTCGGGAATCAACGTCGTCATTTTTCACGTCATGCTCGCGTTTCTCATCAGGGGGGTTCTGTGGGCCGTCCGGCGACGGCACGGGACGCCGGATCTCAACCGCGCTTCCGCGCTCCTGGCCCTGCCGGCCTGCTGGGGATACACCCTGATGGCCGGGGCGCCCGTTTCCGCGCTGAGATCCGCCGGGATGCTGACGGTCGGCGTCCTGGCCTGGAGCTGGTTCGGGGCGAGAGGGGCCGGCCTGGCCTGGTCGGTCCTGTTCTTCACGACGGTCGTCGTCTCTCCCGTCCAGGTCGTGTCGCCTTCGTTCCTGCTCTCCTACACGGCAAGTTTCTTCCTCATCGCGAGCTTCGCCGGCAGGCGCGGATCGCGGAGTTCCGGAGGTTTGGCCGCCAAGGCGCTGCGATGGGCAAGGGAGGCGTTTGCGGCGTCGGCGATCGCGTTCCTGGGGACGCTCCCCGTCTCGGGGGCTTTCTTCTCGCATGTTCCCGCGGGGGCGATTCTCTGGAACCTCCTCTTCGGCCCCGTGCTCGGGACGGCGGGAGTGGCGGGAGCGTCCCTCGCCGTCATGGGGGGAGCGTTTTCCATCGACGCGCTCGCACGGCCCGTCGGTCTCGTCGCGCGGGGATTGACGGCCGCCATGACGGTCCTCGACCGTCTCTCGGGTTCGGGGTGGGGATACGTCGCGATCCCGCCGTCGGGTCTTCACATCGCGCTTCCGCTCACGGCGCTGGCTGCGTGCGGCTCGGCGATGCTGCTCAAGCGGGGACGCCCGCCGTGGCCCGCGGTCGTTGCGGGAACGGCCGGCTTCCTGGCGTGGATCCACCTTCCCTACGCCGCGCTTCCCGACCACCGGCTCTCCGTCACAGCCCTCAACCCGGGAAAGGGGGCCGCTCACCTCGTTTCCTTCCCGGGCGGGGGACACGCCGTCGTCGACTGCGGGAGCGCGCTGCACGGGGATGCGGGCGGGAGGGTCCTTTCCCCCCTCCTCCGGAGCCGTGGGATCCGCCGGATCGACGTTCTCGTCCTCACCCATCCGCACGAGGACCATTATGGAGGGGCCGGGACGCTTCTCGATGAGTTCGAGGTCGGCGAGATCTGGATTCCGGAGGGCGTCGAGCCGGGGGCGTTCGGGGAGGCGGTCTCCCGCCGGGCGGAGTTGATCCGTCCCCGGAAGGCGGGGGACCGGATCGAGGTCGGCGGAACCCGACTGCTGGTCCGGGGCGGAGGGAAATCCCCGAACTCGGGAAAAATCAACGAGGAAAGCCTCGTCCTCGAGCTCCGTTACGGCGCGATCTCGTTCTGGCTTCCCGGGGATGTCGAGGCAGGGCCTTCGGCCTGGGGGCGGATTGCTCCTTCGCTGCGCCGCCGAACGGTCCTGTTTTTACCCCACCACGGGTCTCCGCGCGCGGACCCCGCCGGGTGGGTCCGCGCGGCACGCCCGGAACTCGTCGTCACTCAAAATAGGAATTGTTTGGCATGGGAAAATCTGCTACCCTCGCTTCAGTCTATCTTGTTGGAAAACGGGGCATTTACAATCCGTTCGGACGGCAGGGATTGGTCGGTCGAGGGGGCGGGCGGTTCGACGTTCCTCCGGTTCCTGTGGCGTCTTTGAACGTCCGCCCCGGGCATGACGATCGACGAGGAGGCGGATTGCTGATGTTGCCGGCCATTCCGCGGACATGGCGAAGCAACGGGTCCTGATCCTTTCACCGGAGCGCGAATCGCACGAGGCGAGGATCCTCAAGACGTCCCTCAAGGACGTCCACCTCTCCGTAATCTCCGATTGGGAGAAGGGAGCGTCCGCTCTGGCCAAGGAGAACTTTTCTCTCGTCATCGCCCGGAAGTTCGCTTGCGGTCGGAGCGCCGGGGAGTTTGCCGAGGCCGTCATCTCGCTCGCCCCGAAGACGCCCCTGATCCTGGTCATGTCGCGCAAGGGCGGCCCCTCGATCCTGGGGGCGCTCAGGGGCGGCGCCTCCGAGATCCTGTTCGAGGACAGCCTCGATCGCGAGCTCGTTCCGGCCGTCGAGAAGTACCTCTTCTCGGGATACGGGCTCGTCCGCAAGCTGTCGCTCGACGAGTTGTTCGACTTCTGTTTCCCGGTCATCACGACGACCGACATGGATCTGTTGGCCTACACGGTGGTCGAGATGTTCCGGGAGTCGCTGGGCGCCTCGTTCGGCGTCCTGTTCCGGGAGCAGGAAGGGAGCGGGTCCGGCTTCTCCGTCGCCGCGTCGAACGGTTTCCCGGACGAGTCGATGACCGGGGTCTTCCTCCTGCGGTTCGGCCCGGGCCTGGTCCGGCTGACAGGGCCCGCCCCGGCCGTGATCCCCGCCGAGCACGTCCTGTCACTCCAGCCGGAGGACGAGGCGCTCCTCGGGGAGAACCGCGTCTTCTTCACCATCCGCTTCGACCTCTCACCGGGTTCGCGGCTCTACGCGGCGCTCGCGATGCGGGGGATGCCGGGCCCCGAGGTCCTCACCAGCACGCTCCTCAACTTCTTCTCCCGCCAGGTCCGGTTCGCGCTTCTCAACGCCGAGCGGAACGCCAAGGCGCAGAGCCTGATCTACATCGACGACCTCACGAAGCTCTACAACAGCCGGTACCTCAACGTGGTGCTCGACCGGGAGCTCAAGCGGTCCGAGCGGTACCGGAACTTCTTCTCGGTCCTCTTCATGGACCTCGACTTCTTCAAGCGCGTCAACGACGCCCACGGCCACCTCGTGGGGAGCCGGGTCCTCGTGGAATCGGGCATCGTCCTGCGCTCCTGCGTCCGGGAGACCGACACCGTCGTCCGGTACGGCGGCGACGAGTTCGTGGTGCTCCTCGTGGAGACGAACGCCGAGGAGGCGGTCGTTGTCGCCGAGCGGATGCGCAGGATGGTCGCGGGGAAGCGGTTCGGAGAGGAGTTCGGGCTCGACATCCGGCTCACCATCTCGATCGGGATCGCCGCCTTCCCCGAGCACGCGACCACGAAACAGCACCTGCTCAACCTCGCCGACCAGGCGATGTACCGCGGCAAGGAGTCCACGCGGAACGTCGTCTATCTCGCCAATCCGCAGAAGGTGCCATGACCATCTCCGCCGTGCGGGGGATGAAGGACATCCTTCCCCCCGAGTCCTCCCGGTGGGCCGCCCTGGAGGCGCTCTTCCGCGCACACGCCGAACGGTTCGGGTATTTCGAGATCCGGACGCCGATCCTGGAGAGGACCGAGCTCTTCGCGCGCGCCGTCGGAGAGACCACCGACATCGTCGAGAAGGAGATGTACAGCTTCACGGACCGCTCCGGCGAGGGCTTGACGGCCCGTCCCGAGGGGACGGCCCCCGTGGTCCGCGCGGTCCTTGCGCACCGGGCGGCGCTCGGGGAGTGGCCCATCCGGCTCTATTACATCGGGCCGATGTTCCGCCACGAGCGGCCCCAGAAGGGGCGTCTCCGGCAGTTCCACCAGATGGGCGCGGAGCTGTTCGGGACCGATTCCCCGTACGCGGACGCCGAGATCCTGGTCTTCCTGTCGGGCTTTCTCTCCGGCGCGGGGCTCTCCGGGGTCTCTCTCGAGATCAACTCGCTCGGCGACCCCGCATGCCGCCCCGCCTATCACCGGGAGCTCGCCGCGTTTCTGTCCCGGCGTGAGGAGGCGCTTTGCGGGGACTGCCGCCGCCGGCTTGCGCTGAACCCCCTGAGGGTCCTCGACTGCAAGGCGGACCGGTGCCGCGAGGCGACGAAGGACGCCCCCTCGATCCTCGGCCACCTGTGCGCGGAATGCCGGGCGCATTTCGAGACCGTCGAGGCGGCCCTCCGCGCCGCGGGGATCCCGTTCGCCCGCAACCCCCGGATGGTCCGGGGGCTCGACTACTACCGGCGGACAACCTTCGAGTTCGTGATCCCGGGGCTTGGGGCGCAGAACACGGTCGCTGCGGGAGGGCGGTACGACGGGCTCGCGGAGATGATCGGCGGGACGGAACGGATCCCGGCCATCGGGTTCGCCGTGGGAGTCGAGCGGCTCCTGATGCTCCTGGGGGAGGATGGGCCCCGCCGGAGCGCCCCCGATGTGTACCTCGTGGCATCCGCGCCCCGGTTTCTGGAGGAGGCCTTTCGTCTGAAGCTGGCCCTCGCCGCTTCCGGGATCCGCGCGGAGATGGACTACGAAGGGCGCAGCGTCAAGTCGCAGTTCCGGCGGGCGGACCGTTCCGGCGCCGCGGCCGTCGTCATCCTGGGGGAGGCCGAGGAGGCGCGAGGGACGGTCGCCCTGCGGGACATGGCGGCCGGGACGCAGGAGGAGATCGCCAAGGACGAACTGACCGGGCGCCTGTCCCGCGCAAGATCGACCAAGGAGGATTGAGGGTGGAACCGTTTCTTCCCGGGCACAAGCGGACCATCTACTGCGGCCAGGTGCGGGCCGAGCAGATCGGGAGGGAGGTGGTCCTGTGCGGGTGGGTTCACCGGCGGCGCGACCACGGCGGGCTCGTCTTCGTGGACCTGCGCGACCGGGAAGGCCTCGTCCAGGTCGTGTTCAACCCGGCGGCCGGCAAGGAGGCCCATGAGAAGGCGGACGGGCTCCGGGTCGAATACGTCGTCTCGGTCCGCGGGATCGTCCAGCGGCGGCCCCCGGGGACGGAGAACCGGAACCTGGCCACGGGGGAGATCGAGGTCGCGGCGACGTCGATCGCGATCCTCAACGAGTCGAAGCCGATCCCGTTCTCCCTCGAGGACGACACCGACGCGGCCGAGAACGTGCGGCTCAAGTACCGTTACCTCGACCTCCGGCGGCCGGCCGTCCAGGAGGTCTTCATGAAGCGGGCCCGGCTGGCCCGCGCGGTGCGCGAGTATCTCTTCGAGAACCGGTTCATCGAGGTGGAAACGCCGGTTCTCACGAAGAGCACCCCCGAGGGGGCCCGCGACTACCTCGTCCCGTCCCGCGTGAACCCCGGGATGTTCTTCGCCCTTCCGCAGTCGCCCCAGCTGTTCAAGCAGATCCTGATGATCGCCGGGTACGACCGGTACGCCCAGATCGTGAAGTGCTTCCGGGACGAGGACCTGCGCGCCGACCGGCAGCCCGAGTTCACGCAGATCGACGTGGAGATGTCGTTCATCGACCGCGAGGACCTCTTCGGGATGATGGAGGGGCTGATGGCCCGGGTCTTCCGGGAGGTGGCGGGCGTCGAGATCCCCCGGCCGTTCCGCCGGATGAGTTACCGGGAAGCGATGGACCGGTTCGGGGTGGACAAGCCGGACACGCGGTTCGGGCTCGAGATCGTCGACTACACCGCCGAGCTCAAGGACACTCCGTTCCGCGTCTTCGCGGACATCGCCGCCAGGGGAGGCGTCATCCGCGGGATCACGGCGCCCGGCCTCGGGGAGTCGAGCCGCTCGGAGATCGCCGCGCTCGAGGAGGTTGCGAAAATCGGCGGCGCGAAGGGGCTGGCGTCGTGGAAGGTCACCGCGGCGGGCCTCGCGTCGCCCCTCGCGAAGCATTTCCGGGAGGAGCAGCTTGCCGCGGTGCGGGCCAAGAGCGGCGCCGCTCCGGGCGATCTCATCCTCATGGTGGCCGACGAGTTCCCGACCGCATGCGACTCGCTGGGGCGCCTCCGCCTCCACGTCGGGGAGAAACGGGGGCTCGCGGATCCCTCGCGGTTCGACTTCCTCTGGGTGATCGATTTCCCGCTCCTCGAATGGGACAAGGAGGAGAAGCGGTGGGCGGCCATGCACCATCCCTTCACGTCGCCCCTGGAGGAGGACATCCGGCTCCTCGACGTGGACCCGGGGAAGGTCCGCGCGAAGGCGTACGACCTGGTTCTCAACGGGTCGGAGATCGGCGGCGGGAGCATCAGGATCCACCGGCAGGACGTCCAGTCGAAGATGTTCCGTCTCCTGGGGATCACGCCGGAGGAGGCGCGTGTCAAGTTCGGTTTCCTCCTGGACGCCCTCGAGTTCGGCGCGCCGCCGCACGGGGGGATCGCGTTCGGTCTCGACCGGCTGGCGATGATCCTGTCGGGCGCGCGGTCGCTGCGGGACGTCATCGCCTTCCCCAAGACCCAGAAGGCGACCTGCCTCATGACGGACGCGCCGTCGCCCGTCGATCCGCGGCAGCTCCGCGAGCTGCACGTCCGGGTCACGACGCCCGAAAAGAAATAGCCCGCATGTCTACCCGGGGTTCGTCGCGAGACGGTGGAGACGGGCGTGGATACAAGGCGCGCGAACTTCGGGCCCCGCAGGCGGAGTGGACACGACGCCGAGGAGCCCGACCGAGCGCAACGCAGTAGACATGCCCGTATCCGCCGCAGCAGCAGAAGCCTGGCGAGAAATGCGGGATGGCCGGGGGGGAGGGACAATCCGAAAGAAAGAGGCCCCTCGCTCGGGAGGGGCCCCTCGGGCATGCGGAGTTTTCGGCCTTACGGCTTGGGCACGAAGACCGCGCGGCGGTTCCTCGCCCACGCCTCCTCGTTGTGGCCCGGGTCGAGCGGCCGCTCCTTTCCGTAACTGACTGTCGACATCCGGTCGGCGGCGATTCCCAGCCCCTCGAGGTACTTCTTGGCGGAGGTGGCCCGTCGTTCACCGAGCGCCATGTTGTACTCGGCGGTGCCGCGTTCGTCGCAGTGCCCCTCGATGGTGATCTTCACGGAGAGGTTTTTCTTCAGGTCGTCGGCGACCTTCCGGAGGATCGGCTTGTCGTCCTCCCGGATGAGCGACTTGTCGAAGTCGAAGTGGATGTTCTCGAACGCGTGCGACTCGACCGTCTCCGGCGGGGGCGCGGGAGCCGCCGCCGGGGGAGCGGGCGGGGGCGCCGGGGCCGCCTCCGGGGCGGGCGCCGGGGGTGGAGGCGCCGGCGCCTCCTTCGGTTTCCGGGCCTCGACGCACGCCTTCGTTTTGGCGAGGACGTCGTCGGCGGCCTTTTCGGCCTCGGCGACGTACCTCTGCGCCTTTTCCCAGTTCTCCCTCGCCTCGTGACGCGCATGATCATACGCGGCCCGGGCGTAAGCCAGTTCCTTGGGGGCGCATTCGCGGGCGCCCATCTGCTCCGCCTCCGCGAGCTTGGCCGCGATGGCGTCGAGACGGTCCGTCTGGGCGCGGGTCAACTGCCGCTTGGCGCAGCCGGCCGCGAGGGCCAGCGCCGCGACGAGAATTCCGGCAAGGAGGATCGACCGGGTCTTCATTTCGCACCTCCTCCCGCCTTTTCGATCGCCTGGGCGGCATACTTTTCGGACTCGGAGGCGAATGATGCGGCCGTCTTGTTGTCGCCTTCATCCACCTCGTGCTCGGCATTTTTCAGAAACGCTTCCGCCAGGTAATACTCGTACGGCGCCTTTCCCTCCGCCCCGGCCGCTTTCGCCTTGGAGAGGGAGGCGCGGGCCCCCTCCAGCGAAGCGCTCGTCGCGCATCCTGCGAGCAGCGCGGCGCACAGGAGCCCTCCGATTCCCAACGCCCATCGCCGATTCATCGTCACCCTCCTTTTCGATGAGGAACGGGGTTGATAAAAAAGACCCGCGGCATTACGCTTCTGCCGAATGCCATGAGCAATATCATAACCGGGAAAAAGGATTTTTTGCGCCTTGCCGCCGGACGCGCTCTTCCATCCGGCGCCGTGGAGCGCTTCTCGGCCCCCCGAGAGGAAGGTCATCCTCATCAACCCGCTCGTCGCGCTGTCGCGGGGGCAAGTGTTGCGGGTGATCGAGTGCCGGATGACGCAGGGGGGGCGTGGCGTGATGAAACTCCGCATCGCTTCGACGGCGGCGGAACGGGTCGACAGGACCCGCCCCGTTCCTGTTTTTGGGAACCTGGCCCGTACGGGTCCGATCCCACGTGATTTTCCACGGTTTTTCCCTTGACATCCCCGGATCCGTTGTATACTGTATGCGTGGCTCGGGGGGTCCTCCCGGGCCTTTGCTCCCGGAAAACCAGCCGATACTTCACTTCGATGGAGGAGACGATGGCCCTGTTCAAGACCTTGGTTCCGCCCAAAGACGGAGGGAAGATCAGCATTCGTCCCGACATGACCCTGACCGTGCCCGACAACCCGGTCATCCCCTTCATCGAAGGCGACGGCACCGGCGCGGACATCTGGAGGGCCTCCGTCCGCGTCTTCGACGCGGCGGTGAAGAAGGCGTACGGCGGGTCCCGGAAGATCTCGTGGATGGAGGTCCTGGCCGGGGAAAAATCGTTCAACAAGACCGGTGAGTGGCTTCCCGACGACACGCTGACCGCCTTCCGCGAGTACCTCGTCGGGATCAAGGGCCCCCTCACCACCCCGATCGGCGGCGGGATCCGCTCCCTGAACGTCGCGCTGCGCCAGATTCTCGACCTCTACGTCTGCCTGCGCCCCGTCCGTTACATCAAGGGCGTTCCCTCGCCGGTCAAGCGGCCGGAGCTCGTCGACATGGTGATCTTCCGGGAGAACACCGAAGACATCTACGCCGGGATCGAGTGGGCGGCGGGCACCCCGGAGGTGAAGAAGGTCGTCGACTTCCTGATGAAGGAGATGGGCGTCAAGAAGATCCGGTTCCCGAACACCTGCGGGATCGGCATCAAGCCGGTGAGCAGCGAGGGAACCGAGCGGCTCGTCGATGCGGCGATCCGGTACGCCCTCAAGCACAACCGGAAGTCGGTCAACCTCGTCCACAAGGGGAACATCATGAAGTTCACCGAGGGCGCGTTCAAGGATTGGGGGTACAAGCTGGCGTCCGCCAAGTTCCGCAACGAGACGGTCTCGATCCGGGAAAGCTGGATCCTCGACAACAAGGAGCGCAACCCGAAGATCTCGAGCGAGGACAACGCGCGGGCGATCGAGCCGGGATTCGACGGGATGACGGCCGGCCAGAAGGCCGACATCCTCAAGGAGGTCGAGGCGGCGCTCACGCTGTGGCCGACCCACGGCGACGGGAAGTGGAAGAAGAAGCTCATGATCAAGGACTCGATCGCCGACATCACCCTCCAGCAGACGATCACCCGGGCGGACGAGTTCGACGTCATCGCGACGCTGAACCTGAACGGCGACTACCTCTCCGACGCCCTCGCGGCGCAGGTCGGCGGGATCGGGATCGCCCCGGGCGGCAACGTGAACTACATCACCGGCCACGCC
>JAMDBZ010000078.1 GCA_023488945.1 Deltaproteobacteria bacterium
CCCGCCCGTCAACCGGTCCGGAGCGGTTTCCCCGGCGAACTGACGAACGGAAGGAGAGGACAGTGAGCGAGAGCGGATATCGGAGGGAAGGAACACGAGGGCTTACCGGGAGAAGGCGGAGCGGGCAGCCGCGCTCCTGGCGTCCGTCGGGCTCTCCGGGAAGGAGGACCGGCTCCCGTCGCAGCTTTCGGGCGGCGAGTGCCAGCGCGTCGCGATCGCGCGGGCGCTCGTTTACGATCCGCCGATCCTGCTCGCCGATGAGCCGACGGGGAACCTCGACTCGGCGACGGGGGAACAGGTCCTGGACCTGTTCTCGGACCTGCACCGGCGCGGCAAGACGGTCCTGATGGTGACGCACAACCGGGCCAACCTGTCCCGTGCGACGCGCGCGGTCCGCCTCCGGGACGGGGTCGTCGCGGATGACGATCCCTCGATGGCGCCTTATCAGGCGCTGTAGCGCGCGGGGCGAGCCGGCTGCGGGGCAAGAAGCGGCGTGAAGAGCGGAAACGGGGGGGGAGATGGAGAAAGACGGGGGAAAGGAAAGAGAGGACGAGATGGAGAAGGACGGGACGGGCGGCCCGGAGAGGGAAGGGCTCGCGGGCGGACCGGGGGCCGAGGAGCAACTCTTCCGGGCGGAAGGGGAGCCGGCATCGTCAGGCGATCGGCCCGGACCCACATGGCGCGGCTGGGTGGTTTCGATCCTCGTGGCGATCATCCTGTCGGTGACCGCGACGCTTCTGCTCGGGGGGTCGTTCGGGTCGGACCGGCTGCTTTCCCCGGGAGCCTGCGCGACGGGCCCCGGCGGGCCGTGTTGTCCTCCTGCGGGGAAGTGAGGGAGGCGGAGGTCGCCGTTACGGGTTTTGCCCGGCATTCGTTCCGCCGGCGGAAAGGGGGAGGGCCATGACCGGGGACGTGAAGAGGGGGTATACCGTGTACCGCGTGGATTACGTGACCGGGATGAAGGAAGCCATCGGGTGCATTCCGGAGCGCCGGGAAAAGGAGAGGAAGGGGAACCTCCTGGCCCTGCTCGTCGAGGCGAGGAAGGTTTTCGGGCGCGGTCCGTCGGAGGCGATCCACATCGTCCTCGATTCCCCCAGGGACGCGAAGGAACTGCCGGCCAAGGCGGTCGCCCGGGGAAACGTGCTGATCACATCTTTCGGGTGCGACAAGAGGAGGGACCATGAAGCGGCGAGGTGAAAAGGGCGAAGCGGTCATGGCGGTCATCATGGGAGTCATGATCGTCGGAGGACTGATCCTGTGGGCGGCGACGGGGCACTTCCACATGATGCCGGGCCATGGAAACAGGCCCGCGGAATCCGGGGTCTCGTCCGTCCCTCCGCACGGCGCGGAAGCGGAAAAGGATCATGCCTCTTCCCGGCCGGGCGGGGAGGGAGGCGTGGAGGCGCCCCGGGGGATCGGAGTCCGTCCCGGCGTTGATACCCCGTAAGGGAAATGCGAAGACCCGGAAAGTCGATACAAGACCTTGGAGATCGGATCTGATATTAAGAAGGGAGAGGCCGGCAGGCACGGCCCGGGAAAGGAAAATCCAGGGATGAACGAAAAAACGAATCCGGCGGCGGCGACGGCAGGATTCAAGCATCGGGGATGGTTCTTTTTTCTCCCACTCGTGGTCCTCGCGGCGTCGGGGTTCGCGTACGCCGAAGAGCCTCCCTCTTCTTCCGTGAATTACTACATTGAACACGCCTTTTCCGACAATCCCTCTCTTTCCGCGATGTCGGAACGGATCCGCGCGAAAGAGTACGCCGCGGTCCGCGCGGGCGCGCTCGACGACCCGAAAGGATGGATCGCCGTTGTCAACCTTCCGGCCAGGACCTGGTCCTTCCGGGAAGAGGATATGACGGGGAAGGAGATCGGGTTTTCCCAGATGTTTCCTTACCCGGGGAAGCGGAAGCTCAGGACCGACGTGGTGCTCAAACAGAAGGAGGAGATCGAGTTCGACCTCCAGGAAATGCGGAACATGCTCCGGTCCGAGATCAAGATGACGTACGCGGAGCTTTCCTCCGTGCGGCGGCAGGCCGACGTGGTCCGCCGGGTCCGGGAGATCCTCAACGAGATCGTGGCGGTCTCGGAGGAGATGTATGCCGTGGGGAAGGTGCCCCAGGCGGATGTTCACCGCGGTCAGGTGGAGTTCGAGAAGATGCGCGAAATGCTCCTTGTCCTGGAAAACCGGGAGAAGGTCCTCTCGATCCGTCTGAATACTCTCGCCGCCCTTCCTCCCGACGAGCCGGTTCCCAGGCTCCCGGACCTGCGGGAATTCACCTTCCCCTTTCGCAAGGACGACCTGACGGCGATCTACATGGCGGGTCGACCAGCCCGGCAAGCCCTCCAGGCACGCATTCTCCAAGGGGAGGTTTCCATCGAACTGGCGAAAAAGGATTATTACCCCGATTTCGAGGTTTCCGCCTCCTACATGCAGCGGGACCCGATGCCGGACGGGACGAGGCGCGCCGACATGATCACCGGGATGGCGTCGGTCACCCTCCCGATCTGGAGGCGGGAGAAACTGGATCCCGCGGTCCGGGAGATGACGGCGGAGCGGGAGATGGCAAGGCGCGAGCTGGCGACCCTGGACCTGGAGGCGTCCAACGCGATCGGCAACGCGCTGGCTTCGATGGAGAACCGCTCCTCGGTGGCGGCACTCTTCCGGACGACCCTCATTCCGCATGCGGAGACGGCCTTCGAGACGACACTGGAAGCCTATCGCGTGGGGAAGGTCGATTTCCCCACGCTCATGGATTCGATCACGAACCTCCTTTCCTTCCGGAAGGATTACCAGGAGACGGTGGGAGAGCTGTACGTGCAGAAAGCCCGGCTGGAAGCGGCCGTTGGGAAAGAGCTGAATTAGAA
>JAMDBZ010000061.1 GCA_023488945.1 Deltaproteobacteria bacterium
CTCCGCGGGCGACTCACCCCCTATCCGTTCCAGGTCCACCTCGCCGGGCACGAAAAGGCCTTCGTGCGCCGATGCCTGCGCGACTTCGCGCGGGAGCGGATCCGCGAGGCGGTCGAAGGGGAGGGGACCGCGCCGAAACACTTCGCCGAATGGCTCCTGCGCCGCTTCGGCGGCGCGATGTGCCGGGCCTTCTTCTTCCCGTACAACGAGAAGATGTGGCGCTGGCCGCTGACGGCCATGACGTACGAGTGGACCGACTGGTCCGTCCCCGTTCCCCGGTTCGAAGATCTTTTGGCGGGGACGCGCGGCGAGCTTCGCTCCGGGATGGGCTACAACCCGACGTTCCTCTATCCCCGGCGGGGCGGGATGGGGGCTTTCGTGAGCGCGCTGGCGGGGCCGGTGGCGGGCCGGCTGAGGACCGGGACCCGTGCGGAGCGACTGGATCTCGGGAGGCGGGAGATCCGGACGGCGCAGGGGGAAAGGATCCGTTACGGGGCCCTCGTCGCGACGATCCCGCTCCCGTCGCTGGCCGCGATCGCCGAAGGTTTGCCCGCCGGGTCGAGGGAAGCGGCGGCGGACCTTCGGTGGACCAGGGTGCTTGCGATCAACATGGGCGTGCGCCGGCCGGGGCGGACTCCGGGACACTGGATTTACGTCCCGGAAGGCCGCCGTTCCTTCTTCCGCGTCGGGTTCCTGTCGAACGTGGCGCCCTCCACCGCCCCCCGGGGATGCGTCTCGCTCTTCGTCGAGAAGAGTTTCCTCCCGGGCGAGGGGATCGACGTGGAGCGGGAGGTGCGGCTCGCCCTCCGGGGGTTGAGACGGATGGGGGTCCTCACGGGGCGCAGCCGGGTGGAGGAGATCCGGCCCGTCGTGCTCGATCCGGCGTATGTCCTGTTCGACCGGGCGCGCGCCGCGGCCGTCCCCGCGCTCCGCCGGGCATTCGAGCGGCGCGGTGTCTTCCCGGCGGGGCGATACGGGTCGTGGGATTACTTCGGCGTCGGGAAGGCGATGGCGGACGGCATCCGGGCCGCGGGCGAGGCGATCCGGTTCCATGGGCGGTAAAGCGGCGCCGGGGAGCCCGGCGGGAGCGCGGCCGCTCGCCGTGGTGGCCCACGTGATCACCCTCCTCGAGTGGGGGGGGGCGCAGGAGAACACCCTGGCGACCGTGAGCGGGCTCGACCCCGGGCGGTTCGATCGGCTCCTGGTCGCGGGCCGGGGAGGGATGCTCGACGGCCGGGCCGCCGCGATCCCGCGGTGCCGGTTCCTCCAGGTTCCGTCGCTGGTCCGCGAGATCCGGCCGGCGAGCGATGCGCGCGCCTTCCTCGCGCTCAAGGCGATCTTCCGCGCGGAGCGGCGGCGGGCGGACCGGCTGCCGCTCGTCGTCCACACGCACAGCTCGAAGGCGGGGATCCTGGGGCGGGCGGCCGCCCGGGCCGCCGGGGCCGACGTCGTCATCCATTCCCTCCACGGGTTCGGCTTCCACGACGGGCAGCCGGCGCCCGTGAGGCGCTTCTTCATCGGGTTGGAGCGGCGGGCCTCGCGCTGGACGGACGCGTTCGTCGCGGTGTCGGAGGAGAACATCCGGACGGGCGCCCGGGAGAGGATCTTCGTCGAGGCGCGATGCCGGTTGATCCGGAGCGGCTTCGACACGGCGCGGTTCCTCGGAGGATCCCGCGAGAGGGGGCGCCGCCTGATCGATGCGCCCGACGGGAGGCCGGTCGTCGGCACGGTGGCCGTCTTCAAGCCGCAAAAGGCCCCTCTCGATTTCGTCGCGGTGGCGAGGCGGGTCGCCTCCGCTCTCCCGCAGGCCCTGTTCGTCATGGTCGGGGACGGGGAATTGCGGCCGGCCGTCGAGCGGGCGGCGCGGGACGCGGGGCTTTCGGACCGGTTCCGGATCCTCGGCTGGCGGGGAGAGATCCCCGACCTTCTTTCGGCGTTCGACGTCTTCCTCCTCACCTCGCGGTGGGAGGGGCTGCCGAAGGTGGTCCCCCAGGCGCTCCTGTCCGGCACCCCGGTGGTCGCCACGGCGGTGGACGGCACCCGGGAGATCGTCACCGACGGGGTCGACGGGTTCCTCGCGCCGCCCGGCGACGTCGAGGGCCTCGCGCGCCGCGTCGTGGAGGTCCTCGCGGGGTCGGTTCGGCTCGATCCCGCTTTCAAGCGGGACAAGATCCTGGCCGAATTCGATGAAACGACGATGGTCCGGGCCCAGGAGCGGCTCTACATGGAACTCCTCGAAGGGAAGGGGCTCGCGCCGTGATGTTTCTTGCGGCGGCGGCATTCCTCGTCGGGGCATGCGTCGGCAGCTTCCTGAACGTCGTGATCCACCGGCTTCCGCGGGAGGAATCGATCGTGCGGCCCGGCTCCCGCTGTCCCTCGTGCGGGCGGCCGATCCGTCCCTGGGAGAATATCCCCGTCGCGAGCTTTCTCGTTCTGCGGGGACGGTGCGCCGGCTGCGGGAACCCGATCTCGTGGAGGTACCCCGCCGTCGAGACGCTGACGGCTCTCGGCTACGCCGCGTTCGCGCTCCTCGACGGGCCGGGGCTTCCCCTTTTGCGGGACCTCCTCTTCTTCTCGCTCCTCGTCCCGATCGTCTTCATCGATATCGATCACCGGATCATCCCGGACGAGTTGTCGCTCGGCGGGGCGGCGGCCGGCCTCCTTCTCTCGTTCCTCCCCGGCGGCGACTGGAAGGGGAGCGTCGCGGGCGGCTTGGTCGGGGGGGGTGTTCTCTACGGTACGGCGGCCGCCTACCGGCGGATCGCGGGACGCGAGGGCATGGGTGGCGGGGACATCAAGCTGATCGCGATGATCGGGGCGTTCCTCGGGTGGAAGGGGGCGCTCTTCTCGATTTTCGCGGGGTCCCTGCTGGGCGTGGCCGGCGGGCTCTTCGCGATGCGGAAAGGGCACGACGGCCTGAAGACCGCGATCCCGTTCGGCCCCTTCCTGTGCGCGGCGGCCCTTGCCGCGCGGTTCCTCGCCGCTCCGTTTTTCGCCGCCCTCAGTAATTAGGCGTGTCGTGGACGGGTTCGCCGTCCCGGTCGATGTGCCACTTGTCGCCGGTCATGACGCCGATCCCGCCGGCGTAGCCGGTGAAGCTCATCCCCGTGTTGTCCACGGCCACGGAGATGACGTAGTAGTTGTAGCGGACCGGATCGAAGTCCAGGAGCGCCACGTTGTCCGAGTAGCGCCCGTTGTCGGTGAAATAGATCAGTTCGGTCTTCTGGAGATGCTTGAGCGCCGTCCGGGCCTGCGTGAACCGCGCCTTGTTGGCGATTTTCCCGTAGATCGAGACGGCGAGCGTGGCCAGGATCGCCGTGATGACGAGAACGATCGCCAGCTCGATGATGGTGAACCCCTGCGCATTCCCGCGGGCGGCGGAAGGGCCGCGCCGCGGGGAAGCGCGATTCATCGCGTGTTTCATCCCTCCCCACCTGGAGCGGGCCGGTTTCTCTGCTCCTTTTCCGCGGCCAGCTTCCGGGACAGCGCCGTCAGGAGGTCCGCGGTGGTCGCGAAGTGGTCTCCCCGGCGCAGCGAGACCTTGTCCGGGTATTGCCCCTCGATCATTTGGCGGATCACCGCGTTGATCCGGTAGATGGGACCCGCGATCCGGTGGCTGAGCAGAAGCGTGTAGACGAACACGCAGCCGCCGATGAGCAGGGCGGCCGGCCAGATCCTCTTGTGGAGGGCCAGGAACTCCCGCGCCGCCGGCTCGACGGCGGAAAGATCCTGGTTCGTGAGGAGGACGATCATGGAGGGACCGAACATCAGGAGCAGCCCGGCGGCGAAGAAAACGAGGTAGGCGATCATCATCCGCCACGCGATGCCGATCTGGTACTGCCGGTCGACCAGGTGGAGCCGCCGGCGGTTCGCCGTGCGCGCCATCGTCGCCTCCCAAGGGCCGTTTCTGGTATTCTATGAGCCGTGCGGATCCTGTCAATCCACATCCGCGGGCCGTCGGGGTGAGAAAGGTCCTCTCCATCCGGGCCGGAGTCGTCCTCCAGTTGACGCTGATCGCCGTCGCGTCGCTCTCCCTGCTGGCCCTCTTCACGCTCAAGGTCATGGAATTGACGATGGAACGGCGGCAGGCCGAGGCGGCGGTGGCCGTCGCGGAGGTCGTTCGCGCGGCGCTTGCCTCCGAGGGGGCGCGCGGCGGCGGCTCCCGGCTGTTGGCCGACCTGTCCTCCTCTTCTTATATTCGTGGAGTGGAGCTCCTCCCCCGAGGGCCGGCCGGGAGCGCCGTCTCCGTGACGCCGGTGGGGGAGAAGCCGGCCGGGCTCATCACCGTCCGCCCGACGGTGGAGGTGACGCTCCCGTTCCCGGGCGGGGCCGGCGGCCCCGGGGGGCTCCGGGTCCGGTTCCATTCGCCCGCCGTCGAGCAGGAAGGGCGGAGGCTGGCGGGGGTGGCGCTGCTGTTGGCTCTTGCCGACGTCTCGGTCTTCGTCGCCTTCGGCTTCATCCTGATGGAGCGGTCCGTGACCGGGCCCATCCGGCGCCTGGCGGGCGTCGCGGAGAAGATCGCCCGGGGCGACCTGACGCTGCGGGCGGACGAATCGCCCGGAAACGAGGTGGGACAGCTCGGCGCTTCCTTCAACCGGATGGTCGCGGGGATCCTCTCCGCCCAGGAGCGGGCGCGGCAGGCCGAGCGCGACGCCTTCCGGTCCGAGAAGCTGGCCGCCGTCGGGCGGCTCGCGGCCGGCGTGGCCCACGAGGTGGGGAACCCGTTGATGGCCGTGCGGGGGTACGCCGAATACCTCCGGAAGACCCCCGCCGCGCCGGAGGAGCGGGACGACTGCCTGGACAGGATCGTGGCCGAGACGCGGAAGATCGAGACCATCGTCCGGGGTCTCCTCACCGTGGCGTCCCCCGGCGGGCGCGAGGAGGAGAGCGCCGACGTGAACGCGGTCGTCCGGGAGACGGTGGAGATGCTCTCGGTCCGGAGGATGTTCCGCGACGTGGAGGTCTCGGTCGAGGCGGGGGACGTGGAGCCGGTCCGCCTTTCGGCGGGGAAATTCCAGCAGGTCCTCCTCAACCTCGTCATCAACGCGGCGGACGCGATGGAAAACCGGGGAACGCTCCGGATCCGGTCCTTCCGGGCCGGGCCGTGGATTCCCCCGGCCCTGCGGAACGTCCGGCGCCGTGCGACCGACCCTCCGGACGTCGACGTCGTGCAGTTCCGGCGGGGGGAGGGAGCGGCGCTCCTCCCGGGCGTGGCGGTGTCGGTGGAGGACACGGGGTGCGGGATCCGGAAGGGCGACCTGCCGAGCATCTTCGACCCGTTTTTCACGACGAAGGATCCCGGGAAGGGGACGGGCCTCGGGCTCTCCGTCTCGCGGGCGATCGTCGAGGCCGCCGGGGGCGAGATCACGGTCGAGAGCGAGGAGGGGAAGGGGTCTGTGTTCACCGTCATCCTGCCGCAGTCGGGCGGGGCGCCCGGGGAGGACCGGGATGGGTAACAGGATTCTCGTGGTCGACGACGAGGCGAACCTGCGCGACGTCCTCGGGAAGATCCTCTCCGCCGAGGGGTACGCGGTGACGGGCGCGGCGGACGGGGCCGAGGGGCTGCGGCTCCTGGCCGCGGAGCGGTTCGACATCGTCCTTTGCGACATCCGGATGCCGGGCATGGGGGGGCTCGAGTTCCTTTCGGAGGTCAGGGCGCGGGACCTTGCGGTTCCCGTCATCATGATGTCGGCGTTCGGGACGATCGAGATGGCCGTCGAAGCGATGAAGCGGGGGGCGTATGACTACGTCTCCAAGCCGTTCATGAGCGACGAGATCCTCCTCCTCCTCCGGAACGTCCGGGAGCGGGAGCGGCTCATCGAGGAGAACGAGGCCCTCCGCCGGGAAATCGCGCGGGAGCGGACCGCCGGCGGACTCCTCTACGCGAGCCCCGCGATGGAGGAGGTCGTCCGGACCGTCGGGAAGGTGAGGGATTACGCCGCCACCGTGCTCATCACGGGGGAGAGCGGGACGGGGAAGGAGCTGGTCGCCAGGATGCTCCACGAGGGGGGGCGCCGCGCGGGGAAGCCGTTCGTGGCGGTGAACTGCGGGGCGATCCCGGAGACGCTGCTCGAGAGCGAGCTGTTCGGCTGCCGGAAGGGCGCCTTCACCGAGGCGCGGACGGACCGGGCCGGGCTCATCGAGTCGGCGGACGGGGGGTCGCTGCTCCTCGACGAGATCGGGGAGCTCCCGCAGGCTCTTCAGGCGAAACTGCTCCGGTTCCTGGAGGTCGGTGAACTGCGCCGCCTCGGGGAGACGGAGGTCCGCCGGGTCACCGTCCGGGTCATCGCCGCCACCGCCCGGAATCTCGAGGCCGAGGTGGCCGCCGGACGGTTCCGGGAGGACCTGTTCTACCGCCTGAACGTCGTCCGGATCCACGTCCCGCCCCTCCGGGAGCGGCGGGAGGAGATCCCCATCCTGGCGAGGCACTTCCTGGCGGGCTCCTGCCGCCGATACGGGAAGCCGGAGATCCGGATCGATCCCCGCGCCCTGGAGCTGCTCTCCGGCCATGATTGGCGGGGAAATGTGCGGGAGCTCAGGAACCTGATCGAGCGGTGCGTCCTGTTGGGCCGGGGGAGCGATCTTTCGGCCGAGGAGCTCCTCGCCATCTGGAGGCACGGGGCGACCTCCGGCGACGAGGGAGCGGCTCCCCGCTTGCTTCTCCAGGTGCTGGTTCCGCTGGACAACCCCGACCTCAAGGCGGCCGTGAAGGAGGTCGAGAAGCAGATGATCCGGATGGCGCTGGAGCGGACGGGGGGGTCGCGCCCCAAGGCGGCCGAGCTGCTCGGGATCAGCCACCCCGCCCTTCTGTACAAGGCCCGCGAGTACGGCCTCAATTGATGCTAATTTAGCATAATTATATTTCTTTAATATTCAGTTAAAAATCGCTTGACATTAACTTTCCCCACGGTAGTATTGGCCTTATGCGGGGGTGCCCCTTGACTCTTGGGGGCATGGAAGGGGAGCTGGCGGGGATGAAGGAGAAGGCACAGAAGATCAAGGTGCGGCCGGAGCAGAACAATGTCCGGAAGATCCGGGAAGGGCTCCTCATGAGCAAGGCGGAGCTGGCGCGCAGGGCAGGGCTCTCGGTCCTGACGATCGACCGGGTGGAGAAGGGGATGATCTGCCGGATGGACACGAAACGAAAGATCATTCTCTCCCTCGGCTTGCAGCTTTCCGACCGGGACAAGGTGTTCACGAAGGGCGATTAAGCGCCTCGGTTCGCGAACCGGGGCGCCGCGGCGGGTGCGCGGATGGGACTGTTCGGAACGAAAGAACTGATCGGGCTGGACATCGGGTCGAGCTCCATCAAGCTGGCGCATGTCAAGGCCGCCGGCTCCGAGTACCGCGTCCGGAGATTCGGGGCCTTCCCGCTGCCCCCCGAAGCGATCGTCGACGGCGCCATCATGGACCAGGCCTCCGTCATCGAGGGGGTCAAGACGGCGCTGCGGGAACTCAAGGTCCGGGAAAAGGAGGTGGTCATCTCCCTGTCCGGCCATTCCGTCATCATCAAGAAGGTCGTTCTCCCCACGACGACCCCCGAGGAGCTCCAGGACTCGATCCAGTGGGAGGTCGAGCAGTATATCCCGTTCGACATCAAGGACGTCAGGATCGACTTCCAGGTCATCGGCCCCCTGCGCGAGGACCCTTCCAAGATGGAGGTCCTCCTGGTGGCCGTGAAGAGCGACCTTGTGAACGACTACGTCACCGTCGTCAAGGACGCGGGACTTGCGCCGGCCATCGTGGACATCGACTCCATCGCGGCGGGAAACGCCTTCGAGCTTTGCCATCCCGTCTCGGACGAGCAGGTTCCGATGGTTCTCAACGTGGGGGCCTCGTTCATGAACATCAACATCGTCCACGCCGGCGTCCCCCTGTTCACGCGGGACGTCCCGATGGGCGGCGGGGTCTATACGTCCGAGATCCAGAAGCAGCTCGCGGTCAGCTTCGAAACCGCCGAGGACCTCAAGGTGGGGCGGAAGGATGCCGGGGACCGCACGGAGAAGCTCTCGGAGATCATGAAGACCGTCTCGAACATCCTCGCCACGGAGGCGCAGCGCTCATACAACTTCTTTTCCGCCACCTACCCGGACCGGCTTGTCACCAAGGTGTTCCTGACGGGGGGGGCGGCCCGGTCGGCGTTCCTCAAGGAGATGCTGGCGGAGAAGATCGGCGTCGGGGTCGAGATCTTCGATCCGTTCGAAGGGCTCGCGATCGACGAGCGGACGGTGGATCGGGGGGTCGCCTCCCAGCACAACACGGCGGCGACCGTTGCGATCGGTCTGGCCATTCGGAACCTGGAGGGCCGGAGATGATCAGGATCAACCTGATCCGGGGGAAGCGGAAGAAGCGCCGGGAGCTGAACGTCGGGTTCCTCTACCTCGTCGTCCCCCTGATCGTCGTGGCGGGGCTCGTCCTCTACCACCAGACCGTGCGCGGGAGGATCGAGACGCTTACGGCCGACATCGACAAGGCCAATGCGGAAGTCGTCCGGCTCAAGAAGGAGATCGGCGAGGTCGAGAAGTTCAAGGCCAGGAAGGCGGAGCTCCAGCAGAAGGTGGACATCATCTCGAACCTGCAGGCCGGCCGGAACACCCCCGTCAAGGTTTTCCAGGCCCTTGCGGAGGCGATTCCCGAGAAGTGCTGGATCGATCAGCTCTCCGTGAAGTCCGGCCGGGTGGACCTCTCCGGGGTCGCGCTCAACAACCACACGATCGCGAACTTCATGACGTCGCTCGGGCGGAGCGGGCGTTTCCGCGACGTGGTCCTCGGCTCGGCGGAGCAGACCACGGCCATGAACCTCAAGATGGTCAAGTTCAACTTGACGTTCCAGGCTGCTGACTGAACCGGGGCGCGGAGGCGGAGAGGGGACCTTGAGATGGCGCTGAAACTCGGAGATCTGTCGAAGGTCCCGGCGAAACAGAAGGTGGTCCTCGTCGTCCTGTTGTGCGTCATGGCCGTTGCGGGCTACTACTACCTCTTTTACAAGGCGGCCGCGCAGGAGATCTCCGCCCTCGAGGCGAAGTACGCCGAGCTCGAGAGCAGGATCAAGGAGCAGTCGGTGATCGCCCGGAACCTCCCGTCGTTCCGGGCCGAGGTGCAGCGGCTCGAATCGCAGCTCGGCCTGCTGCTGGACCAGCTCCCGAATTCGGCCGAGATCCCCACGCTCCTCAAGAACATCTCGGACCTGGGCAAGGAATCGGGGCTCGAGTTCCTGAAATTCGCGCCCCAGCCCGAGTCGCGCAGGGATTTCTACGCCGAGATCCCGGTGGCCATCACCGTCTCGGGGGGGTACAACAATTTCGTGCTGTTCGCGGACAAGGTCGGGCATCTCCCGCGGATCGTGAACATCTCCGACATTTCCTTTTCCTCCCCCAAGCGGATCGACGAGAGCCATTACGCGGTCACCACGAGCTGCACCGCCACGACGTACCGCTTCATCGAGGAGGCGGCCAAGGCCCGGACGGGGGCGTCGAAATGAAGCGACATTCTTCCCGCGTGACGATCGCCGTGCTCCTGGCCGGACTCCTGGCGGCGGGGCTTGCCGCAAGGTGCTCGAAGGAAGAGCCGCCGTCGGCCCCCGTCGTGCGGAAGCCCGTATCGAAGGAGGTCGCCAAGGCCGCGGAGTCGACCCCGGCCCCCGGGGCCGTTTCGCCGAAACAGGCGCCGATCGTTCTGTACGATCCCGCCGGGAAGAGGGACCCGTTCGTGCCCTTCATCAAGGGTCCGGTGAGGACGGCGCGTATCCCCCTTGAGAATCTCCCCCCCCTCCAGCGTTACGAGCTCGGCGAGCTGAGGTTCGTCGGCGTGCTGTGGGGCGCCAAGGGATACCGGGCCCTGATCGAGGACCCGGAGGGCAAGGGATACACCGTGGCGGTCGGGACGAAGCTGGGGCGGAACGGCGGGGTCGTGACGCGGATCACGGACGGCGAGGTCGTCGTGAAAGAGACGTTCACCGATTATACGGGCGCGAAGGTCGAACGGGAGAGCACCCTGAAGCTACAGACCGCGGGAGGGACATGATGATGAACCGGGTCCGGGGAGGGCGAACGCACGGGCGATTTCCGGTCTGGCTGCCGGCCCTGATCCTGTTGGCCGCGGCGGCGGTCCCTTCGTGGGGCGCGGCCGTGGAGAGCGGGACGCCGGCCGTCCCCGCCGGGGGGACGCTCAGGGAGGTGACCGTCGCCAGGACGCCCTACACGACGACGATCGGGGCCCTCATCGAGGGGAAGATCGGGAATTACAACTCCTTCAAGCTGAACGACCCGTTCCGCATCGTCGTGGACATCTGGGGCGTGAGCCAGGGGCAGGTGCCGGCCGAAATGGCCGTCGATACTCCCCAGGTGAAGGCGGTCAAGCTCTCGCAGCAGGACGGCAAGCTCCGGATCCTCGTCGAGACCCCCGAGGACCGTCCCCTCCCGTTCCTCGTGAACGTCGAGAAGGATCGCCTCGTCCTGTCGGTGGGAGGGGGAGAGGAAGAGAAGGTGACGAGCCTCGACAGGCCGGAGGAGAGCAAGGCCAGGGCGGCCGCGAAGGGTCCGGCCGTGGTGGGGATCGACCTCGAGGATCTGCCCGACGCATCGAACGTCGTGATCACGGCCGCAGGGATCAAGGCACCGAAGGTCGCCCGGAAGGCGGGGATCGTCACGCTTTCATTCCCGGGGGCTGCGCTCGGGAAGGGACTCGGGCGGGTGATCGACGCGAAGACGCTGGAAATCCCGGTGAAGCGGATCTCGCCGAGCGTGTCCGGGGAGGGCGTCCGGATCGCCGTCGCGTTCGACCCGGCGGCGGAGTACAAGATCGAGACGGGCGATAACGCCGTCGTCGTCTCGTTCCCGAAAAAGGGCATGGCGGAAAAAGCGGAAGTCGTCGCGCGGGCGGGCGGGGAGGCGCCGCCGGCGCCGCAGCCGATCCCCCCGGCGGCGGGCGAAGCCGCGGCCGGTGAGGCGGGCGGCGGGCCCGAAGGGCGTCCGTGGGGCTTCCTGGCGCCCGGGGGCGGGCCGAAGAAGTACATCGGCCAGCGGATCTCGATGGATTTCAAGGATGCGGACATCCAGAACGTCTTCCGGATCATCGCCGAGGTGAGCAACCTGAACATCATCACTTCCGACGATGTGAAGGGGAAGGTGACGGTCCGCCTGATCAACGTTCCCTGGGACCAGGCGCTCGACATCGTCCTCCGGGCGAAGCAGCTCGGCGCCGCCCTGGAGGGGAACGTCCTGCGGATCGCGCCGCTTTCGGCGCTCCGCGCCGAGGAAAAGGCACGGCTCGACGCGGCCAAGGAAGTCGAGAAGCTGAGGGCCCAGGTCGATGCGATCGTGGAGACCATCCCGGTCAATTACGGGAAGGCATCCGACCTCCAGGCCAAGGTCAAGGACATCCTGTCCGAGGGGGGCAAGATCCAGGTCGACGACCGGACGAACGTCATCATCATCAGGGACCTCAAGAAGAATATCGAGGAAGCGAAGACGCTGGTCGCGGCGCTGGACACTCCGACGCCGCAGGTCCTGATCGAGGCGCGGATCGTGGAGGTGGACACCACGTTCACCCGGGAGCTCGGCGTGCAGTGGGGCGGGTCCTATGCCAGCGCCGGCAAGACGCAGGTCGGGATCACGGGAGCCCGGACCTCCACGGGGACCTCCAACGTGGGGCAGACCCTGACGAACACCATGCCTTTCACCACTGCGGTGAACCTGCCCGACCCGAACTTCGCCGTGAACCTCCCCGCGGCGATCGGGTTGGGGGCCGGCGGCGGGATCTCGTTCGGGATCCTGCGGGACAACCTGCGGCTTGACCTCTCGCTCTCGGCTCTCGAGGCGTCCGGCAAGGGGCGGGTCATCTCCTCGCCCAAGGTCGTCACGATCGACAACAAGGAGGCCATGATCGAGCAGGGGACCCAGATTCCTTATTCCACCGTCTCCGCGTCGGGGACGAACACCCAGTTCATCGACGCGACGTTGAGCCTCAAGGTCACGCCGCACATCACGCCGGACGGCCGGGTGGTGATGAAGCTCGAGGCGAAGAACGACTCCCAGGGGGAAGTCGGCGCGACGGGACAGCCCGCGATCAACAAGAAGAAGGCCACGACGGAGGTCCTGATCGGGGACGGCGAGACGGCCGTGATCGGCGGGATCCTCCAGATCTCGCGCAAGGAGAGCGAGGCGGCGGTGCCCTGGCTCTCGAAGATCCCGATCCTGGGGTACCTGTTCAAGAAGGACAAGAACGACGCGACGAACCGGGAGCTGCTGATCTTCATCACGCCGAGGATCCTGAAACAGGGCCCCGCGGAGACCAAGGCGTCTTGACCGGGCGGGCCTGAAAGAGAAGCGGGGGACGTCGGGGCACCCGGTCGCTTTCGATCGGGTGCTCCGTTTTTTTATGGGTTGAAAGGAGGAGCTTCGGGTGTTCACCTTTCGCACGGCCGGGGAAACGCATGGGCCGGCCCTGGTCGCGATCGCGGAGGGGTTGCCCGCGGGTCTGGCCGTCAAGGCCGCGGACGTCGACGCGATGCTGGCGCGCCGGCAGGCCGGACACGGACGCGGGGACCGGATGAAGATCGAGAAGGACGAGGCGGAGATCCTCTCCGGGGTGAGGTTCGGGAGGACGCTCGGGGGGCCGGTCGCCCTCCTGATCCGGAACCGCGACTGGGAGAATTGGCGGGAGAAGATGGCGGTGGAGGGTCCGGGGCACGGCATACCTCCCCTCACGACGGCCCGGCCGGGCCACGCCGATCTCGCCGGCGTCCTCAAGTACGGGCGACGGGACGTCCGGGACGTCCTCGAGCGCGCGAGCGCGCGGGAGACGGCCGCCCGGGTGGCCGCGGGGGCGCTTGCGATCCGGTTCCTGCGCGAGATGGGGGTGGAGATCGCCGGCCACGTCCTCTCGCTGGGGACGGTGCGCGTGGCGCGGGAGGCGTGGGGGAACTGGGAGCGGGCCGTCGCGGCCGACGGGGACTCCTTGCGGATGGCCGATGCCGCGGCGTCGGCGCGCGCGATGCGGTTGATCGACCGGGCCCGGGCCGCCGGAACGACGGTGGGAGGGGTCGTGGAGGTCATCGCGCGCGGCGTGCCGCCGGGGCTGGGGTCCTACGTCTCCTGGGACCGCCGGCTCGACGGGCGGATTGCGCAGGCCGCGATGAGCATCCCCGCCGTCAAGGGCGTCGAGATCGGGGATGGGTTTGCGCTGACCTCTCTCCCGGGGAATCTCGCGCACGACGAGATATTCCCCGGACGAGGCGGGCGCGCCGGGGGGAAATTTCCCCTCCCGGTGCATCGAAAGACGAACCGGGCCGGGGGGTTGGAAGGGGGGATGACCAACGGGGAACCGGTCATCCTCCGGGCGGCGATGAAGCCGATCCCGACGCAGGGGCGGCCGCTCCGGACGGTCACCATCGGAACATGGGAGGCTGCATCCGCGCACCGGGAGCGGAGCGATGTCTGCGCCGTCCCGGCCTGCGCCGTCGTGGCGGAGGCGATGGTCGGCGTCGTCCTCGCATCGGCCTTCCTGGAAAAATTCGGGGGGGACTCGATGCCGGAAATCCAATATAATTATGCCAATTACATGCGGAAAATCGGGGGGAAATGACGCTCCGGCCGGCGGAGGGGTGGCCGTCTTCGTGGGGTTCATGGGGGCGGGGAAGAGCTCCGTCGGGAAAGAGGTCGCGCGGCGCCTGGAGGCGGAGTTCGTGGATGTCGACGAACGGATCGCGGCCGAGGCCGGCAGGAGCATCTCCGAGATCTTTTCCTCCGAGGGGGAGGGGGCGTTCAGGGCGATGGAGCGTGAGGCGATCAGCGAGGTCGTCTCCCGGCCCGGCCGCGTCGTGGCCGTCGGCGGGGGGGCCTTCCTCGATGCGGCGAACCGCCGCATCCTCAAGGCGTACGCCCCGGTCTTCTTCCTCGACGTCTCGGCGGAGACCGCCCGTGAGCGGCTTGCGGGAGACCGGTCCCGCCCCCTCCTGCCGCCCGATTCGGCGAAGATCGAGGCAATGATGGCGCAGAGAGCTCCCTCTTACGCGGAGGCCGATTTCCGGATCGCGGCGGAAGGACGCTCCGTGGAAGAGGTCGCGGACGAAGTGGAGCGGCACCTCGGGCGCCGCCGCGGGAGACCCGGATGACGCCGGAACTCGTCACTGTCTCCCTGGGGGAGCGGGCATACGACATTTTCTTCGGCCGGGACATTTACCCGATCTTCCAGGAGTGGATCTGCCGGTTCTTCCCGGGCGGTTCCGTGTTCGTCATCTCGGACCGGACCGTCGCGTCCATTTACGGCGACGATATCCGCCGCTGGTTGACCGGAATCCCCCATTCCGTGTACGCGATGCCCCCCGGGGAGGAGCACAAGACCTGGGAGACGGTGCGGGAGATCTACGGATTCCTGGCGCGAGGCAGCGCCGACAGGGAATCGCTGGTGGTCGCGTTCGGCGGGGGGGTCGTGGGAGACCTGGCGGGGTTCGCCGCGGCCACCTACCTGCGGGGCGTCCCCTACATCCAGATCCCGACGACGCTCCTCGCCCAGGTGGACAGCAGCGTCGGGGGGAAGACCGGCTTCAATCTTCCGGACGGCAAGAACCTGGTCGGCGCGTTCCACCAGCCGCGCGCCGTCTTCATCGACCACACCTTCCTGCGGACGCTGGATTCCCGGAACCTGCGGGCCGGGATGGCCGAGGTCGTCAAGTGCGGGCTCGGGGGCGACGAGGCGCTGTGGAACCTGGTCTGCGCCAGGGCGGAGAGTTGGGCGGAGATGTCGGACGCGGAATGGCAGGAGGCGATCCGCCGCTCCGTCGCCTGCAAGGCCGCCATCGTGGCCCGGGACGAGAGGGAGTCCTCGATCCGGCGGATCCTCAACCTGGGTCACACGATCGGGCACGCCCTGGAGCAGGCGTCGGGTTACGGGCGGATCCTCCACGGAGAGGCGGTGGCGATGGGGCTGGCCTGGGAGGCCGCCTTCGCGCGCCGCCTGAAGATGACCCCGCCGGAGATCGAGGAGCGGCTCTGCGAGATCCTGTTCGCGATGGGTTTTGCCCTGGACGACCCCGGGCTCGCGCTC
>JAMDBZ010000011.1 GCA_023488945.1 Deltaproteobacteria bacterium
CCGGGGAGCAGGCCGCGCCGCCTGTCTCCCGCCATGGCGGGCGCGTAAGCCGGAGCGGGCTTCCCCGGGCGGAAGGCCGCAAGCGCGGAACCGGCGGAGCCCCGCCATTCTGCGGGGAAGTCGGCTTGCGCGGACCGATGCCGGTGGCCCGGCCCTTGGGAGAGGAGCGCACCGCACGATCGACGGGCGGAGGCGGGGAGCGAGAATCCGACCGCAGAAAATGTGAACGTCGGGGATTCGAGCTCCGAGCCGGCGCGTGCTTCGCGCATACCGTGCGAGCGCGAGCCGGCCGCGGCCTGACCGCGCGGGGACCGTGCCGCCCGGTGGCCGAAACATTTTCGTTCCCCCGGCCCGGGCGCGCGTGGTACAAAAGACCTCGCTTTTTCGTATTCCCCGAACGTCCGCAGGAGAGCGGCGATTTGGCCCGGATCATCGCCATCGCGAACCAGAAGGGGGGGGTGGGGAAGACGACCACCGCGGTCAACCTCGCCGCCTCCTTCGCCGTCATGGAGAAGAGGATTCTCCTGGTCGACCTTGATCCGCAGGCCAACGCGACCTCGGGGCTCGGTGAGACCGCGGAGGGGGCGGGGGAACGGAACGCCTACCGGATCCTGCTCGGGGAGATCGAGGCCTCGTCAGCCGTTCGGGAGACGACGCTGCCGTTCCTGCGCCTGCTCCCCGCCTCGCCGGACCTGATCGGGGCCGAGATCGAGCTCGTCGGGATGGAGGGACGCGAGAAGCGGCTGGCCCGGGCCCTTCGCCCCCTCGAAGGGGAGTACGACGTGGTCTTCGTCGACTGCCCGCCGTCGCTGGGCCTGCTCACCGTCAACGCGCTGTGCGCCGCCCGCTCGGTGCTCATTCCCCTGCAGTGCGAGTATTACGCTCTCGAGGGCCTCGGGAACCTCTACCGGACGATCGCCAGGATCCGGGAATCGCTCAACCCGGCGCTGCGGGTGGAGGGGGTGGTCCTCACGATGTTCGATGGGCGGAACAACCTGGCGCACCAAGTGGCGGCCGAAGCGCGGGAAAACCTGAAAGATGAAATTTTTCAAACAGTTATACCGAGAAACGTGCGGATTTCGGAAGCCCCTTCCTTCGGGAAGCCGGCCTTGTTGTACGCCGTGAACTCCCGGGGGGCGCAGAGCTACCTCGAGCTGGCCAGGGAGATGGCGACCCGATGGAACGCAAGCCCGATCCGATGAAGAAGAAGGTCCTGGGCCGAGGCCTCTCGGCGCTCCTCCCGGGGCGTCCGGAACGGGACGCCGAGTACCTGCTCCTGCCGGTCGACGAGATCCGGACCGGCCCGTACCAGCCGCGGCGCACCTTCTCTCCCGAGGAGCTGCGTGAGCTCGTCGACTCGATCCGGGAAAAGGGAGTCCTCCAGCCGGTCCTCGTCCGTCCCACGGCGCAGGGGCACGAGCTTGTCGCGGGGGAGCGGCGGCTGCGCGCCGCCCAGGCGGCGGGGCTTGCGACGATCCCCGCCGTGGTGCGGCGCCTCTCCGACCGGGAGTCGCTGGAGGCGGCCGTCGTCGAGAACATGCAGCGCGCGGACCTGAACCCCATCGAGCTGGCGGAAGGTCTCCACCGGCTGGCGCACGAGTTCGAGCTCACGCACGAGGAGATCGCGAAGCGGCTGGGGAAGGACCGCGCCACGGTCTCCAACACGCTTCGGCTGCTCAAGCTTCCCGCGAGCGTGAAGCAGGCGGTCGTCGAGGGGCGGCTCTCCGGGGGGCACGCGCGGGCGCTGCTGGCCGCGCCGCCGAACCGGGTCGAGGCGATCGTCGCCCTCGTCCTGAAAAAAGGGCTTTCCGTCCGCGAAACGGAAACGCTGTGCCAGGAAGGGGAGAGACGCCGCGCAGCCCGGCGCGGCAAAGTCGCCGACCCGCACGTCCGGGACCTCGAGGAGAAGCTGTCGCGGCGCGGGGGGACGCGGGTCCGGATCCGGGGGACGGCCCGGAAGGGACGTTTTGAGATCCACTATTTTTCCGAGGAGGAATTCGCGCGGCTTTGCGAGGCGTTGTTCCCGGGGAGATAGGTCAACCGGGCGACAAAAAAATGATTGCATCCCGTTTTTCTTGTGCTATAGTTCGCCGCATAAGAAAATAATTGCATTGCGGTTTGCATGTGCTATAGTACGCCGCAACGAAAATTCATATTATTATCCGGACAACGGATAAACTCAAAGGAAGGGAGGGAAAAGTGATGCGCAGATTCTGGGCATTGTTCCTGGGCCTGCTGCTGGCCGCGACGATCGTCCTCTCCGCGTGCGCGAAGAAGGAAGAGCCGCCTCCGCCGCCGCCTCCGGCGCCGGCTGCCGAGAACGCGGCTCCGGCGGCTCCGGCCGCGCCCGCCGAGAAGAAGTAAGCTCGGGACAGGGCAACACAGGAGTCCGGCGCTTCTCCCGTTTCGCGGGAGAGCGGCGGAAGAACCGGAGAGAGGGCACCGGGTTTTCCCGGCGCCCTTTTCTTTTTTGTGCGCCCGGCAGGGCGCGGACTCCGCCACGGTCCGTAAGAGGCCGCGCAGCGGGCAATAAATGCTTGACAGCGCCGATCCGCGCGTGATAATTACCATCCGTTTTACTAATCCACGCAATTCGCCCGTCCGCACGGAACCCCGGAGGGGAACGGTTCATGGAGCTCATCGCCAAGATCTTCGAGACGCTCGGGATCACGCAGCTCGCCCTGCTCCAGATGGCGCTGGTCGTGGTTTTGGCGTTTGCGCTCTCATCCGTCCTGATCAAGCCGATCCTGGCCACCTTCGAGGAGCGGGAGAGCCTCTCGACGAAGCCGCTGGAGGAATCGCGGCGGGTCCTGGCCGAGGCGGAGGGGAAGTCGAAGGCGTACGAGGAGACGCTCCGGAAGGCCTCCGTCGATGCGCTTGCGAGCCGTCGCAAGCGGATCGAGGAGGCGTCGCGTGCCGAGCGGAAGCGGATCGACGCGGCGTCCGAGGAGGCCAACCGGGAGGTCGAGGGGCTCCGGGGGCGGATCGAGGTCGAGAAGGAGAAGGCCGCCGCCGTCCTGCGCGCCGAGGCGGCGCGCCTGTCGATCCAGATTGCCGAGAAAGTCCTCGGGAGACGGGTCGCGTGAGAGGCGCTGCGGCCCTCCTCCTGCTCGCGGCGGGTGCTGCGGCCCACGCCGCAGAGGGGCAAGCCGCAAGCCACGGCGGCGGGATCCCCTGGGGGGAGATCGTCAAGCAGGCGATCAACTTCGCGATCCTGGCGGGCGTCCTCGTCTATTTTTTGAGGAAACCGCTCTCCAACTACCTCCAGGCGCGGAGCGAGTCCCTGAAGAAGGCGATCGACGACGCCGCCCGCGCCCGCGCCGAGGCGGCGGAAAAGCTCGCGTCGGTCGAGGCGCGGGTGTCCCGCCTTCCCGCCGAGATCGAGGAACTGAACCGGCGGACCGACTCCGGAGCGGATGCCGAGTCCCGCCGGATCCGCGAGGCGGCGGAGGCCGAGATCGAGCGGATCCGCCAGCAGGCCCGGTTCGCCGCGGACCAGGAGGTCAAGAAGGCGCGCGAGGAGTTGCGGCGAGAGGCCGCCGATCTCTCCGCCCGCGCGGCCGGGGGAATCGTCGTCAAGGCGATCACGACCGCCGACCAGGAACGTCTCGTGCGCGAGAGCATCGAAAAGATCCGGGAGATCGTGCGATGATCGGGGGATCCGTGGCGCGCCGCTACGCCCGCGCGTTGCTCGACATCGGACAGCAGGAGCGCAAGGCCCGGCAGATCCTGGCCGAGGTGGGGCGGTTCGCCCGGTTCCTTTCGGAGGCACCGCCGCTCAAGGAGGCGCTCTCGGCCGCGCACATCAACCGTCGGGACAAGCACGCCGCCCTCGAGGCCGCCATCGCGAGGCTTTCCGTCCTCCCCGTCACGCGGAACTTCCTCCTGCTGCTCATCGACAAGGGGCGGGTGGGCATCCTGCCGCAGATCCTCGTCGAGCTGCGCCGGTTCGTTGAGGAGGCGGAAGGGGTGGAGCGGGTCGAGGTCGTCGTCCCGATGGCGATGTCCGGGACGCAGCGCGACCTGCTCCGGACCACCCTCGAGCGGCAGACGGGGAAGAAGGTCGAGCTCGAGGAGAGCGTCGACCCCGCCGTCCTGGGCGGGATGGTCGTCAAGGTGGGCTCCACCGTCTACGACGGGAGCATCCGAACGCAGATCGAGCAGATCCGTCAGAACCTGGAGAAGGGGTGAGGCCAAGCGTCATGAGCATCCGCGCCGAAGAGATCACGGAGATCCTCAAGAGCCAGATCCTGGGGTACGAAAGGCGGATCGACGTCGCCGAAACGGGCGTCGTGCTGTCCGTCGGGGACGGCATCGCCCGCATCCACGGGCTGGAGAAGGCGATGGCCGGGGAGCTCCTCGACTTCCCGGGCGACGTCCGCGGGATGGTGCTCAACCTCGAGGAGGACAACGTCGGCGCCGCGCTGCTGGGCGACGACTTCCTCGTCAAGGAGGGCGACACCGTCCGGCGCACGGGCCGCATCGTGGAGGTCCCGGTGGGCGACGCGATGCTCGGCCGCGTCGTGAACCCGCTGGGCCAGCCGATCGACGGGAAAGGCCCCATCGAGGCGAAGGATTCCCGGCGGATCGAGATCAAGGCGCCCGGCATCGTGAAAAGGCAGCCGGTCAAGGAGCCGCTCCAGACGGGCCTGAAGCCGATCGACGCGATGATCCCGATCGGGCGCGGCCAGCGCGAGCTCATCATCGGCGACCGGCAGACCGGGAAGACGGCCGTCGCTCTCGACACGATCATCAACCAGAAGGGGACCGGCGTCGTCTGCATCTACGTGGCGATCGGACAGAAGCGCTCCACCGTCGCGCAGGTCGTGGAGAAGCTGCGGTCGTTCGGCGCGATGGACTACACGATCGTCGTGTCGGCGACCGCCTCCGAGGCGGCGCCGCTCCAGTTCATCGCCCCCTACTCGGGGTGCACGATGGGCGAGTACTTCCGGGACAACAAGCGCCACGCCCTGTGCATCTACGACGACCTCTCCAAGCACGCCGTCTCCTACCGGCAGCTCTCGCTCCTGCTCCGGCGGCCGCCGGGGCGCGAGGCGTATCCGGGCGACGTCTTCTACCTCCACTCCCGGCTCCTCGAGCGGGCCGCCAAGCTCTCCGAGGCGGAAGGGGGGGGATCGCTCACGGCGCTGCCGATCATCGAGACGCAGGCCGGCGACGTCTCCGCCTATATCCCGACGAACGTCATCTCGATCACCGACGGCCAGATCTATCTCGAGTCCGACCTCTTTTATGCGGGCATCCGGCCCGCCGTCAACGTCGGCCTCTCGGTCTCGCGGGTCGGCGGCAACGCCCAGGTCAAGGCGATGCGGCAGGTCGCGGGGCGGATGCGGCTCGAGCTCGCGCAGTACCGCGAGATGGCCGCCTTCGCCCAGTTCGGGTCCGACCTCGACAAGGCGACCCAGATGCAGCTCGCCCGCGGCGCGCGGCTCGTCGAGATCCTCAAGCAGCCGCAGTACGAGCCGCAACCCGTCGAGCAACAGGTCGTGACGATCTTCGCCGCGACGAACGGCTTCGTGGACGGGTACGAGGTCACCTCGCTCGGGCGCTACGAGGCGGAGCTCTCCGCCTTCATGAAGGCCCGGCACGGCGCGATCCTTTCGGAGCTGCGCGAGAAGAGGACGATCGACGACGCGCTCAAGGCGAGGCTGTCCGCCGCCCTCGAGGAGTTCAAGGGCGTCTTCAAGGAATAACGGGGCCAACCAGGGCGACGGGACGAGGAGATGCCGAACCTTCGGTCGATCCGGAAGCGGATCGGAAGCGTCAAGAGCACCCAGCAGATCACCAAGGCGATGAAGATGGTCTCCGCCGCGAAGCTCAGGCGGGCGCAGGAGGCCATCGTCGCGGCGCGGCCGTACGCCCGCAAGATGCGGGACGTCGTCCAAGGCCTGGCGCGGCGCGCCGGTGCGGAAGCCCACCCGCTCCTGGCGCGGCGCGAGGCGAAGCGGCTGGCCCTCGTCGTCATCACGTCCGACCGCGGACTCTGCGGGAGCTTCAACTCGGGCCTGCTGCGGATGGCCCACCGGTATTACCTGGACAACGCGGACCGGTACGAGGAGATCCGGGTCTTCGCCGTGGGGCGCAAAGGGCGCGACTTCTTCCGCCGCCGGCTCGGGGCGGTCCACAAGGAGTACATGAACGTCCTGAGCACGGTGTCCTACGCCCACGCGGAGCGGATCGCGCACGATCTCGTCGAGGGGTTCCTTGCGGGGGAGCACGACGAGGTCGTCGTCGCCTTCAACGAGTTCCGGTCCGCCATCTCCCAGCGGCCCGGGTTCGAGACGCTTTTCCCCATCGCGGTCGAGGCGAAAGCGGAGGAGGGCGGGGCGGACATCGACTACCTCTACGAGCCGTCCCGGAAGGAGATCCTGGAGGCCCTGCTTCCCAAGTATATCGAGACGCAGATCTTCCGGTTCCTTCTCGAATCGGTGGCGGGGGAGCACGGGGCCCGGATGACCGCGATGGATTCGGCGACCAACAACGCCGTCGAGATGATCGCGCGGCTCACGCTCCAGATGAACCGGGCGCGCCAGGCCGCCATCACGAAGGAGCTCATGGAGATCATCGGCGGCGCCGAGGCGCTCAAAGGATAACGGGATCGGCGAAGGATTGCGAAGGAGGCGAGGGAGATCATGAACAAGGGAAAAATCGTCCAGGTGGTCGGACCCGTGATCGACGTCCGGTTCGAGCCCGGCCAGTTGCCGGCGCTCTACAACTCCGTCAAGGTCACCAACCCGAGCATCAGCGACAGGGAGTGGAACCTCGTCGTCGAGGTCGCGCAGCACCTGGGCGACAACGTCTGCCGCTGCGTCGCGATGGATTCCACCGACGGCCTCGTCCGCGGGCAGGACGCCGTCGACACGGGTGGCCCCATCACGATCCCCGTCGGTCCCGAGACGCTCGGCCGGATCATGAACGTCATCGGCGAGCCGGTGGACGAGCTGGGCGAGATCCCCACCAAGAAGCGGTACCCGATCCACCGCCACGCCCCCTCCTTCGAGGATCAGTCCACCAAGGTCGAGATCCTGGAGACCGGGATCAAGGTCGTCGACCTCCTCGCCCCGTACGCCAAGGGCGGCAAGATCGGCCTGTTCGGCGGCGCGGGCGTCGGCAAGACCGTCGTCATCATGGAGCTCATCCACAACGTCGCCGTCGAGCACGGCGGCTACTCCGTGTTCGGCGGGGTGGGCGAGCGGACCCGCGAGGGGAACGACCTGTGGCTCGAGATGAAGGAGTCCAAGGTCATCGAGAAGGCGTGCCTGGTCTACGGCCAGATGAACGAGCCGCCCGGGGCGCGCGCCCGGGTGGGGCTCTCGGCGCTCACCGCGGCGGAGTATTTCCGCGACGAGGAGGGGCAGGACGTGCTCCTCTTCATCGACAACATCTTCCGGTTCACGCAGGCCGGCTCCGAGGTCTCGGCGCTCCTCGGCCGCATCCCCTCGGCGGTCGGCTACCAGCCGACGCTCTCCACCGACCTCGGGGAACTCGAGGAGCGGATCACCTCGACCAAGCGCGGGTCGATCACCTCGGTCCAGGCGATCTACGTCCCGGCCGACGACCTGACCGACCCGGCTCCGGCGACCACCTTCTCGCACCTCGACGCCACGACCGTCCTCTCACGCCAGATCGCGGAGCTCGGCATCTACCCGGCGGTCGACCCGCTCGACTCGACCTCCCGGATCCTGTCCCGGGATGTCCTCGGCGAGGAGCATTACGCGGTGACCCGCTCGGTCCAGAAGATCCTGCAGCGCTACAAGGACCTCCAGGACATCATCGCGATCCTCGGGATGGACGAGCTGTCCGAGGACGACAAACTCATCGTCTCGCGCGCCCGGAAGATCCAGCGGTTCCTCTCCCAGCCGTTCTTCGTCGCCGAAGCGTTCACCGGCCGGCCCGGCAAGTACGTCCGGCTCGAGGACACCATCCGGTCCTTCAAGGAGATCCTGGACGGCAAGCACGACGATCTCCCCGAGCAGGCGTTCTACATGGTCGGCACGATCGAGGAAGCGGTCGAGCAGGGGAAGAAGCTCCTGGCCGCGGGCTGAGCAGGGGCGGACTCCGCGATGGCATCGACGATCCGGCTCGAGCTGGTCTCCCCCGAGCGGCTCCTCATCTCCGCGGACGTGGAGGAGGTCGTCGCCCCCGGCCATGAAGGCGAGTTCGGGGTGCTTCCCGAGCACACCCATTTCCTCGCGCTCCTTTCGATCGGCGTCCTGCGATACCGGCAGGGGGGGGAGCTGAGGAAGGTCGCCGTGGGAGGCGGGTTCGCCGAGGTGAGCCCCGAGCGGGTCATCGTGATGGCGCACGTGGCGGAGAAAGCCGAGGAGATCGACGTCGAGCGTGCGGAGCGCGCCCGCGAGCGGGCCGAGGTGGAGATGGCCCGGAATCTGTCGCTCGACGACGCGACGTACCGGAAGGCGCACGGCGCGCTCCAGAGGGCGCTCGCCCGGCTCTCCGCCGCCGAGTGAGGTTCTTTCCGAAGGCCTCGACGCGCACTGTCAGCGCGTTACGGCCTTGACCTTCGGCTTCCCGTCCTCGACGCTCACCCGGAATTCCACCGGTTTCCCACCCGCCCGTTCCGCGATTTCCCGCGCCCGCTCCCGGAGCGCGGCGCGGATCGCGGCGATCTCCTCGTCGCCCGCGGGGAGACCGCACCGGCGCCGCGCCTCCCGGAGCTCCTCCGCGACCGCGTCGAGGTGGGCGGGATCGACCGGCTCCGGACCCGGCGCCTTGGCCCGCACGAGCGTCCCCGAGGCGTCCCGCTCGAGCCGCCCTTCCTCCATCTCCCGCACCGTCCGCGCCCACAGGTTCAGGTAGGCGTAGAACCGGCTCTGGATCCCGTTGAACCGGAACTGGTCCGAGGTGTTGACGATCTTGCGCTGGCCGAGGCGCCGGACCGCGAGCTCGAGGGTCCGCCGCTCCTCGACCGGCTCGGAACGCCGCCCGCCCTGGAAGAACAGGTCGTACTGGCGTTTCACCTCGACGAGCGAGGCCTCGAGCCGGTCGAGCGTCTCCTTGATGTCGTCCATGCGAGGCCCGCGCGTTTCCTTTCCCCGGAAAAACCGGGTAAACTGAAAAGCGGCCGCTTGACCGGCCTCATTTTAGCACCCGGGAGTCGACAGGTCGATGACGGGCGTTTCCGCGATCATCCTGGCGGCGGGGTTGGGGAAGCGGATGAAGTCGGCCGTCCCCAAGGTGGCCCACCCCGTGGCGGGGAAACCGATGGTGTGGCACGTGGCGCGGGCGGCCAAAGCCGCCGGGATCTCCGAGATCGTCCTGGTGCTCGGCCACGGGCGGGAAAAGCTTCTGCCGGCGGTCGAGCCGTTCGGAGGGCGGGTCGCCGTCCAGGAGCGCCAGCTCGGGACGGGGGACGCCGCGCGCTGCGGGCTGGCCCTTGTCCCCCGCGGGACGAAGGAGGTCGTCGTCCTGTGCGGCGACGCGCCGCTCATCCGCCCCGCCACCATCCGGGCGCTCGTCGCCGTGCGGAGGAAAACGAAGGCGGCCGCGGCGGTGCTCACCGGCGTTCTACCCGACCCCTCGGGCTACGGGCGCGTCGTCCGCTCGCCTTCCGGGACCGTCGCCCGGATCGTCGAGGAGCGGGACGCCGATGCGGTCGCGCGCGCGATCCGGGAGGTCAACTCGGGGACATACGCCTTCGACCGGGCCTTCCTCGCCCGGAGCCTTCCGCGGCTGACCGACCTCAATGCCCAGCGGGAGTTTTACCTGACCGACGTGGTCGTGGCGGCCCTTGAGGAGGGAGAGACCATCGTCCCGGTCGTCGCGAAGGACCCCGACGAAGTCCGCGGGATCAACTCCCGGAAGGAGCTCGCCGAGGCGACGGCGATCCTGGTGCGGGGAAAGATCGCCGCCCTGCAGGACGCCGGCGTGACCGTCGTGGATCCGGCGCGCGTCTCCGTCGAAATCGAAGTCTCCGTCGGGCCGGACTCCGTCATCGAGCCGGGCGTCTCGCTCCTCGGCGCGACCCGGATCGGCCGGGGCGTCCGGATCCGGCAGGGATGCGTCGTCGAGGGAAGCCGCGTGGACGACGGCGCGCATCTCAAGCCATACTCCGTGCTCACCGGGGCGCACGTCCGCAAAGGGGCGGAAGTCGGGCCGTTCGCGCATCTGCGCCCCGAAACGGACATCGGGGAAAAAGCGAGGATCGGAAATTTCGTCGAGGTGAAGAAAAGCCGGATGGGCAAGGGGTCGAAGGCGAACCACCTGGCCTACATCGGCGACGCGGTGGTGGGACGCAAGGTCAACATCGGCGCGGGGACGATCACCTGCAACTACGACGGGATCGCCAAGCATCCGACCGTGATCGGCGACGGCGTCTTCGTGGGAAGCGACACGCAGTTCGTCGCCCCCGTCACGATCGGCAAGGGAGCGCTCGTCGGCGCCGGCGCGACGATCACGAAGGATGTCCCGCCGTACGCCCTGGCGCTCTCCCGGGCCGAGCAGAAGAACCTCGAGAACTGGGTCGTCCGGAAGAAGCCCGAGCTCCTGAAGAAGGCGGGGCTCAAGGTGCCGAAGATCCCCGGAGGGGACGGGTAAGATGTGCGGAATCGTCGGCTACACGGGCCCGAAAAGCTGCGTGGACATTCTCCTGGACGGGCTGTCGAAGCTCGAGTACCGCGGCTACGACTCGGCCGGGATCGCCGTCCTCGATGCCTCTCGGATCGTGGTCCGCAAGAGCGAGGGGAAGATCGCGAAGCTCGTCGGGCGGGTGAGAGAGGAGCCCCTCTCGGGAACATGCGGCGTCGGTCATACCCGCTGGGCGACCCACGGCCGTCCGTCGGACATCAACGCGCATCCGCACCAGGCCGGGCCGGTGGCGGTCGTCCACAACGGGATCATCGAGAACCACCGGACGCTCAAGGAGCGGCTCGCGGCGTCGGGGCGCGTTTTTTGCTCCGAGACCGACACGGAGGTGATCGCCCATCTTCTCGACGGGTACGTCTCCGCCGGGATGCCGCTCGAAGCGGCGGTCCGCAAGGCGGTGGCGGAGCTGCACGGGTCGTTCGCCTTCCTCGCCCTCTCCGAGAAGGAGCCGGGGACGATCGTCGGCGCGCGGCTCAATTGCCCGATGGTGGTGGGCGTGGGGGAAGGGGAAACCTTCCTGGCCTCGGACCTGCCGCCGCTTTTGTCCCACACGCGGAAGGTGATCTTCCTCGAGGACGGGGAGATGGTCGTCGCCGGCCCCGACGGCGCGAGGTTCACGGACTTCTCCGGGAACCCGAGACGGCGCGACCCGCAGCGGATCGACTGGTCTCCCGTGATGGCCGAGAAGGGCGGCTTCCGCCACTTCATGCTCAAGGAGATCCACGAGCAGCCGCGGGCGATCCTGGACACGCTCGCGGGACGGGTCCACCCTGAGTCGGGGGAGATCTTCTTCGAGACGCTTCCCCTCACTTCGGCGCAGATGGGGGCGCCGAAGAAAGTGCTCCTCGTCGCCTGCGGGACGTCGTACCACGCGGGGCTCGTCGGCAAGTTCATGATCGAGGAGCTGGCCCGCCTCCCCGTGGAGGTCGACCTCGGCTCGGAGTACCGGTACCGCGACCCGGTCGTGGAGAAGGGGACGCTGTGCGTCGCGATCTCCCAGTCGGGCGAGACGGCGGACACCCTCGCCGGGCTGCGCGAGGCGAAGGCGAAGGGGGCGGTCTCCGTCTCCATCTGCAACGTCGTCTCCTCGACGATCGCCCGGGAGTCCGACGGGGTGATCTACACCCACGCCGGCCCCGAGATCGGCGTCGCCTCGACCAAGGCGTTCACGACGCAGCTCGCCGCCCTCTATCTTCTCGGTCTCTGCCTCGGCCAGGCCGCGGGGCGGCTCTCCGTCCCTATTATCGCGCGGCACCTCATCGACCTCTCCGAGGTTCCGCGGAAGATCGAGGAGGTGCTCAAGCGGGACGCCGAAATCCAGAGGATCGCGAAGAAATACAAGGACGCCCCGGACTTCCTCTACCTCGGCCGGGGGATCTCGTATCCGATCGCCCTCGAGGGGGCGCTCAAGCTGAAGGAGATCTCCTATATCCACGCGGAAGGGTATCCCGCGGGGGAGATGAAGCACGGGCCCATCGCCCTCATCGACGAGCGGATGCCGGTGCTCGTGCTCTGCGCGAAGGGGGACACCTACGAGAAGACGCTCTCCAACCTCGAAGAGGCGCGCACGCGCGGCGGGCGGGTGATCGCCGTCGGCACGGAAGGGGACGACCACCTCGCCGAGAAGGCCGAGGACATCCTCCTCCTTCCGCCGTGCGGGCGGCTGACCCTCCCCATCCTCGAGGTGGTGCCGCTCCAGCTTCTGGCCTACCACATGGCGGTGCTGAAAGGCACCGACGTCGATCAGCCGCGGAACCTCGCCAAGAGCGTGACGGTGGAGTGAGTCGGGGTGATCCCTTCAACCCCTTGATTTCGTAAAATAAAGTCGGAAACCGAAAAATAAAGATGGAAACCGAAAAATAAAGTCGGAAACTGGGAAATAAAGTTGGAAACTGAAAAGTCTAAGAGGCGGAACCCCACCTCTCGTTGACGACAGACTCGTAGGAGACGAAGCACGACCGCGTTGCGTCGCCCCGATCCCCCGCTATCCCAGTGTGGGGTCCCGATGACGGCTTTACAATGAGCGACCTTCTCCAAGATCGCGTCGACCTTTTTCGTCCAGACGAACGGTTTGGGAGCCTCATTGTTGATCCGGATGAAATCTTCGATCGCCGCGACGAGTTCCGGAACGCTGCGGAAACCCCCGCGACGTATGCGCTTGCGCGTGATCTCTGCCTCCCATCTCTCCACCAGGTTCAGCCAGGACGAACTGGTCGGCGTGAAATGAAGGTGGAAACGAGGATGCTTTTCCAGCCACGCCTTGACCTTGGGATGGTTGTGCGTGCCGTAGTTGTCCAAGATCATGTGAATGGCCAACTCCGCGGGCACGGCGCCGTCGATCTGTCGCAGGAACTTCCGAAATTCGATGTTCCGATGTCTGGGATAACAGGAGCCGATGACCTTCCCTTCCAGCACGTTCAACGCCGCGAACAGGCACGTGGTGCCGTTGCGCTTGTAGTCATGGGTCATGGTTTGGCAGCGCCCCTTCTTCATCGGCAAGCCGGGCTGCGTCCGGTCCAACGCCTGGACCTGGACTTGGCTCTTCTCGTCGACGCACAGCACCACCGCCTTGTCCGGCGGATTCAGGTACACCCCCACCACGTCCGTCAGTTTCTCGACGAACCGCTTGTCCCTGGACAACTTGAATGTCTCGACCCGATGGGGTTTTAGACCGTGCGCGTCCCATATCCGTTGCACCGTGGATTTGCCGACCCCTTGGGCTTTGGCCATCGAACGCACCGACCAATGCGTGGCATCGCGCGGTTTCGTTTGGAGAGTCGCCTCGACGATGGCATTCACCGAGGTAACGTCGAAAGGTGTGGAAAAGCGTGAAGGCGGTGTACCCTTTCTGGTGGCGAAACCAGAAAGCGGGCACAGGGCCCGGAAAGGAGCACACCGCCATGGAACAGCAGACCATCGGGGGGATCACAGCGTCAAGTCTCACGTTCGAGGGACTGGAGCCGCATTTCCGGGGGAAGATCCGGGAATGGATGCAGGCTCTTCTGGTCGAAGAGGTCACGGAGTTTCTGGGCCGCGGCAAGTCGGAGCGTAAACCGGTTGCGGAGCGGAAGGGATACCGGAACGGATACGGAAAGGGACGGCACCTGACGACGGCGATGGGCACGGTCGAGGTTCGTCGCCCCCGGGTCCGCGGGGTGGAGGAGAAGTTTGTCAGCCGTCTTCTTCCCCTGTTCGTCCGCCGGACGCGCGAGGTACGGGATCTTCTCCCCGCGTTGTACCTGCACGGGCTCTCCGAGGTACATACGGCTCAATCCTCCGCAGAAGGGGGAACCTTTGACCTATTTCATGTACCCCTACGCGGAGGCGGATGGAAAACCGCTGAACGAGGATCTGTACGGCTTCAACATAGGGTACACGATCCGGTTTCGGGAGTTGTAAGCGTCTAGGATAACGTGCTGTGGCAACCCCCCAGTCAGAAGGAGGCTGTGAAATGGACGCCAAGTACGGGTTCGGAAAGACGGTGGACCTCTCGTTCGACGCGGCGGTTGAGAAGGTGACGCAGGAACTGCAGAAGGAGGGATTCGGCGTGCTGACGGACGTCGACGTGGCGGCGACCCTGAAGAAAAAGCTGAATCAGGAAATGCCGCCCTATCGCATTCTGGGGGCGTGCAACCCGCCGTTGGCGCACCGCGCGTTGGAGGCGGAACCGTCGATCGGCCTCCTGCTGCCGTGCAACGTAGTGGTACGGCAGGACGCCGCGGGGGCCGTCCGCGTTGAGTTCATGGATCCCAATGCGGTACTCGACCTCGTGAACCGGCCCGAAATCAGCCGCATTGCGGGGGATGTGCGAAAGAAGTTGGAGAGGGTGATGCAATCCCTCTGACTCCGCATCCTGAATTGGCCAGCGGAACCGGGAGGGCCGCGTCGAGCGGCCCTCCCCGGGGTGTCGGGGACGCACCTGCCATCGCGTTTCCGTCCGGTAGACTGTCGCGGGCATGTTCCGGTGGCAGGCCTGCCAGACGTCAAATACAACCTTCCTGATACATGGCCGTCTGGCCGTCAGCAGGGATGCACAGCGGAGGAACCGACGACTTTCGGGACGGTGTACCTGATCTTCCTCATTCTCAATCACCTCCTTTCTGTTAACCGCCTTCCCCCTTTCATCCGGATTGAACTTGCGTGGCCATCCCGTATCAGAGGCGGTTTTGGTCAGCCACAGCGAACTTCAGCGAGCGCCCTCTAGGACGACGTTCTTCTGCGTGACTCCCTTCAGATCGCCTGCGATACCTTGTTCTACGCATCGAAGCCTCGCTTCTTCGA
>JAMDBZ010000066.1 GCA_023488945.1 Deltaproteobacteria bacterium
CAGTCCGAAGTCCTATCGGCCTTCGGTTACCGAATAACGGACGGTGGGGTCTTACAGGAGGCTTGACGCAACATGCCGTTATGTAACATCTTTGTGGACCTGTCACGGGTTATCTCTTAAACTCCTGTTTGAAATGCAAATGTATTTTTTTCTGAACGACAATGGCGGCCACCCCCTGTTCCCGCCGGCCGGCCGATGACGATTTTCAATAAAACCTTGTTACAATTCCCTTGACACCCATTTCCCGGATGGGGTAAAAATGGAGAATCGATTTTACAGGATAAAACCGTCTTTACGAGAAAGGGGGTGGTCCGGGAGTCGCCATCGGCGCGGATGAAGGGAAGGGTGGTATTGCCAACTGTTGTTAGCGATATCAAGAAGGAGGGGTAACGAATGGCGGAAGAGAAAATCACGAATCGATGGATCATGGTGTTCGCGGCACTGGTCATGCAGCTTTGCCTGGGCGTCCTTTACTCTTGGGCAGTGTTCCGCGGCCCGCTGACGAAGGAGCTCGGCTACACCGTCAAGGAAACCGGTTATCCGTTCATGGCGTCGGTTTTCTTCTTCGCCGTCGGAATGATCTTCGCGGGCCGGTGGCAGGATAAAGCGGGCCCGAAGAAGGTTGCGATTTTCGGCGGGCTGCTCCTCGCCGCGGGCGCGATCCTCTCCGGCGTGTTGTACACGACGGTCGGCGGGCTCGTGTTCGCTTACGGCATCCTCGGCGGCCTTGGCGTCGGGTTCGCCTACGTGACCCCGATCGCCACCTGCATCAAGTGGTTCCCCGACATGCGCGGGACAATCACCGGCCTCGCGGTGTTCGGGTTCGGCGCGGGCACGCTGATCTTCGCGCCGTTGATCAGCAAGCTCATCTCTTCTCAGGGAATCGCCAGCACCTTCTACATCGTCGGCGTCATCCTGGGCGTGTGCGTGTGCGGCTCGGGGGCGCTCTTCAAGGTCCCGCCCGCGGGCTACAAGCCGGCCGGCTGGGTGCCTCCGACGCCGGCGGCGGGCGTAGCCGCGAAGGCCGACTGGTCGCCGAACGAGATGATGGGGAACGCCCAGTTCTACGTGCTGTGGCTCATCTACTTCTTAGGGGCGGCGGCGGGCCTCATGATCATCGGCCAGTCGGTGCCGATCGGCGTCCAAGTCGCCAAGCTCACCCCGGCGGTGGCGGCGGGCGGCCTCGGGATCATGTCGCTCTTCAACGGACTCGGCCGGCTTGCCCACGGCTCCATCTCGGACAAGCTCGGCCGGCAGAAGACCGTCATGCTGATGTTCGCCGAGTATATCCTGGCGTTCGTCCTGATTCTCCCGACGGCGGACAGCTTCGTGAAGTTCGTCGTCGGAATCTCCATCGTCGGCTTCTCCTACGGCGGATACCTGGCCCTGATGCCCTCGCTGACGGCCGACTACTTCGGAACGAAGTCGCTCGGGACGAACTACGGCTACCTGTTCACCGCGTGGGGCATCGCCGGCCTGGGCGGCCCCTACATGATCGACTCGATCAGGACGGCGACGGGCCAGTTCACGAACGCGATGTACGCCATCACGGTGGCGTGCGTCGTCGGCATCGCCCTCTGCTTCCTCTCCAAGCGGCCGGTCTACAAGGGAGCCTGATCGAAGATTCCCGGCGACCCGTCGTTCAATCAACCGAACCCGGAAGGGCCCCGCGAAGGGGCCCTTCCTTTTTGCCCCTCAGCCCGCCGCGGTCCGTGGAACACCGCGCATACGGCCTTCCGCGCTCGATGCATTCCCCTCCGCTACGCTCGCCGGGCGTCCCTGCCCGGCTTCGCTGCAGTGAAGCTTGCTCCGGCGTCCTGCCGGAGCAAGCGCTCCACAGGCCGCTTCCGGGGAACGCATCTGCGCGCGTCCGGCCGGATCAGGGCCGGCAGGGTACCGCGGCGGGCCGCCGGGGCGGGCGATTTGTGCTATCTTTGAGCCGGAACCGCCTGGAGGGAAGCGCGGTCTCCCGCGAGGAGAAAGCCTTGGGCAAGCGATCCATCCTCCTTCTTCCGGTCATCCTGCTCATCCTGGCCGCCCTCGCCTGCCCCGGCCCCGCTGCGGCGGAGGTCGGGTCCGCCGGCCGCACGCTGCGCATCGGGATCCTGGCCCCGCTGTCGGGCCCATACGCCTCGGGCGGCTCATCGTTCCTCCAGGCGGCCCAGCTTGCGGCCGAGCGGGCGAACGAGGAGGGCGGGGTTCTCGGCCGCCGCGTGGAGCTCGCGGTCGCCGACACCCAGGGGCGCGTGGAGGTCGCGCGGTCGGAAACGTTGCGGCTCATCTCCCGCGAGAAGGCGTTCGCCATCGTCGGGGCATACCTGTCGGAGGAAACCATCGGGGTCATCGAGGCGGCCTCCGCCACCCGGACGCCGGTCGTCGTCCCGGTCGCCGCGACCGGGGAGATCACCGACCGGGTCCGGAAGGAACCGGCCCGCTACCGGAACGTCTTCCGCGTCGGCTACTCGATCCCCCAGTGGGCCGCGATGATGGCGGAGTTTCTTAAAGGGCAAAAGGTGAATCGGTACGCATTCGTGGGAGCCGCCATCCGCTGGAACCGGGAGCTCGCGGCCGGGCTCAAAAGGACCCTTTTGCGGGCCGGGATCGAGCCGGTCTACGAGGCGTTCTACAGCCCCGGCAACCCGGCGTTCGAGCCGGTCGCCGTGGCCGCGGCGGCGGCGCGCCCCGACATCGTCGTTCTGGGCGACCCCGGGAAGAACTCGGTGGCCTTCGTGAAGCGGATGCGGGAAATCGCCCCCGCCGTTCCGATCCTCTCGGTCGGCGGGACGCTGGGGGACGCCCGGATCGCCGCGACGCTGCCGCTCGACGGTCCGCTCTACGTCCAGGCCGCGGCGTGGCGGGGATCCTCCGACTCGGCGACGCGCTACGTCGAGACATTCGAGAAGCGGTACGGGTACGCGCCGGTGGGGTACAGCGACACGCTCCCCTACGACGCCCTCACCGTCCTGGTCGCCGCCATCCGGAAGGCCGGGAAGGTCGACGGAGCCGCCGTGATCCTCGCGCTCGAGCAGGGGGCCTTTCCCGGCGTGGCGGGAACCTACCGCTTCGACGCGGCTCACCAGGCCCGGTGGGGGACCGCCCCGACCGACCTCCACGGGACCGTGATCGCGTGGAGGAAGGAGGGGAGCCGGATCGTCTTCCCGCGCGCGCAGCCGGCGCCGTGAACCCTCTCCTGCAGGTCCTCCTCGACGGGCTGTTCACCGGGGCATCGTACGCCCTCATGGCCGCGGGGCTCGCGCTCGTCCTGGGGGTCGTCAAGGTCGTCAACCTCTCGCACGGGGCGTTCTTCACGTTGGGCGCCTACGTCGCGTACGCCCTGTCCGCCCGGGGGATCGGGAACCCGGCCGCCGCGGCGCCGCTGGCGGCGGCGGTGGCGTTCGCCTTCGGAGTCTTCCTCGCGAAGAGCTTCATCAATCCGGTCCGCTCCCACCCGTTCTCGGTGGCGGTGGGGACGCTGGGGGTCGCGCTCCTCTTCGAGCAGGTCGCCCAGCTCGCCTGGGGCCCGCTCCCGATCGCGATCGACTCGGGGCGGGCCTGGACGCTTCCGGCCGGCGTCACCGTCCGCCCGTGGGGGCTCATCTCCCTGGCGGTGTCGTCGGCGCTTTTGGGAGGGCTTTCGCTCCTCCTCTCCTCCCGCTTCGGGCTTCCCCTGAAGCTCATCGCCGAGGACGAGGAGATCGCCGGCTCGGTGGGGATGGACGTCGAGAAGATCCGCTACCTGACGTTCGGGGCCGCTTCGGCGGTGGCGGCGGTGGCCGGGGTGCTCCTCGCCCCGACCGGGGCGATCACCCCGACGATGGGGCGGGTGCCGCTCGTCCTCTCGCTCATCGTCGTCATCGCCTCGGGGATGGACCGGGTCTGGGCCATCTTCGTCCTCGGGATCGGCCTCGGCCTCCTCTCCAACCTCTGCGCGTACCTGCTGGCCCCCGAGTGGTCCTACACCCTGCTGCTCGCCGTCGTCGTCCTTTTGCTCGTCCTGCGGCCGTCGGGGCTCGTCGCGACGCTCCCGGCGCGGGACTACCGGGGGTAGGTCGCGGTGTCTCCTCGGGGAAAGACGACCGGGGGGCTCGCCGCGCTGGCGGGGATCTTCCTCGTCCTGCCGCTGCTGGGGCTCGATCCGTTCCTCCTCGACGTCCTGACGGTGGGGTTCCTCCTCGCCGTCTTCGCCGGCTCGTGGGACCTCGTGGGGGGGGTGGCAGGCCAGGTCTCGCTGGGCCACGCGCTCTTCTTCGGGACGGCGACGTACGCCTGCGCGATCCTCACCAGCCTGTTCGGCTGGCCGTTCGCCGCGGCGGCCGTCGCGGCCCTCCTCCTGGCGGCCGTCGCCGGGGCGGTCGCCGGCGCCTGCGCAGCAAAGCTGAAAGGGCCGTTCGTCGCCCTCCTCACCCTCGCGCTCGGCGAGCTGGCGCACGAGACGGCCTTGGGGCAGACCCTGTTCTCCCCGCGCGGGGGATACTCGTGGGGCGGCGAGGGAGGGATCCCGGTGGAACTGCCCTGGGCGGAGGGCTCGCCGTGGGGCGCCTATTATGCCGCGCTCCTGTTCGCCGTCCTGTCGACCTGGGCCATGCTCAAGATCGCGCGGTCCCGGCAGGGGCTCCTCTGGACGGCCATCGCGGGGAGCGAGCTCAACGCCCAGGCCTCCGGCGTGGACGTCGTCCGGCACAAGCGGCGCGCGTTCCTGGCGGGCGCCGCCTTCGCCGGCGCATCGGGCGTGGGCTTCGCCTCCCTCGTGGGGCGGGCGACGGCAGCCGACTTCTCGATCGAACTCTCCTTCCAGGCGGCCACCTGCGCGGCGATCGGCGGGCGGGGGACCGTGGCGGGGCCGGCCCTGGCGGCGCTCCTCCTCCATGTCCTGTTCCAGGGGGCGGGCTTCTCTCCGGCGGCGCGCGTGCTCCTCTACGCGGCGGCCGTCCTGCTCACGCTCCGGTTCCTTCCCCGCGGCGTGGCCGGGACGCTGCGGGAGCGGGCCAGGACACGTAAAATGGTCCTGGAGAGGGAGATCAACCGATGACGGAGCTGCTCCGCGTGGAGGGGATCGTCAAGTCGTTCGGGCCGTCGCGGGTCCTGCGCGGCGTCACCTTCGGCGTGGGACGGGGAGAGGTCGTCGGCCTGTTCGGCCCCAACGGCTCCGGGAAGACCACGCTCGCCAACATTATCTCCGGGCTCGTCCCGCCCGACCGGGGGGCGATCCTCTTCGAGGGGAAGGACCTCACCCGGCTGCCGATGGACGCCCGGTACCGGCTCGGGATCGCAAGGACCTTCCAGATCCCCGACCCGTACCCGTCGCTCACCGTCGTCGAGTCGGTCCGCGTCGCGCTGCTGTGCGGCCGCCCGGGGGGCGGTCCCGAAGACGCGCCGATCGAGGAGGCGCTCGAGTCGGTCCTCCACCGGACGGGGCTCTTCGCGCAAAGGCATTGGCCGGCCTCCAAGCTCTCCCAGGGGTGCCTCCGCCGGCTCGAGTTCGCGCGGGCGATCTCGTGCCGTCCGCGGCTCATCCTCCTCGACGAGGTCTTCTCCGCCCTCTCCGCCAAGGACGAGGCGGAGCTCGCATCGCTGATGCGGTCGCTGCACCGGGACGACGGCATCTCGTTCCTCCTCATCTCCCACAACCCGCTGATCCTCGAGGAGCTGTGCGACCGGGTCGTGGTCCTCGAAGAGGGCACCGTCGCCTGGCAGGGACCGCCCCGGGAACTGGCGCGGTATGTCCCCGCGGCGAACGCGCACAACCACGCCGGGGAAACCCGATGACGGCCCGTGCCCCCGCATCGGCCCCACAGCCGCGCCGTCGCGCCTGTGCGCCGTCGCTCGGGGAACTCCGCGCGAGGGCCTCTCGATGCACCTGAAGGTCAGGAACCTCACCGTGATGTTCGGCCAGGTCCGCGCCCTCCACGCGGTGACGCTGTCGGCGCTTCCCGGGGAGATCGTCGCCGTCTTCGGCGCCAACGGGTCGGGGAAGACGACCTTCCTCAAGGCGGTCGCGGGGCTGATCCCCGCCGCCTCGGGGCGGATCACCTGGCGCGGGGAGGACATCACATCGCTGCCACCCCACGAGCGGGTGGCGCGGGGGATCCACTATGTCTCGGAGCGGGCCCGGGTCGCCCTGCGGATGACCGTTCGCGAGAACCTCGACGTCGGCGGCTACCTGCGGACGCCGGCCCGGCGGAAGGCCTCCCGCGACCGCGTGTTCGACCTGTTCCCGGCGCTCCGCGAAAAGGCCTCCGAGCCGGCCGGCATCCTGTCGGGGGGCGAGCGGCAGATGCTCGTCATCGGGAGGGCGCTCATGGGATCCCCCTCGCTCCTCCTGTTCGACGAGCCGTTCCTCGGGCTGTCGCACGCCGTGCGCGACCGGATCCTCAAGGTCATCGACGGGGAGCTTAAAGGGAAGGCGACGATCCTGCTGGCCGAGCACGACGTGGAGGCGGTCGGCCGCGTCATCGACCGGTACTGCATCTTCCTCAACGGGGAGCTGCTCCACCAGGGAGGGCGGGAGGAGATCGTGGACGCCGGGCGGCTGCGGGCGGTGTTCCGGAAGTTCTACCGGATCGGAGGGGAGACGGATTCCGCGGGAGGACGGATATGAGCGAGGCGGGGAAACGGAAGCCGGGAAACGGGGAGCGGGACGAGCTGACCGTCTCGCTCCCGGCCGACATCGTCGAGCGGCTGCGGGCGTTCTGCCGGGAAATGAAGATCACGCCCGACATCGTCGTGGAGCGCGCCCTGATCGAGTATTTCCGGGAAGGGGACGTGAGCCACTGACCGCCGGCCGGCGGACGAGGGGGGGGAGATGACCGGAGAGAGGGGCGCGGTGCCGGGGAACCCGGTCCACCCGGTCCTCGCAGGCCCGCCGCTGGACAAGGCTCGGCTCCTCGCGGAGTTCGAGCGGCTGATCGGGGAGCGCCGGCTTTTCGGGGCCGAGGTCAACCCCAACGTCCTGAAAAAATCGGGCGAGGGAGTCAAGTTCCTCGTCGAGAAGCCGCCGGGGGCGCGGAAACTTCTCGCCCTGTGGACCGCCCTTTTCGGGGACCGGATCCCCCCGGTCCGGCTGCTCGAGCTGCTCGCCCCGACGATCCACGAGTTCCGCCACCGGGACGCCATCTTCCTGTTCGGGAAGGACCGGGTGGTCTACGACACCCACATCGTCCACGGGGACGAACAGGTCGGGGAGATGACGCTCTTCTTCCACCGGGAGACCGAGAGGGGGCGCGGGCCGCTCGGCCTTTTCAAGGGACGGACGCTCAAGGTCGTCTACATCGAGAACATCAGCCTGCGGGAGCAGAGCTCGGGGTACGCCTCCGCCCTCTTCCGGCACTACGAGGGGCTCTTCTCCCGCCTCGGCTTCAACCGGTTCCGTCTCAAGGCCTCCCTCTCCGTCGGAAAATATTACTGGGCGAAGGAGGGGTTCGACTGCCTGGACGAGTCCGGCGTGGCGCGGATGCGGGAGGGGCTGTCGGCCCTCGTCCGGGCGAAGGGTCTCCCCGTCCGGGAGTCCGAGATCGCGCGGGTCAACCACGCGTACGACGTCGCCCTCTTCCGGCGGGACCTCAAGATCCCGGTCTACCGGAACCGCGAGGGGTACTACGCCCTCGCGCGGGACGCCGAACACACCGAGGAGTTCCTCTTCCCCCTCGGCAAGGCGTACCTGCTTGCGTCGGACCCGTGGGACGGGTACAAGGTCATCTTCACCGACACCCCGCGCCGGACCGGCTTCGTCTACTCGGACGACTACCTGGAGCACCGGACGCGGGCCGGCCACGTCGAGACGCCGAAGCGGCTCCAGGCGCTCCTTGCGGCCATCGACAAGGACGGCTTGCGGGACAGCCTCGTCTTCCTCAAGCCGTACGCGCCAGACCCCGAGCTGCTTGCGCGGGTCCACGACCCCGCCTACCTCGCGGCGTTCCGGCAGAGCGCAGCCGGCGGCGAGCCCTGCTTTGCGACGCGCGACTGCTCGATCTCGGAGAGGAGCTATGACGTCGCGCTCCTGGCGGCGGGCGGCGTCCTGGCGGGGGTGGACGCCGTGGTGAACGGGCGGGTCGAGAACGTTTTCTGCGCGGTCCGGCCGCCGGGGCACCACGCGGGACGGGCCGCCGCGATGGGATTCTGCTTCGTCAACAACGTCGCCGTCGGGGCGGTCTACGCGCGGGCCGCCTACGGGCTTGCGCGGATCTTCATCCTGGATTGGGACGTCCACCACGGGAACGGGACCCAGGAACTCTTCGAGGAGGACCCCCTCACCTACTTCTGCAGCATCCACGAGCATCCGACCTTCTGCTACCCCGGGACGGGGCGGCGGATGGACCGGGGAAAGGGGGCCGGGCGCGGCGCCACGCTGAACCTCCCGCTGCGGCCCCACGCAAGCGACGCCGAACTCGTCGCCCTCTTCGACCGGGAGGTTCTCCCCGAGATCGACGCTTTCCGGCCCGACCTGATCCTCATCTCCGCGGGGTTCGACGCCCACCGGGACGACCCCATCGCGGACATCGAGCTGACGGAGCGCGCGTACGCGCACATGACCCGGAGGATCTGCGAGGCGGCCGACCGCCATTGCGGGGGTCGGGTCGTTTCCGTCCTCGAGGGGGGGTACTTCCGTCCCTCCTTCGCCTCCTCCGCCGTCGCCCACCTCAAGGCCCTCCAGGGAAGGAGCGAATAGCCATGTTCGTCGGAAAACGGATGACGAAGGACGTGATCGTCGTCGCGCCGGGGGACACCCTCGAGCACGCGGCCCGCCTGCTGGCCGGGCACCGGATCCACCGGATGCCGGTCATGGAGGGGGATCGGCTCGTCGGGATCGTCACCGACACGGACATCCGGAACGCCGCCTTCCGGGACGCGCAGGCCGGGACGCCGCCGGGCGCGAGGACGGTCGGGGAGATCATGACGCGGGAGGTCATCACCGTGAGCCCGCAGGACACGGTGGAGGACGCGCTCCTCATCCTCCAGAAGAAGCGGCTCGGGGCGCTGCCGGTGATCGACGGGGGCCGGCTCGTCGGGATCATCACCAAGGCGGACGTCCTTGCGGCCCTGATCGAGACGCTGGACATCGAGGGGATCGGCTCCCGGATCGAGGTTATCCTCCCCGGGGACGTCGGGTCGGTCCTCGGGCTGATCGAACGGATCGGAAAGATGGGGATCGAGATCCGGAGCCTCGTGCTGGCGCCCCACCGCGACCGGTTCGCGGCGTTCCTGCGGCTGGCGACGATCGACGTGGCCAAGGCCAAGGCGGCGCTCCGGGAGGCCGGGTTCACCGTCGCGGAGCTTACGGACTTCCTCGGCTGAGGCGGGCCCCGGCGCGAGGCCTCCCGCGCCCGAGTGGCGGAACGAGCGGGGTCAGGCGGGGCGGCGCGACTCGGCGATGAGCCCCTCGGTCCTCGCGCGCCGCTCGGCGTCGCGCGCAAGGGCGATCCCCGCCATCCGCTCCTTCCACTCCGCGATCCGGAAGGAGGCCCGGTCGGCGAGGAAGGCGTCGATCAGCTCCCGGTAGAAGCGGACCATCTCCCCGACCAGGGGGACCGAGTACTCGCGCCCCTGGATCTTGATGGTGTCCACCCCGAGGGCGATGAGATCCGGGATGTCGTCGACGAGGAAGTAGGCGGGGTTGGGCAGGACCACGCCGCTCCGCTCCACGTCGCCGCCTCCGCCGGCGAGGTCCCACTTCGTGAGGCAGATCCGGTAGCAGAGCCCGCCGCGGTTGGGGCTTCCGAGGAAGTGGTCCTTCCCCTCGGAGTCGACGCGGTGCTCGTGGCGCGTGTAACTGCTCATGGTGCAGCGGCCGAGGAAGGTGAAACAGGTCGTCGCGTGGACCAGGACCTCGAGTCCCACGCCGATCTCCCGCTTGATCCGGGCCATCTCGTCCTTGCCCATCCGGCACTCGGCCACGATCCGGGAAGCGCCGGCCTCTTTATAGAACCGGGCGTCCTCGGCGTTGACGATGGTGCAGCCGACGCTCGCGTGGATGAGAACGTCGGGATACAGGCGCGAAAGGGCCATCATCAGCCCGGGGTCGGTGAGGATGAAGTCGCGGATCCCGGCCTCGCGGAACGTTCGGGCCTTCGCCAGGAAGAGCGGGACCTCGCGCGAGGCGGGCAGCGTGTTGAATGCGACGCGCAAGGATTTGCCGCGCGACCGGGCGTATGCCGCGGCCTCGATGATCCGGTCGTCGTCCATCTCGTACTGCGCGCGGCGGCGGCTCCATCCACGGGCCCCCACATAGACGGCGTCCGCCCCGTTGTCGAGAACGGCCTTGACCATCTCCATCGATCCGCCGGACGCCAAAAGCTCCGTCATGATGCAACCCTCCCGACGATGCAGATCGCGATGTAAGGCGCGATTATAACTCAGAGATTCGATCCTGTAAAACGGTTCCCACGTACTCCCGCCCCGTCCGGCCGAAATAATACCCGTTGCAGAACCCCTGGCGGGAGTGGCGCCGGACCGTTTCCGCCCACGCCGGGCGGACGGCGTACGCCCCCCCCGACGCGGCCAGGGCGAGCGCCTCCCGGTAGACCCGCCCGACCTCCCGGCGGTATGCGCCCGTCTCGTAGAGCCCCTCGACCCGGAAGACGCGGAACCCCGTGGGAAGGAGGGATGGCAGGTGCTCGAGCATGCACATATCCTTGCCGCTCAAGACCCCCTTCCCGACCGTCTTCAGGACCCACTGCCGGGAGTGGAGCCACCGCTCCTCCCGGCACGCCGCCGGACACTTCGGGTCGGTCTCCTCGGACTCCGTGAGGAGGAAGCAGCCGTCGGTCACCCCCAGTGGGATCTTCCCGTGGACGAGGAGCTCGACCTCGACATCCCCTTCCGAGGCGATCGTCCCCATCTCCTCCAGGCTCACCTCGGCGTTCGGGCGGACGCGGGACGCGCCGTACTCCCGCATCACCTTCGCGCCCAGGTGCGTGTAGACGTTGGCGTAGGCCCCCATGTGGGCCGGGAGCGGGTTGCCCCTCCCGCGGAGCATCCGGAGGACCCCCATGTTGTGGACCTCGAGGGCGTCCGCCCCGGCGGCTGCCGCGGCGTCGATGAGCCGGGCGACCTGGTCGAGGTCCTTTCCCCGCGGCGCGGCCGGCGTCGTGACGTACGCCCTCTTCCCGGCGGCGTGCAGCGCCCCCACGGCGCCGGGGAGGAGGGACAGATCCTCCGCGAAGTTCCCCGCGACCCGCCGGCAGTAGGGGCTCCCGAGGCAGACGGCGTCGTAGGGGTCGAGGTCCCCGGAAGAGAACTCCGGCGCGGAGGCGATGCTGGCGATGAGCTCCGGTGCGGTCACGGGACTCCCTGCGGGAGAAAATCGGTCAGACCCGGGCGGCGCCCTTCTTGAGGTCGATGAGGATCAGCTTGATCACCGCCTTGAGCGTCTCGAAGACGCCGATCCCCTTGGGCGCCACCGCCTCGAACTCCAGCACGTTCCGGTAGTTGAGGAGGGCGTGGAGCTCCGCCACGGAGGCGACGTCGGGGAGGTCCCGCTTGTTGTACTGCAGGACGAGCGGGATCCGGTCGGGGTCGTACCCCTGCTCGCGCAGGTTGACCTTGAGGTTCTCGAGCGATTCGACGTTGGCGTCCATCCGGGAGAGCTGCGAGTCGGCGCAGAAGACGACGCCGTCCACCCCGCGCAGGATCAGCCGGCGGCTCGCGTCGTAGAAAACCTGCCCCGGAACGGTGTACAGGTGGAAGCGGGTCTTGAAGCCGCGCACCTCCCCCAGCGACAGCGGCAGGAAGTCGAAGAAGAGCGTCCGCTCGGTCTCGGTGGCGAGAGAGATCATCCGCCCCCGGGACTCCGGGTTCATCCGCCGGTAGATGTATTGAAGGTTCGTCGTCTTCCCGCACAGGCCGGGCCCGTAGTAGACCACCTTGCAGTTGATCTCGCGGGAGGAGTAGTTGATGAAGGACATTGACGGGTTACTTGAACAGGCTTTCGATGTCGGCTTCGGTCAGCTCCTCGAGCCCCTCGCCCGGCTTCTCCTCCCGCGAGTCCATCTCCTTGAGGATCCGCTCGAGCTCGCCGCTCGCCCGCCGCACGCGGAGCCGGACGAGCCCCACCGACGACCGGCGGTCGAAGATCACCACCAGGATCAGCCGGTTGGCGACGACGGAGATGTGCATGTTGTCCCTCTCCCCCTCGTGGAAGAGGATGGAGAACTCCTTCTCCCCGATGAGGGAGGCCAGCCCGCCGGTCGCGGCGATGTTCCCGGCGGCGAGGGAGGCGAGCGACGTCGTGTCGAAGTCCTCCGTCTCGCCCGCCGAGGCCAGCAGCGATCCGTTCTTGTCGACGAGGAAGACGATCTTGGCGTAGGAGTCGGCCAGGAGCTTCCTCAAAGCGGCCTGGAAGGCGTGAAACTCCCTCTCGCGGAGGATGAAGGGGCCCTGCGCCATGGCTTGCAAGATACCACACGCCCGGGGAAAGAAAAAGACGGGGGATCGGTAAAGCGCGCCGACGCGGGCCCAACCGGCTGTTTCAGAAACGCGTCAACCGCCCGCTTGGATTACGATATTTGCCGGTCTGACGCTTCGGGCAGGATCAGGCAAACGGCACGCTCGTAGAAGAAGTAGTCCCAGGCCCAATTGACAAGAACCAGGAGCCGGTTCCGGAATCCGATCAGCTTGAAGACGGCGAGCCACGCCATCCAGGCCGGGAACCCCGTCATGCGCCGACCCCCGACCTGCGCGACCGCGGCGTTCCGCCCCACGATGCCCATCACGCCCGGATCACGGGATCCGCCGGTCATTCGCTTCGACGACGCGCGCGGGGCGGAGCCGCGCCGGCCCGGCTTTGACTCCCCCGAAAAGCCGGTGGTACTATCGGGCCATGACAGTGACCGAGGAAATCCGGCGCGCGGCCGCCGGGATCGCCCGCAGGCAGGGCCTGTCCCTCGTTGTTCTTTTCGGCTCCGCGGCGGAAGGGACGGAGCGGCCGGACAGCGATGTCGACATCGGAGTGAGGTTCCGCGGCGACTACGACCTGTCGAAGACACTCGAGGTTCAACTCGCGGTGTCCGCTCTTTCCGGAGGCCGCGAGGTCGATCTCGCGGTGCTCAACCGGGCGGATCCGCTGCTCATGAAGAAGATCGCCGAGCGGTGCCTGGTTCTGTACGAGGATCCGGGCGCGGCGGCGGCGTTCCGCCTCCTGGCCTTCAGGCGCTACCAGGACCATCGCCGGTTCCTCGCGATGGAGCGCGACTTCGCCGCCGCCTACGTGAAGAGGATCGCCTCGTGATCGACCGCGAGCTCGTCACGCGCAAGATCGTCCTCATCGGCGGTGACCTCGAGGAATTGCGGAAGCTCGCCTCACCGGGGCGCGAGGCGTACCTGGCCGACCCGTACAAGGAGATCCTCGCCGAGCGGTTCCTCGAGCGGATGATCTCCCGGATGATCGACATCAACTACCACATCATCACCGGATCCGGACATCCGCCGCCCAGGGATTACTACGACAGCTTCGCGGAGCTCGGGAAGATGGGCGTCCTCGACCCGGCGTTCGCCTCCCGGACCGCTTCGGCGGCGGGGCTTCGCAACCGCATTGTCCACGAGTACGATGCGATCGAGCCCGACAAGGTGTTCGAAGCGATCCGTTCCGCCCTCGCCGACCTGCCGGCCTACCTGAAGGCCGTCCTCGCGTTCATCGGCTGACGAGCGGTCGAAACCGGAAAGGCCCGGCGTATCCGCCTCCCCGGGCCTTCTCCGCGTTCTTGCCGGACGTCCCGCCCCGCGCGGGCGGGCGCCCGATCCGGCGGCGTCGGGTCCGCCGGCCGACAGCAGCGGGTTCTTCGCCGTCTTTTTGATCGGTCCGCCACCGCCGGTGCCGGCGATCAAGGGAGAAACGTCATCCCCGCAAGGGAAGGAATGCGGCGCGCCCGGGGAGACCTCCCGTCAGGCCGCCTTGTCGAGCTCCCTGAGGAAGCCGTCGACCCACTCCCCCGCCCGGTTCTTCGTGATCCCGTACCGCAGCTCCAGCCTGCCGGCCAGCATCTCGCGGTTCCCCGCGATTGCGTCCAGATCCTCCTCGGTCAGGAAACTCCATTTCGACCTGACCATCCCCCGGAAACGCGCCCAGTCCGCCGACACCTTTTCCCACTTCATCGCGCTCCCCTCCTTCCGCGGATCCGGTTGCATGGTTGGTTGGAACGGGACAGGGTCTGCCACCGACGTTTTCATTATACCGCCTTCCGGGAGAGCGGCGCCTTCACGAAAGAGCATGACGTCCATACCAACCGCGTCACGATGTCGAACACCGTGGGGAACCGGGCCCCCGACTGAACCGGCAGTCCTCGAATGCGTGCCCGGACCATGGGAAAACCTGCCGGGAGTCACCGGCGGCCGAACCCCCTCCGATCACCGACGGCCATGGCTCGCTGCATTCCGTCCACCCCGCACAATGCGTCGTCTGCAAGAACGGAGAAACGAAGCCGGGGCAGGCGACCGTGACCCTGACGAAGGGCACGGCCACCCTTGTGTTCAAAGATGTGCCCGCTGACGTGTGCGATCACTGCGGCGAAGATTATATCGGTGAGGACGTCGCGCGCCGTCTCTACTCGGCCGCCGAGGCTATCGTCCGCTCCGGGGTCCCGCTGGACGTCCGCTCTTATGAGGCCGCATAGCAGACGACAAAAAGGGGACCCGAAGATCCCCCCCTCCCCGGGTTCTGCCGGAACCGCACCCCGGAAGCCGGCCGGCTAACCCGCATTTCTCACCAGTTTCCACCCGCCCTGCGGGCGGACCCGCGTCGGATGAAATAGTCTACTATGACGTTGTGGCGTCGGCATCGAGGTCGGTTAAGTCTTGGTGCTGTTCATAAGCCCGAACACCAGTTGGACCCGGA
>JAMDBZ010000008.1 GCA_023488945.1 Deltaproteobacteria bacterium
CCTTGTGAACGTCCATGGCAGCGAATAACCTGTTCATGACCGGTCCTCCTTTGCGTTGTGGTATGCCATCTCTCCGGACGGCAAAACCCACGTTATCGCAAGCAGGGCCGGTCAGTCATATTGTCTAAGGAAAGGGAGCATCTTCGGAGGTTCCGCGTTCATGGCGTACGGCGCCTTCTGGTGGTCGCTGGTCGTCCTGGATTACCTGCTCCCGAAGACGGGGATCACGGTCGGGAACAACGACCTCCCGGGGTACTTCCTCATGTGGTCCCTGTTCACCCTCTCCTTCTTCATCGCGTCGTTCAAGGCGGGGAACCACCTCGCCGTCCTGTTCGGCCTGCTGCTGTTGGCCTTCCTGCTCCTTGACGGGGTGGCCATCGGCAGGATCCCGGCCGTCACCGCGGGATGGGAGATTTTCATCACCGGCCTGGCGGCGTGGTACATCGCCACGGCCATCCTGGTGAACGGAGTGTACGGAAGGAAGGTGCTGCCGCACTCCTGACGATCGGCTTGGGGTGCCGACCCGTTTGTTCCCGGCCAAGGAGCCGTTCGGGCTCCTTGGCCGGGGCGGCGCCCCGCCGCATCGTTTCTTCTCCCAGGGGGTTCCTTCGCGGTCGGCAGCCGCGCGGCGACGGCTGCGGGGCTCCCCCCGGCACGTTGTAAGAGTTCACACGGAAGATGGAAGGACGCGCGCCGGGCCCGCCTGTTACGCGGCCTCCTCCAGGAACTCCTTCAGCGCGGCCGCGTTGTTCCGCCGTTCCTCCCGGGCGCCGAACAGGAGGGTAACCGTCTCTCTCTTCGCACGCCGGCGCAGCTCCTCGAGATCGCCGGTCTTCCCGGCCGCAGAAAGCTCATTGCGGTAACGGAGCTTGAACTCCTCCCACTTGCGGGGGTCGTGGTCGTACCACTGCCGAAGTGCGTTCGTGGGAGCGAGGTCCTTTCGCCACGCGTCGATCCGCGCCGCGTCCTTCCGGATCCCCCGCGGCCAGAGCCGGTCCACGAGGATTCGGACGCCGTCGGAAGGATCCGGCGGTTCATGGACCCGCTTGGTCCGGATCATCGCATTCGGGCCCCCTTTCGAGGTGTCTCCTTTTTCATGGTAACCGAACGGGGAGACTCCCGGAACGGGGCTGTCGGCCGCGGTCGGCGCCGGGCTTCGCTCGGGGAGATCGGGTGCGAGCGGCCAGCCTGGCACGCGCGGGACTGGTGGCGCACAAGTGGCACGGTGTCCCGCGGCGGCAGTAAGCGGGGGCGCGGATCAGCTCCCCGGGGAAAAGATTTCTTCCGGTGAGACCTTTCACATCCTCGAGTCCGCTCCCGCCGTATCGTGGGGTCAGATGGAGGGGAAAGGAGGTGAGAACAATGGAAGGCATTGTCCTGGAACCCGAGGCGTTCGCATCGATCTTCACGTTCCTCGGCGCCGTGGCCCTGCTCGCGATCGTGGTCGGCATCGCGTTCCTGGGTTACACGGCCGAGGAGGAGAAGAGCGGGAAGCGCCTGTACTGGGCCGAGTGGCCGATCCCCGAGGCGGAAGTCGCCGCCCATGAGAAGGGGGCCCGGAAGGCGGCATGACGTCCGCCCGCGTCCCGGCCGGGGAGACTTGCCCCGCGAGGACCCCCGGCCGGGGGGACAGGCCCCCGTTTCCCCGCGCCTGCGCGAGTTGATTCGCCGCCTGCCACGGCGGTAGAGTGAAAAATATGGCGCTGTCCATCCTCACAGCCCTCGAGCTCTTTCGGGGGATTTCCGAGCAGGAATCGCAGACGATCGCCCGGCTGTGCGCCGAGCGGCGGTTCCGGCGGGGGGCGACGATCTTCGCGAAAGGCGATCCCGCCGATGCGCTTTATATCCTGAAGGACAGGCTCGTCCGTCTCGTCGCCCGGGCCGGCAGCGGGGCGGAGACGATCCTCCACATCCTGTGCCCGGGCGCGATCTTCGGGGAGCTCCTCCTCTCCGAGGAGAAGCGGGCGTTCACGGCGGTGGCCGGCACGGACGTCCTGGTGACGGTCATCCCGAAGACGAGCTTCATCGAGCTTCTCGCGGCGGTCCCGAGAGTCTCCGGGAACTTCATCCGCATGCTGTCGCGGCGCCTGTCGAAGGTCGAGAAGGAGTTCGCGGGGTTCGGCCACACCTGGTCGTACCACCGGCTCGCGAAGGTCCTCCTCGAGCTCGCCGAGGAGCACGGCGTCAAGACCCCGGAAGGGACGGCGCTCTCGCTGAAGCTGACGCACGAAGACCTGGCGAACATGATCGGGACGACCCGCGAGACGGTGACGACCCAGTTCAACCGGTTCCGGAAAAAGAGGCTGCTCCGGCGGGAGGGACGGGCTCTCGTCCCGGACGTCCCTCGCCTCAAGGCGTTCGTCCGGGAACGGGAGTCCCGGGTCGGGGAGGCCTGAGGGCGCGGGGCCTCCGTGCGGGACCTCCGGCTGCAAGACCTCCGGCTTGAAAACCGTTGATAATGCTGTTAGAGTGGCAGTTCCTGAACGGCGAGCCGCACGGGTCCTCTTGGGGCGGGGGGCGATCACGTGGCGTGGCCTTTCTTTCTCCGTTCCATAACGGAAGAAATCGTTTTCCCGACTGACTGGCTCGGCCTGCGTGCCGTGCGTGCGCTCGTGTACCGTCTCGTAAATAGCTTGACGCACCGAGAGCGTCGATGCGCCGCGCCGTGCTTCGGCGCGCAAGGGAAGGCGTACTGGGAGAGTACGACGAACGAGCGCGTACTCCGCTGGAGCGGATGCAG
>JAMDBZ010000030.1:0-22874 GCA_023488945.1 Deltaproteobacteria bacterium
CATCGAGTTCCGTTTTGTTGTAAACCACCGTGTAGCCGGAGTCGGCGGCTTTCTGGATGTAGTCACCGGCCGTCCCGCACTTGTCCGGCGTGGAGGGGTTGAACTTGGAGGTGCCGCCCCCCAGCAGGACGTCAGGCCGGGTGGCTTCGACGTACTGCCGGGCGATTTCCGTTTCGCAGCTCCGGGATTGAACATGGGCGCCGAAGACGGCCGGCGTGGCGTGCGTGATCGTCGAGGTCGCCACCAGGCCCGTGGACTTGCCCATCCCCTTCGCCAGCTCGAGGATGCTGGGGTTGTATGGCCGTCCGTCCGCGTGGAGACAGATCTCGCCGTTGTTGAACTTTTCGCCGCACGCCCAGGCGGACGCGGCGGCGGCGGAATCGGTGACCGTGCTGTTCGCCGAATAGGTTCTCTGGTAGCCGATGTGCTCCAGGGTTTCGAAATGGAGGGGGGCGCCGTCGATTCCGTTTTTGTAGATCCGGGCCGCCGTCACGTCGGCGAGCCCCATGCCGTCCGGGACCATGAAGATGATGTTTTTGACTTCATGGCGGTTTTCGGAACTGCGGTCCGAGGAAAAGCCGGGCGACGCGAGCGCAAGGGGCAACAAGAAGGAGGCCATGCCGATCATCGGCAGAGACCGAAAACGAATCTTCATGATGTTCTCTCCTTTTTCCTGGGCGGTTGGTCCGGCGGTTCCCGGGGAATGCGATCACCACCTCCTTTCGCCCCCGGCGCGGGGATTGAGGATGATCGTTCGGGGGAGATGATAGCGGGGGGAAGTGGAGTGCTTATGAACGAGTCGTTAAGGGTTCGTGAACTTTCCGGCGGACATCAGGCCGAGGACCTGCGAACGGGTGAAGGCGGCGGCCTCCTTCCGGTCGAGGGAACGGCAATCGAAGGGCGGTCCGATCGTGACCCGGAACCTGGCCCCCCGAAGCGCGAGGAACCGGAAGAAATGTCCGGCGAAGGTCATGTCGCCGTGCCAGCAAGCGAGGTCCCGGACGCCGCCGGACGCCCTTTTCCCGTCGACTTCGAGGAGTTCGACGGCGAGGGGAAGAAGCCGGGTCCCGGGCTCGTCCGCCGAGGCGAAGGGCGAGGAGTGGAACGGGAGCACGGTCTCCCCGCGGCTCGACGTCCCCTCGGGGAAGAGAAGGACGTTCCCGCCGGCCGACAAACGGCTCCGAACCCGCCGGATGAAATCCGGCGCCGCGATCCGGTCTTCCCGGTCGACGAAGATCGTCCCTCCGGCGGCGGCGAGGAAGCCGATGAGGGGCCACCGGCGGACTTCCGACTTGGAAACGAAAGACACGGGCAGGACGCTCGCCAGGGCGGGCACGTCCAGGTAGCCCAGGTGGTTGGAGACCGCAAGCCAGGGCCCTCCGCGCGGGACATCGCCGCGGACCTCCACCGAGATTCCGAGAACGGAGCAAACGGACCGCGCCCATGCGCGCTGAACGGCGGATACGAACCGGTGGCGCTTTGACGGGGGCAGGACCCATGCCGTTCCGCATGCGAAAAAAGCCATCGCGAAGGAGACGGCGAGGAAGGACAGGAGGCGGGCGACGCGCCGCAATTACCCGAAGAACCGGCGCCGGTACCGCCGGACCACGTTGTCCGTCTTGACCAGGAGGAAGTAATCCGTTGTCCCGAACTGCCGGTCGAAGGCGGGGGGACCGCACGTCTTCGCCCCGAGGCGAAGGTATCCCTTGAACAGGGGAGGCAGCTTCCGGAAGACATCGGACGGCTCGATGGGAACGTCGTCCTCGATTCCCGGGAGGTCGAATCCCCGTTTCGGCGTCACGCGAAGCCGGGGGTCCGAGAGAAACCCGTTCCGGAGAAGCGTCGAAACGGCCCGGAGCTCTTCGATGTCGTTGCCGCGGAGGCTCACGCACCCCACGAGGGCGTCCGCCCCATGGGCCTGCGCGTATTCGGCGATCCCCTGGAAGAGAAGGTTGATCACCCGGCCGGACCGGTAGTCCGGGTGGACGCAACTGCGCCCCAGCTCCAGGAGACGCAGGCCGGACCGTTTCACGTTGTCCAGGTCGAATTCCGTTTCCGAATAGAAGCCGAACGAGGGGGTGCGGTCCCAGGGAAGGAGGCGGTACGTCCCGGCCACCTTGCCGCGGGCGCGGTCCACCACCAGGAGGTGGTCGCAGTAGGCGTCGTACGCGTCCCGGTCGAGGCCGCAGGAGAAGGACGAGGCGAGGCCCAACCGCAGTTCGACGTTGAATACCTCGAAGCGCAGCCGCTGGGCCGCCTCGCGTTCGCTTTCGTCCCGGGCCACCCGAACTTCCAGATCTTCCTCGCATGGGAAGGAAACAGGGTCTCCCCGATCGATGCGAAGCACGGATGCGCAGGCATTGTTCATGGAGGGTCCTCCTTTATCGAGCATGGGATAGGACACGGCAGACATTCTGGCCGCGTCGCGTTTCTCCGTGATTTCGCCGATGTGAAGAATGGATGAAGTCCGCCGGATCAGGCAAAGCGATCTTCACGGCAACTTCATGCGGGCATAACGGCGGCGGGGTACGTTGCCGCATTCTCCGCGGAAACCCGTTGCTCCGGGGGGCAATCGAGGGGCGCAGAGGGGGGGAGGACCATTTGGACAGCCGTTCCCGGGGCCCGTCACCCCTTCGTCGTTTCCTCTGGGGGGTCGCCACCTCGGCGTTCCAGGTGGAAGGGGCGTCCCGCTGCGACTGGACGACGTGGAAGGTAAAGGACGAGCCGGACCGGCTGGCGCGCCTGCGGGGCGTGGGGCACCGGGAGAGGACGGACGAGGACCTGGCGCTCCTGTCGTCCCTGGGGGTGAATGCTTACCGGTTTTCCATCGAGTGGAGCCGGGTGGCTCCCCGGCCGGACGAGTGGGATCGCAAGGCGATGGACCGGTATGTCCGGATCGCCGCGCGTCTTCGGGAGTCGGGGATCGAACCCGTGGTCACGCTCCACCACTTTACGAACCCGGCGTGGCTCGCGAACGGGGCGCCATGGGCGGACGGCGAAACCGTGGGGGAGTTCCTCCGGTTCGCGGAGAAGGCGGTGCGGGCGCTCCGGGAGCATGTTCGCCTGTGGGTCACTTTCAACGAGCCGAACGTTTTCGTCACGGGCGGGTACCTGGGGGGGATCATGCCTCCGGGGAAGAGGAGCGTCCGGGACGGGTTCAACGCCTACGCCAACATCCTCAAGGCGCACGCGGCGGTTTATGACGCGATCCACGCCGCCGCGCGGGAGGCCCCGGCGGTCGGGCTTGCTCACAACATGGTCGTCTTTCGCCCCGCCTCGGAGAACTCCCCCCTGGACAACTGGGCGTCCAAGGTCGCCCACGCCTTCTACAACCTCAGCCTCATCGAGGCGTTCCGGACCGGGACGCTCTCCCTCAGGCTGCCGTTCCTGCACGAGGAAGCGTTCCCCGTCGGCACCCGGGGGAAGCTCGATTTCCTGGGCGTGAATTATTATTTCCGCCTCTTCCTCCGGCTTTCCCCCATCAACATCAGGGGACCGGAATATTTCTGGGAGGACCGAAGCGGCCGCGGACTCACGGAGACCGGCTGGGAAGTGTATCCGAAGGGGTTCGAGGAGACGCTTCGCGTCGCCGCGTCGTCCGGACTTCCGATCGTCGTGACCGAAAACGGCGCCGCGGAAACCGACGACGGGCGGAAGATCGCCTTCATGCGGGATCACTTCCGCGTTCTCCACCGGATGATCCGGGAGGGGATGGACATCCGGGGATATTTCTGGTGGTCCCTCATGGACAACTACGAGTGGCTGGAGGGACTCCGCCCGCGGTTCGGGCTCTACAGGGTCGATTTCCGGTCCCTGGAGCGGATTTCCACGGAGTCGGCCGCGTATTACGCGCGCTGGATCATGAAACATCCCGATCCCTCGGGCGTTCGACGGGCGTGAGCCTTCGCCATCCGGCCCGCCGCGGCCGCTGCGGCCCCCCCAGGAGTCTTAACCGGTTTTTTACGTCTCCTTAACCGGGGCGAAAGGCCCGCCTGTTATAAATCCCGATAACGACAATGCTGCTTTGCGATTTCCATATCCACTCCACCTGGTCTGACGGGTCGGTCCCCCTCCCGGATGTCGTGGACGTCTACGGCCAGGCCGGGTTCGACGTCATCGCCGTCACCGACCACGTCTGCAACAGCGACAGCGCGATCGGCGCCTGGGCGGGACGTCTGAGCCAGACGATCACGGAGGAGATCTTCCCGGCGTACCTCGACGCCCTGGCGCGCGAGGCGGAGCGGGCCGCCGACCGGTACGGGATGCTTCTCGTTCCCGGAGTCGAGATCACCAAGAACTACGCCTCCGAGAAGGAATCGGCCCACGTCCTGCTGCTCGACGTGAAGCGGTTCGTCTCCGCCGACCTGTCCTGGGATGGAATCTTCCGGGAGGCGCGGGAACAGGACGCCCTGGTCGTCGCCTGCCATCCCCACTACACCGACCACGAGGTCCACGACACGCTCTACTTCTGGAACAACCGCCAGAAGTTCGCGCCGCATTTCGACGCGTGGGAAGTGGCGAACCGGACCGACCTCTTCTCCGTGGTCAGCCTGAGCAATTACCCGATCCTCGCGAACAGCGACTTTCACAAGGCGCAACACCTTTATTCCTGGAAGACCCTCCTGCCCTGCGAGAAGAGCGTCGAGGCCGTCAAGGCGTGCATCCGGGACAACCGGGGGGTGGCGATCACCATGTTCCGGAACGGGACATCGAGGGTGTAGGGGAGCGGCCATGGTCCTCGTCCTCGAATTCCTCGTGGCGGCCTCCTTCACGGCGTGCCTCCTCCAGTTGGCGTGCGCATGGCGGACCCTCGGAAGAGCGGCTCCCGGCCCGGCGGGCGATTTCGCGCCCCCCGTTTCGATCCTGAAGCCGTTGAAAGGCGTGGACGACCGGCTTTACGACGCCCTGGCGGCCTTCTGCCGCCTCGATTACCCGGAATACGAGGTCGTCTTCTGCCTTCAGAGCGCGAGCGACCCCGCGCTCCGCGTGGCCCGGAAAGTCAAGGAGCGCTTCCCGGGCCGGGCGATATCGATCGTCGTCGAGAGCTGCCGGGACGGGCTGAACCCCAAGGTCAACAACATGATCCCGGGGTATCGGAAGTCCCGTTATCCCTTCGTGCTGATCAGCGACAGCAACGTGTCGGTCGGGCCGGGCTACCTGAGAGAGGCGGTCTCCCATTTCCGGGATCCGGGCGTCGGGCTGGTGACCCACCTCGTCCGGGGAGTCGGGGGGAAGTCCGCCGGCGCCCGGCTCGAGAACGGGCACCTGAACACGTTCATCCTCGGCTCCGTGTCCATGCTGGACCGGCTGTTCGGCATGCCGTGCGTCGTCGGCAAGTCGATCATGATGCGGAAAGGGGACCTCGAGACCCTGGGAGGTCTGCACGCGGTCAAGGACTTCCTCGCCGAGGATTACACCCTGGGGGCGATGGTCCGGCGCGCCGGCATGCGGGTCGTGGTGTCCGGCGCGCCCGTGGACACCGTCAACGTGTACAGGGGAGTGCGGGACTTCCTGTCCCGCCACGCCCGGTGGAACAGGATGCGGTTTTCGATCGCCGGCCCCGCGTACCTGTTCGAGATCCTCGCCAACCCCTTCCTCCTCTCGCTTGCCCTCGTCGCGGCGACAGGGGGGAGTTCCGAGGCGTTGCTGGCGGCCGGAGGCGTCGCCCTCGGGAAACTGGCCGTGGACGCTTCGATGAACCGGCTCCTCCGGGCGAGGATCGGCGTCCAAGGCGTTCTGCTGGGACCGGTTCGCGACCTGCTGGCGGCGGGCCTGTGGCTCTCCGCCTTCTTCTCGCGGACCGTCACGTGGCGGGGTCGGAGTCTCCGGATCACGCGCGGGTCGCTCCTCGTTCCCGTGGATGAGGAAGCGGTCCCGAAAGAGGCGGTGGCGTGATCCGCCGCCGCGCCGCTCCCTATTCCCGGGACCTCGGCCGCCGTTCCTTCGGCACGACGGGACGTCGTTTGCCCGGAGCGGTTCCGGCGAGGGACGACGCCTGCCGCACCCGTTTCAAGCCGAAGCCGGGAAGGATTTCCGGTTATCCCTTGAAGCGGGAGATCGAAGGGAAGTAGCCCGGCGCGTTGTCGCTCCCTTCGCCCCGGCGCGCGCCCCGTCCGCGGCGTTCCCTCGTGCGAAAGGGACGGGCGGAACGGCTTGACGGGCTACGGGCGGATCGCGGGGAATCGGCCGTGGCCTTCAGGGCCCGGGAATCCCTGCGGGACGACGATCCGCAGCGTCACGTCCGTCATCCCGAACCGGACCGGGAGGGGCCCCAGGTATTCGCCGTCGACCTGCGCGGCCGACGGGATCCTCGACCGGACGAGCACGGAGTCGATTTCGCGGCACAGGACGGCGGGGGAGGCGAGGTGCCTTCCCCGCAGAACGTCGAGGGCGAACTTCACGATCGCCCGCCGGCCCCGGCCCAGGAGGGCGACCATCCGGAGCGTCTTTCCTTCGAGATCCCCGCCGGGCGCCATCGGGCATCCGGCGTACATCCGCCCGCGGCAGAGGACCACGAGCTGCGCCTCGATCCGCTCCTTCCCCGGCAACTCGAGCCAGAGGGCCGGGTGGGCACGGAGGATGTTCCGCATTCCGGCCAGGACGTAGGCGGACCGTCCCAGCGCCTTCTTCTCCCGCGAGCCCATCCGTTCCACGATCTCGGCGTCGAACCCGGCGGACGCCATCAGCACGAAATACCGGTCGCCCGCCCGGGCGAGGGGAACGGCGATCGTCTTCCCGGCCGCCAGCAGCCCGAGGCATTCCTCGACCGGGTCGGGCAGCCCCAGCTCCTGCGCGAAGACGTTCCCGGTGCCGTGGGGGACCATGAGCAGCCGCGTCCCGCTTCCCGCGAGCCCGTTGGCGACTTCGTTGATCGTCCCGTCGCCCCCGACGGCGGCGACCGTCTCCGCCCCGGCGTGGGCCGCCTCCCGCGCGAGGAGGACCGCGTCGCCCGGCCCTTTCGTCTCGAACACCTCGAAGGGAACTCCTCGGGTCGCGAGGATCTCCCGCACGCGGCCGATCTTCCGGACCATGACCGGCCCCGCCGCCGGGTTGAAGATGATGCGCAGCATACGGCGCGATTATATCCGATTCCGCGCCCGTGTCCGGTTCCCCTTTCCGCGCCGGTGGGATATCTTGGGGGGCATGGCGGAGTTCCCTTTCAGGAAGCCGGACGGGTTCCCCCTGGTGATCGCCCACCGGGGCGCGTCGGACCGGGCGCTCGAGAACTCGCTCGCCGCGTTTTCCCGCGCCCTCTTGGAGCGGGCGGACATGATCGAGTGCGACGTGCGCCTGTCGGCCGACGGCGTGCCGTTCGTGATCCACGACGACCGGGCCGGCCGGACCGCGCGGGAAAATGTTCGGGTCGCGTCGTGCTCCGCGGCGCGTCTTGCGACGGTGCGCCTGCGGAACGGCGAGCCGGTCCCGCGTCTTGCCGATGTGCTGGATCTTGTCCGGGGCGCCGTGCCGTTGAACGTCGAAATCAAGGATCCCGGCGGGACGGCGGCCGTCCTGCGCACCTTGACGGCGGCGGGCGACGCCGGTCCGATCCTGCTGTCGTCGGCCCACCGCGAGGAGTGCCTTGCGGCCCGGTCGCAGCGTCCCGACCTGCCGTGCGGGCTCGTGACGCGCCGCCCCTCTTCCTCCGACCTCGCCTTCTGTCTCCGCCACGCCCTCGCTTCGATCCATCCCGACCGCCGGTTCCTCACCGTTCTCCGGATCCGGAAGGTCGTGGCGGCGGGGATCCCCTTTGTCCCGTACACCGTGGACGACGCGGACGCTTTCTTCCGACTCGTCGACGCCGGGGCGTCGGGGGTCTTCTCGAACCGGGCGGCGGAGCTGCGGGAGGCGTGGCGGGGCCGGGCGGCGGGCCCGGCTGGATAGCGGCCCCCGTTTTGCAACTTATCCCGGGAAATCCGTATAATGGGCAAGCGCGGTTTTGAAAAATCCGCTGAAGTTCGCATCCCGCGAAGACGTTGATAAGACCGATGCCTGAATGTGGGCGGATGGATTGCCGGGGGGGAAAGATGAGAAGATTCCGGGGGATCGCCGTCACCGTCCTCTGCGCCTTCGCGTTCACGTTCCCGATGCCGGCCTCGTCGTTCGCGCTTCGCACGATGGAGAAGGGGGACAAGGTCCCCGACCTCGAGTTTGCGGGCCTGACCGGCGAGGGGGGGAAGCTCTCGTCCTTCGTCGGCGAGAAAGGGCTGATCGTCATCTACTGGGCGACCTGGAGCTCCCGCTCGCCGGCCCTCCTGTCGTTCGCGGAAAAGAATCTCCGGGCTTACGAAAAACTCGGCATGAAGATCCTGGCGGTCGACGCCGACCACGAGGAGATGAAAGCGGAGGACGTGGCGCAGGCCAGGGCGAAGGCCCTCGAGCTCGGGCTCTCGTTCCCCGTCGTCCTGGACGCCGGGCTCAAGGGGTACAACGCGATCGGGATCATCAGCACTCCCACGACGCTGATCCTCGACAAGGAGCTCCGGGTCATCGACGCTTACCCCGGCTTCCCGTCGGTCGCCCGGGATGACATCCCCGAGCGGATCGACGCGTTCCTGGGGATCGTCCGGGAGAAGCGGGCGGAGAAGACGCAATACCTGCTCGACCACACGCCGAAGAACTACGCCCTCCAGTACTACAACTTGGGCAAGCGCCTCTACCTCGTGGCGCGGACCGCCTCCGGCGAGCTCCCGGCGGTTCCGGAGCAGGCGATCGAGCGGCTCGACGAGGCGATCCGGCGCGACCCCGACTACTTCCGGTCCTACCTCCTCAAGGCGATCATCCTGCACCAGGCGAAGGGTGACGGGCGTCTCGCCGCGGCGCTCAAGGCGCTCAAGGACAGGGACTTCCAGGAGGTCTACGAGCGGAGGGTCCTGGGGTTCGGCTATCTCTATATGGGGATGGACAATGTCGCGGCGGACCACCTCCAGGCGGCCTCGGGGATCCTCCCCGACGACCCGGCGATCCTCTTCGGGCAGGCGGTCGCCGCGGCGCGGATGAAGAAGCCGGAGGCCGCGAAGAAGGCGCTGGCGGCCCTCCGGAAGATCGCAGGCGCGAAGGAGGCGCTGGGGTTCGACTACGAGGCGCTCTTCACGGAAGCGGGGGAGCTCAGGCCCGGGACGGCGGTCGCCCTCCGGTCGGCGCTCGACAAGCTCCTCGAGATCGAGAAGCAGGGGCAGGGGATGATCCGCTCCGACGCCCCGGTGCAGCCGGCCGGGACGGCGAGCGGCCCGGCGGCGGGAAGCGCGCCGGCCCCGGTGCCCGCGGCGCCTTCTTCCGCGCCGCCCGCCCCGTCCCCGGCGGCGGCTCCGCCGGCTCCGTCCGCGCCGGCTCCCGCGCCTGCTGTGCCCGCGCCCCGGTCTTCGGCCGGAGACCCGGCGGCGGGGCCGTCAAGCATCCCGGCGACGCCGTCGGCAATACCGGTCAAGTAGCACATCGAGCCGTCCTCCAGGGGCAGCCCGGCACATTTTCGGGGGGATCCTCCGGAAGTTGACGGAGCTCCTCCATCAGCCCCCTACCGCCCCAGCTCGCCGGAGAGGATGTACTCCTTCGCGGAGTTGACCGCGGTCGCGGCCTCCCCGGCCCCCGCCGTGATGAGGAGCACCTTGCCGGGGTACGTCACGATGTCGCCCGCCGCGTAGACGCCGGGCATGTTGGTCGACATGTCGGGGGCGACGGCGATGCCGCTCCCCACGATGTTCAATCCCCACGACCGGAACGGCTCGAGGTTGGTCAGCATCCCGATCGAGAGGACGATCGCGTCGACGTCGAGACGCTCCTCCTTGCCGCTCCGCTCGTTCCAGACCACGGCGCCGGTCACGCGGTCCTCGCCGATCACCTCCTTCAAGGCGATGTAGGGGAACATGACGCGCACGGAGGAGGAGAGGAGCCGCTTGACCATCGCCTCGTGGGCCTGGAACCGGTACATCCGGTGGGCGAGGATGACCTCCGCGGCGATCCCCTCGAGGGAGAGCGCCCAGTCGATGGCGCTGTTCCCGCCGCCGACGACGAGGACCCGCTTCCCCCGCATCGACTCGAACGAGCGGAGGTAGTAGTAGATCCCGCGCCCCTCCAGGTCGATCAGGTGGGGGATGTCGAGCTTGCGGGGGACGAAGGCGCCGCACCCGACCGCGATGATGGCGGTCTGGCTGTAGTGGGTCCCGTTCGGCGTCGTGATCTCGATGACCCGCTCCTGGACGACCCGCAGGCCGGTCACCCGCTCGTCGAGGAGGATCGTCGGGCCGTATTCCCTCGCCTGGGCGGCGAGCTGCGCCACGAGGTCCTTCGCGACGATCTTCGCGTGCCCGGCCACGTCGAGGACCTCCTTCTCCGGGTACATGGAGATGAGCCGCCCCCCGACCTGGGGGTACATCTCGATGATCTTGGTCCGGCAGTCGCGCAGACCGGCGTAGTAGGCCGCGTAGAGCCCCACCGGGCCGGCGCCGATGACGGTGATGTCATACAGCTCGCTTTGGCGGACCATGCTGGTACTATAACAGAAAGGCCCGGACATCCCGGCGGGATCCTTGCGGTGGGCAGCGGCTTTCTCCCTGTGTTATAGTTCCAACGATTCCCGGACGATGCGATTCTTCGACGAGGCGGCGATGGAGTTGAGGTATCTCCCGAAAGCATGGAAACGCGGGACCGATTTCCTGGGGACCCGGTACGCGATCCTCTGCGGCGCGATGACGTGGGTCTCGGAGTCGAACCTCGTCTCCGCCATATCGAATGCCGGGGGGTTCGGCGTCCTGGCCGGGGGGAACATGCCTCCCGACCTCCTCGGAAAGGAGATCGCCGCAACGCGGGGAAAGACGAAATTCCCCTTCGGCGTCAACCTGATCACCGTCGCCCCCGCCTACCAGTCCCACATCGACGTCGTGGTCCGGGAGGAGGTCCCGTTCGTCTTCTTCGCCGGGAGCATCCCCTCGGGGAAGGACATCGAGCGGGTCAAGGCGGGCGGGGGAAAGGTCGTCTGCTTCTCGCCGATCCTGGCGCTGGCGCGCCGGCTCATCAAGCAGGGGGCGGACGCCCTCGTGATCGAGGGGAACGAGGCGGGGGGCCACATCGGGCCCGTCGCCACCTCCGTCCTGGCCCAGGAGTTCCTCCTGAACATCGCCGAGGTCCCCATCTTCGTGGCGGGCGGGATCGGCACGGGGGAGATGATCGCCCAGTACCTGGCGATGGGGGCCGCGGGCGCCCAGCTCGGCACCCGGTTCGTGGCGGCGGAGGAGTGCGTGGCGCACCCGCGCTTCAAGGAGGCGTTCATCAAGGCGCAGGCGCGCGACGCGATGCCGACGACGCAGTTCGACCCGTCCCTCCCCACGATCCCGGTGCGGGCCATCGTGAACCAGGGGACGGAGGATTTCAACCGGCTCCAGCTCGAGCTGGTGACGAAGGTCAAGGCGGGCGAGATTCCGCGGGAGGAGGCCCAGATCCGGCTCGAGGAGTTCTGGGTCGGGGCGCTCCGGCGGGCCGTCCAGGAGGGAGACGTCGAGCGCGGGTCGCTGATGGCCGGGCAGAGCGTCGCCTTCGTGAAGAGGATCCAGCCGGTCCGCGAGATCATCGAGGAGCTGGTGGAGGGAGCCGAGCGGAAGCTCGCCGCCATGGCGGGAGACGCCCGCGTCCCCTCGGTCGGCTGACCGCGTCGGCGCTCGGGATCTCCATCAACGCTCCCGCGTCATCACGTCGGAGATCTTGGGCGTTGGCTTCTCCCAGGGACGGCGGAGGGTGAACTGGATGGTCGGCGTCCGGATCGTGTGGGCGTGGATCCTCACGATCCCGGCGTCCGCGTCCGCCGGCTACTTCGCCTACGACATCTTGCGCCCGATCTTCGGGCCGGGAGGTGCGGGATGATCAAGCGGATCCAGCACGTCGGGATCGCCGTCCGGTCGCTCGACGCCGCCGTTCCCTTCTATCGGGATGTCCTGGGGCTGCCGCTCGTCGGGATCGAGGAGGTGGCCGGGCAGAAGATCCGGGCCGCCGTCTTCCGGGTCGGGGAGAGCACGATCGAGCTCCTCGAGTCGACCGCCCCCGACGGGCCGGTCGGGAAGTTCCTCGAGAAGAACGGCGAGGGGGTCCACCACCTCTGCTTCGAGGTGGACGACGCGGCCGCCGCGCTCGCCCGCGCGAAGGGCAAGGGGGTCCGGCTCATCGACGAGACGCCGCGGACGGGCGTCCATGGGATGAAGATCGGGTTCCTCCACCCGAAGTCGACTTTCGGGGTGCTCACCGAGTTCGCTCAGCCGGGGGACGACCATCCGTGACGGCCGACGCGGCGGGGCGCCCCTCACGGGCGCTCCTGTTGTGCATCCACAACCACCAGCCGGTGGGGAACTTCGATTTCGTCCTCGAGGAGGCGACGCGGAACGCCTACATGCCGTTCCTCGAGATGCTGGCCCGGTTCCCCCGCATCAAGGTCACGCTCCACTATTCCGGCTGTCTCCTGCGGTGGCTCCTCGATAACCGTCCCGACGCGATCGCGCTGCTGCGCGATCTCGTTTCGCGCGGCCAGGCGGAGCTCCTGGGGGGCGGCCTGTACGAGCCGGTCCTGGCGCTTTTGCCGGAGCGGGACCGCCTGGGACAGATCCGTACCCTGTCCGGGTTCATCGGGGAGACGTTCGGAAAAGCGCCGGAGGGGATCTGGCTCGCGGAGCGGGTCTGGGAGCCGGACTTCGCGGCGACGCTCTCCGCCGCCGGGGTGAAGTACCTCCCGGTGGACGACTACCATTTCGTCCGGGCGGGGCTCTCGCCGGAGGAGCTGGACGGCGTCTACCTCACCGAGTCCCACGGAGCCTCTGTCCGCGTCTTCCCGGGGAGCGAGGGGCTCCGGTACCTGGTCCCCTTCGGCGGCGTGGATGAGACGCTCCGCGCCATCGAGCGGATGACGGACCGGGACGTCCCGTACCCCGCGGCGATCTTCGCGGACGACGGGGAGAAGTTCGGCGTCTGGCCCGGGACGCACAAGAGCGTCTACGCGGAGGGGTGGCTCGCCCGCTTTTTCGAGGGGATCGAGGCGAGGACGGGATGGCTCGCAACGATGACGCTCGGGGAGTACGCGCGGCTCGCGCCGGACCGCGGGAGGGTCTACCTCCCGACCTGCTCCTACATCGAGATGGGGGAGTGGACTCTTCCCCCTTCACAGGCCGCGCGGTTCGGGCGGATCCTCCACGACTTCCGCGCGGGGCGGTCCCGCGAGTGGAAGCCCTTCGTCCAGGGCGGCTTCTTCCGGAACTTCCTCCGCAAGTACGAGGAGTCGAACCAGCTCCACAAGCGGATGCTCCGGGTGAGCGACCGGGTCGAGGAGGCGTCGCGGAAGGGGGATGCCGGGGCGGCGCGGGACGCCCTCTACCGGGCGCAGTCGAACGACGCCTACTGGCACGGCGTCTTCGGCGGCCTCTACCTCAACCACCTCCGCGAGGCGGCGTACGCGAACCTGCTCCGCGCGGAGGCCTGGTCGGACCGGATCCTTCATGACGGCCGGGAGGTCTGGACCGAGTGCGTCACCGGCGACCTCGACGTCGACGGCGGGGACGAGACGCTCGTCAAGACGCCCCGCCTGACGCTCCTCGCCCACGCACACGACGGGGGGGCGCTCACCGAGATCTCGCTCCCCCGGCGGGCGGTGGCGCTCGGCCACGTCCTCACGCGGCGGCGGGAGGGATACCACGAGCGGCTCGCGAGCCCGGGCGACGCGTTCGACGGCTCGACGAGCATCCACGACGTCATCGTCCTCAAGGACCCGTCGGTTCTCGAAGCGCTCGCCGTCGACGCGCGGCAGCGGGCCTCGTTCCGGGAAGCGTTCTACGGCGAGGGGGTCGCGCCCGAGGCCATCCTTTCGGAGAGCGCCGCACCGCTCGTCGAGACGGCCGGCCGGCCTGCGGCCGTGGAGGTCGCGCGTCACGACGGCAAGGTCGTCCTCACGCAGCGCGTCCCCTTCGGCGGGGAGGGCATCGACCTGTCCCTGGAGAAAATCCTGGAGACGGAGGCGGGGACGGAGGGGTTCGCGGCCCGGTACCGGGTTGCCGACCGCGGCCGGGAGGCCGTGGACGGCACGCTCGTCTCGGAGTGGAACCTCAATTTCCTCTCGGGGCGGAAGCCGGGCCGGCATTATGAAGGCGTGGGCGGAGACGACGCCCTGTCGTCGCGGGGGATCGCGCAGGGCTTGCGGGAGTTCCGGGTCGTGGACGAATGGCGGAAACTGGTCGTCGTGGTTCGGGCCGACCGGGAATTCTCCCTCCTGCGATATCCGATCGAGACGGCGTCGCTTTCCGAGGCCGGTGCCGAGAAGATCCACCAGGGGATTTGTCTCAAACTCTGTTTTGCGATGCGACTGCGGCCCGGAGAAACCGAATTCTGTTCAACCTTCTGGACGTTTTTCCCGTTCCCTCCAAACAAATAAAACCGTATATTAGGGAGCATCCGATTAGCCGGGGCGCGAGGGGCCCCACAAGGAGGGGAAGCGATGCGGACAGGGAAGGTGTTGTCCATTCTGCTCGTCCTGGTCTTCTCCGCGACGTCGGCGATGGCGGCGGGGTTCCGCCTGCCCGAGGCGGGCGCGAAGGCCATGGGGATGGGGTTCGCCTTCACGGCCCAGGCGAACGACCCGTCCGCGATCTACTTCAACCCCGCGGGGATCACGCAGCTGCCCGGGAAGAACGTCATGCTCGGCGTGACGTACATCCGGGAGAACGGCGGCGAGTTCAACGGGATCACGCCGCTGTCCGGCGGGGCCACCATCACGGAGACGCAGAAGGACCTCGATTTCTGGGTTCCCAACGCCTACTACACCCAGCAGGGGTCCGGGGCCCTGACCTGGGGCATCGGGATTTTTACGCCTTTCGGGCTGGGGCAGGAGTACAAGGATCGGAATACGAGCTATTTCCGGAACCAGGTGACCAAGATCGATCTTCAGACGTTCGTCGTGAACCCGACGCTGGCCTGGAAGGTCAACGACGTCCTGTCCCTCGGCGCGGGGATCGATTTCATGTACGGCAAGGCGAAGCTGGCCAAGACGGGAGTCATCAACAACGCCGTCCCCCCGGGGGACTCGCCGACGAACATCTTCCTGCTCGACCTGGAGGGGGACGGCACCGCGTGGGGCTACAACTTCGGGCTGCTGCTCACCCCCTCGCCGAATTGGAAGATCGGCGTGTCCCACCGGAGCCCGTTCAGCCTCGACATCAAGGACGGGGACGTGGAGCTGACGAACATCAGCAGCACCCCGCTGATTGCGCTCGGAGGGGCTTCGGCCCAGACGGTCTTCGGCGGAGCCTCCTTCAGCACGAAGGGCTCCACGACGATCCACATGCCGGCCACGACGGCCTTCGGCATCGCCTACGTCCGGGACCGCCTGACTCTCGAGGCGGATATCGACTGGACCTGGTGGCACAGCTACGACAGCCTCAACATCGACATCAAGAACAACACGGCCCTGCTGCCGGACTCGAACACGGCGAAGAACTGGAAGGACGTGGCCGCGCTCCGGATCGGCGCGGAGTATCGGGTGACCGATCCCCTCGCGCTGCGTCTCGGTTTCGCCTACGACCCGTCGCCGGTCCCCGCGAGCACGATGGGGCCGGAGCTTCCCGACGCCACCCGGCTGAACTACATGCTCGGCGCGGGGTACAAGTACAGGAACTGGACGTTCGACGGCTCCTACTTCTACGTGGACAAGAAGGACCGGACGGTGAACAACCAGACGACGCCGGCCTTCCCCTCCTACGGCACCGGCTTCAACGGCACCTGGAAGGGCAGCGCGCACCTGGTGGCGCTCGACATCGGGTACCGGTTCTGATCGCGGGTCCGGATTTCCCCAAAGGGCGGGGGACGGAAGCGGGGTTCTCCGCCTCATTTTTTTTTGAAACCGGACGCTTTCCTCTTCTTTCTAATGTGTGATTTGCCGATTTCCTGATCAAGCCGCGAAAGGAGGAGAAGCCATGGCCGTCATGGTCAAGAGCCGGGCGCCCGAGTTCACGCTGGACGGGGTGGCGGGGAAGGATTTCCGAAGCGTCAGCCTCTCCGATTACAAGGGGAAATGGGTCGTCCTCTTCTTCTACCCGCTCGATTTCACCTTCGTCTGACCCACCGAGATCCTGGAGTTCTCCCGGCGGGAGAGCGAGTTCGCGAAGGAAAACTGCCAGATCCTCGGGGTCAGCGTCGACAGCAAATTCTCGCACTTGGCGTGGGTCGAACACGGGCTCGGGAAACTGAGCTTCCCGCTCCTGGCGGACATCACGAAACGCGTGGCCCGCGACTACGGCGTCCTGCTCGAGGACGCGGGGATCGCCCTGCGCGGGACGTTCATCATCGACCCGGAGGGGTTCGTCCGCTGGACGCTCGTCTCGGACTTGGGGATCGGGCGGAGCGTCGAGGAAGTGGTCCGGGTCCTGCTGGCCCTGAAGACGGGGGAACTCTGCCCCGCCGAGTGGCGCCCGGGGAAACCGACGATCAAGGTCTGACCGCGCCGCCGGCCGGCGACGGAGGCTTCCATGGGTCTTGGCGTCCTCGTTGGGGAACTCGGGGACATCCTGCAGGACGGGAAGGACCGGATCGCGAAGCTCAAGCGCCTGGGACAGGCCGAGCGGGTCCGGAACGCCGAGCTGTTCATGCTCCTCGACCGGATGGAAGCGGAGCTCGATGAGTTCCGGAAGCGCCTCCTCGCGGCGCACGGGACCGGCCTGGCCGGCTACGACGCGGTCAAGTTCCTAAACAACATGCTGAAGCTCGGGTACCAGGGGATCCTGGACTACAACCTCTACGCCGGCTCCATCTTCGACCCGGACATCCGGGGGAAATTCCTCAAGTTCGGGGCCGTGGAGATCGAGCACGCCAAGCTGATGTTCTCCCTCATCCAGCGGTACGGCGGGACGCCGCGTCCCGGCCCCCCTTCTGTGCGCCGCCGCCGGAAGATCACGCTCCGGGAGCTCGTCGAGGAGCGCCTGGCGGCGGAAGCCGAGGCGGTCTCCCTGTGCGAGAAGGGGATCAACACCTTCACCCAGCCCGAACTCCAGTGGGCGCTGGGAACGATCCGGCTCGACGGGATCGAGCACGCGCGCGAGCTGCGGAAGATCTACGAGAAGCGCAAGCTCGCCGCCGAGCCGATGGAGGTCGGGAAGAAATACGTTCCCCCGAAGGAGATCGACTTCGACGGCGACGAGCCGTGGGCGGAGTAGCTATGGCGCGGCGAGTTCCCTCTCGATGGCGTTGACGTGCCCCTTCTCGAAGGCGGCGGGGTGGTCGAAGATCTTCTTCGCCTCCGGTTCCTTCGCGCGGGCCGAGGCGCCGCTGAACAGGTCGACCGCCTCCTTCTCCAGCGAGAGGGCCATTTCTCCGCAGGCCGCTTCCGGGGAACGCATCCGCGCGCGTCCGGCCCGATTGCGCATGCTTGCCGGCGGATCAGCCGCGGCGCACGGCCGCGGGGGTCAGACTCCTCAGCTTCCCCCGTAGCCGATCGTGACCTTGCCGTCCTCGACGATCACCGGGACGTCCCGCCGCCCCTTCGCGGCGGACAGCATCTCCGTCATCGCGGACTTGTCGGTCTGGACGTTCCTGTAGACGACCTGTGCGCCGGCCTTCTCGTAGTCCCTACGAGCGTTCGTCGTGTACGGTCAGGTGTCCTTGCCGAAGATCGTGACGCGGCGCGCCATGGGATCCTCCTCCGTGCCGCGAAAATCGGTCAGCCGGTCGCAACGCCGGCCATCGCCCTCAGTCGTTGGATGCGCAGCTCCGTCGGCGGGTGCGTGGAGAGGAGCGCCGAGGAGTCCGCCCCGAAACGATACAGCGGGTTGACGATGAACAGGTGCTGCGTCCCGCGGTTCCCGCCCGGGACGTCCGCCCCGCCCTTCGCGATCTTCTCGAGCGCCGAGGCGAGCCCCAGCGGGTTGCGGGTGAACGCGGCCGCCGCCGCGTCCGCGTGGTACTCCCGCTGGCGGGAGATGCTCATCTGGAGGATCTTCGCGGCCAGGGGGGCAAGGAGCGCCAGCGCGATTCCCAGGATGAGAAAGGCGACGTTTCCGCGCCCGTCCCCCCGCCCCGCCCCCGCCCGGCTCCTCCGGCCCCGGAAGAAGAAGGTGTCCCGGAGGAACATGTCGGACAGCAGCGCGATGGCGCCGACGAGGACCGCCGCGCAGATGTTGTAGAGCGTGTCCCGGCTCCTGATGTGGGCCATCTCGTGTGCCACGACCCCCTGGAGCTCCTCGCGGTCGAGCTTCCCGACGAGTCCCGTCGTCACCGCGACGACCGCCTCCGCGGGCCGCCGGCCGGCGGCGAAGGCGTTCATCCCCGGCGACTCCATGACATACACCTTGGGGAGGGGGATCCCCGCGGCGATCTTCATCTCCTCGACGACGTTGAGGAGCTGCCGGTCCTTCGCGGGGTCGGCGGGCCGTGCGTCGTGGAGCGACAGGACGATGGAGGACCCGCTGAACCAGGCGGCCGACGCCAAGATGGCGTACAGGACCAGCGCGACGGCCAGCCCCCCTTCGAGGCTTCCGGAGACCTTCCCGATCACCGCGCCCAGGGCGAAGAATGTGGCGAACAGCAGGAGGAACAGGAGCCGCGACATCCGGACGTTGGCCGCTTCCGCCTCCGGGAAAGGGAGCATCGGGACGGGGCGCGGCGTCCCGTGCGGAGTCGCGCCGGCTGCGGGCGGCGGGCCGGCGAGCGACGAAGCGCCCGCCGGAATCGCGGGGGAGGACGGCGGGGCGGGAGGTCCCGCGCCGGCCGCGGGGGAAAGAGGCGCCGGGGCGTCCTCCCGCAGCGGTTCCCCGCAGAGGTAACAGGTCGCCTCGCGCTCCCGGTTGAGAGCCCCGCACGCGGGGCACGGGAACCCGATCTCCCCCCTCACGGCGGCCTTTCTATGGCATTGTCCCGCAAATGATCCGACGCACCGATCCGCCGCCGGATTGGCCCGGAACAGGCGGCCATTCCGTGCGCGGAGACGGGCGCGAATGGCAACTTGTTTGCGAGCCGTTGCACTACCGGAGGTCCACCTTGGGGACGGCCTTGGCCGCCTCGTCGACTTCGAAATACTCCTCGGCGGAGAAATTGAAGATCCCCGCGACGAGGTTGGAGGGGATGGCCTGGATCTTGTTGTTGTAGGTCATCACCGAGTCATTGAAGAACTGGCGGGCGAACGAGATCTTGTTCTCCGTCGACGTCAGCTCCTCCTGGAGGGACGCGGCGCTCTGGTTGGCCTTGAGCTCTGGGTAGCCCTCCACGACGGCGAAGAGGCTTTTCAGCGACTCGGTGAGCGCGTTCTCGGCCGAAGCCTTGGCCGCGGTCCCCTTCGCCGCGATCGCCGCTCCGCGCGCCTCGACGACCTTCCGGAGCGTCTCCTGCTCGTACGACATGTAATCCTTCACGATCTCGACGAGGTTCGGGATGAGGTCGTACCGCCTCTTCAACTGGACGTCGATCTGGTGCCAGGCGTTCCTGATCCGGTTGCGGAGCCGGACGAGGCCGTTGTACGTGGCGACGAACCAGGCGACAAACGCGACCAGGAGAATCCCGGGGATCCAGCTCATGGATGCCTCCGCGGCGCGGATTCCGGCCCGAGGAGAAGCCCGGGCCTATTTTCCGGCCAGTCTATCGGATGTATGATGATTGTCAAACGAAACGGGGGATGCCGCGCCCGGCAAGGATTTGCGGGCCCTTTTTTTATCCGGCCCTCCGCCGCCCGGACCGGAGGTCCCGCGCCGGGCGGGTCGTCGGCCGGGGTCGCGCCGGTTGCGCGCGGCCGGTTCCGGTTTCGGGAAGGAGCCGGCGGGAAGGAGAAGGACGATCGCGCCGCAGCACGGGAAGGGCTCGACCGCCTCTTCCGAAAAACGTGACCGGACAGGCCGCGCCGCGGCGCTCCCGCCGCGGCAGCCGGCCGCGCCGCGTCCCTCCTTTCCGGAGCTCCTTGCGCCCGCCGGCTCCCCGGAGGCGTACTTCGCGGCCGTCTCGTCGGGGGCCGACGCCGTCTATCTGGGCCTTTCCCGCTACAACGCCCGCGAGCGCGCGGAGAACTTCACCCTTGCCGACCTGTGCAGGATCCTCCCGCACGCCCGCGCCCGGGGGGTGCGCGTCTACCTCGCGATGAACGCCCTCCTCACGGAGGCCGACCTGCCGGAGGCGATCGCCCTCCTGCACCAGGTCGAGCCGCTGTCCCCCGACGCGGTGATCGTCGCCGACCTCGGGCTCCTGAAAATCCTCCGGCGATTTTTCCCGGGCCTTCCGGTCCACGTGAGCACGCAGGCCGGCTGCGCCTCGTCGGCCGCCGCCTTCGAGTTCGCCCGGCTGGGGGCCTCACGGGTCATCCTGGAGCGTCACCTGCGCTTCCCCGAGGTCCGGCAGATCGTCTCCCGGTCCCCGATCGGGGTGGAGATCTTCGTGCACGGCTCGATGTGCTACTCCTTCTCGGGGAAATGCCTCTTCTCCTCCTACCTCGGAGGCAAGAGCGGGAACCGGGGGGCGTGCGTCCAGCCGTGCCGCCGCGTCTACGGCTTCCCCGGCGGGGAGGGCGCGGTCTTCTCGACCCGGGACCTCTCGCTCATCGAGCACCTCCCCGAGCTCGTCCCGCTCGGGTTCGCCGCCTTCAAGATCGAGGGGCGGATGCGGGGGGCCGACTCCGTCGGCGGGGTCGTCGCCGCGTACCGCGCCGCCCTCGACGGGATCCGGAACGGGAGGCCTCGGGAAGGGGTGGAGGAAGGACGGCGGCTTCTGGCCTCCGTTATCGGCCGGGAGGAGACCCCGGGCCTGCTGGGGGGTGCGGAAGCCGGGGCGGTGGCCTCGGGCGGGAGCACCGGGAACATGGGGGAGCTGCTCGGGACGGTCCGGGGTGTGCGCAATGGATGGGCGACGATCACGGAAGCGCCCCCCGTGGTCCGCGGCGACCGTCTCCGGGTCCAGTTCCGGGCGGACGGATCGGGGCGCGGGTTCACCGCCCTTGAGACCCGGATGGGCCCGGAGGGGTTCTCCGTGAAAGTCCCGTTTCCGCTCGAGCCCGGGGACCTGCTGCTCCGGACGGGCGGCGGAGGACGGATGGACCTCACGCGCCGGGCGAGGCGCGAGATGGAGGCGCTCCCGCCGGGCGGCGTCGCCTTCCGCGTGCGGGTCGGCGACAACGCCGTCTCCGTAGCGGCCTCTTACGGGGCCGTCCGGAAGGAGTACTCGTTCCGCGTCGCCGGCGCGGGCGGGGGGGGCGGCGGGATCCCGCCCGATGCGGCCCAGCGGTTGCGGGCCCTCTGCCGGATCGACCTCCCTCCGGGCGAGGTCGCCGTGGAGGACCGCGGCGGCGCCGTCCGGTGGGACGACGTCGGGAAGCTCTTCGCCCGGGCCGCCCGGATGTTCGACAAGGAGTTCCACCTGGCGGGCAAGGAGCGCCGGCTCGCGGTCCTGCCGGCGCTGCGCGTCGTCGGGTCGCGCACGGAAACGCTGCCGGCGCTGTTCTTCGTCGCGTGCCGGGCGTACCAGCTTGGTCTCCTCCCGCGCGACCCGGCGATCGTCCCGGTCGTGGAGTTCACGCGGGCGCTTGCGCGGGACCCGGTGGCGCCGACGGGAACCTCCCGGGACCGGGTCTGGCTCCGGCTTCCCCCCCCGCTGCTCGAATCCGACTCGGCGTTTTTCCGCCGGACGGTGGACGAGGCGGCGCGGAAAGGGTTCCGCCGCTGGGTGGTCTCCGATGTGGGGCACTTCCGCCTGCTCGCCGCGGCGGGCGCGCGGCGGGACCTGACGATCATGAGCGACCAGTCGCTGTCCGCCTTCAACACGGGGACCCTCTCGGTCCTCTCCCGCCTGGGGGCGTCGCGGATGGTCCTGCCTGCCGAGGCCCCGCTCGAAACGCTCCGCGCAGTGGGGAAATATCTCTACGGGATGGGGGTTGCCTATGCGTACGGCGCGGTCCCGCTGATGACCTCGCGGCTTTTGCCCGCCTCCGGCGCCCGGGGGGTCGTGGTGAGCCGGAGGAGGGAGACGTTCCACGTCGAGACGGACGACCGCGGCTCGATCGTCCGGCCCGAACAGCCGTTCTCGGCCTCGGGGGTCCTCCACGAGATCCGCGCCGCCGGGATCCAGGACTTCTACGTCGACCTGTTCGGCGTGGAGGATGACGCCGTCGCGGGGATCCTCGACGCATTGTTCGCCGACCGCGGGATCCCCGGTACGACGACCTTCAATCTCTTCCGCGGAAATTTTTAAGATGGCGCCGATCGACCGGATCCGGAACATCGGGATCATCGCGCACATCGACGCCGGGAAGACCACTCTCACCGAGCGGGTCCTTTTCTACGCCGGGGTGACCCACCGGATGGGCGAGGTCCACGACGGCGACGCCCAGATGGACTACCTCCCGCAGGAGCGGGAGCGGGGGATCACGATCACCGCGGCCGTCACCCGGTTCCCGTGGCTCGGCGCGGAGGTCCACCTCATCGACACGCCCGGTCACGTGGACTTCACGATCGAGGTGGAGCGGTCGCTCAGGGTCTTGGACGGCGCGGTGGTCGTCTTCTGCGGCGTCGGCGGGGTGGAGCCGCAGTCGGAGGGCGTCTGGCGGCAGGCCGACCGGCATCGCGTCCCGCGGCTCGCGTTCGTCAACAAGCTCGATCGGCCCGGCGCCGACTACGACGGGGTGATCGCGCAGATGGCGAAGAAGCTCGGCGCGAGGGGGATCCCCGTGACCGTCCCGTTGCGCCGGGATGGCGCCTTCTGCGCGGTCGCCGACCTCCTCACGATGGAGCGGGTGGAGTTCGACGAGGGGGACCGGGGGCAGACGGCCCGGCGGACGCCGCTTCCGCCCGGGGAAGCGCGCCTCGTCGCCCGGTACCGGGACGCTCTGCTCGAGGCCGCGGCGGACGCGGACGACGCGGCGGCCGAGAGATACCTCTCGGGGAAGGAGATCC
>JAMDBZ010000030.1:22893-48645 GCA_023488945.1 Deltaproteobacteria bacterium
TACGCGGGCGCGGCGCTCCGGAACAAGGGCATCCAGCCGGCGATGGACGGGATCGTCCACTTTCTGCCGTCTCCCGCGGAGATCCCCCCGGCGCGGGGAGACGATCCCCGGACAGGCGTCCCCGCCGTGCGGGAATCCTCCCCGGCTGCCCCTTTTTCGGCGCTCCTGTTCAAGGTGGCCGTCGAGGAGGGACGCCGGACGGTCTACCTGCGCGTTTATTCCGGCAAGGTGGCGGAGGGGGACGTCCTCCTCAACGCCTCGACCGGCGCCGAGGAGAAGGTGGCCCGCCTGTTCCGGTTCCACGCGGGGAAGAAGGAGCGGGTGGGGGAGGCCCGGGCGGGCGACATCGTGGGCGCGCGGGGGATCAGGTCGGCCCGCACCGGCGATACGCTGTGCGACGGCTCCGCCCCGATCGTCTTCGAGCCGATCGAGTTCCGGAAGCCGGTGGTGACGATCGCCGTCGAGCCGAGGACGCTGCGCGACATGGACCGGCTCCGCGAGGCGCTCGCCGCCGTCGAAGACGAGGACCCGACGATCGCGACGCGGGAGGACCCCGACTCGGGGCAGATCATCGTTTCGGGGATGGGGGAGCTTCACCTCGAGATTCTCGTGGACCGGCTGGCGCGGGAGTTCGGGATCGCCGTCAGGACCGGGAAGCCGCAGGTCGTCTTCCGGGAAAGCGTGGCGCGGGCGGGCGAGGCGGAGACTGGCGCGGGCGGGCGAGGCGGAGACGCTCTTCGAGCGGGAGATCGCCGAGCGGCAGGTGGCGGTCCGGGTCGCCCTGTCCGTGGCGCCGGGGGCCCGCGGCTCGGGCGTCCGGGTCCTCGACCGGCTCCGGATGCTCGATCTGCCGCCGGAGGTGGCCGACGCGGTGGAGGCGGGGATCCGGGACGGGGCGTTCACCGGGGCCTCCGGCTACCCGGTGGACGACGTGGCGGTGGACGTCACCCGGGTGGAGTTCCTCTCCGGGACGCCGTCCCCGCTGGCCGCCAAGGTGGCCGCGGCGATGGCGTTCCACGCCGCCTGCGGGAAGGGATTGCCGTACCTGCTCGAGCCGATCATGGCCGTGGAGATCGCCGTGCCGGATGAGTTCCTGGGCGGCGTGATCGGGGACGTGAACGCCCGGCGGGGGCACGTGACGGCGGTGGACCGGCGGGGCGAGGCGGCCGCACTTTCGGCGCAGGTCCCCCTCAAGGAGATGTTCGGCTACGCCACGGCGCTGCGGTCCCTGTCGCAGGGCCGCGGGACCTGCTCGATGAAGTTCTCGCACTACGACAAGGCGTGACGGTCCGCCTTCGCCCCTTGCCGCAATGGAAAAACCGGGGCCCTGTTATAATGTCCGGGAAGAAGGGGCGAAAGGGGAACCGGAGATGACGAAGGACGGACCGATCGTCCCTGACATGGTCGTGGGGGATGTCCTGAAGGTTTATCCCGCGGCGCGCGAGAAGGTCCGCGAGCTGTTCGGCGCGGAGTGCCTCCGGTGCCGGTCGAATCGGCGGGAGACGATCACCTACACGTCCTGGCACAGGGGGCTCGACCCGAAGGAGGTCTGCCGGGCGCTCAACGCGGCGCTCAAGGGGAAGGGCTGACCCGCAGGACGTACCGGTCCCCCTCCCGCACCGCCTCGCCCGCCGCGATCATCCCCTCCAGGTGCTTCGAGAGGAGCGCCCACTCCCCATAGTCGAACCAGGGCCCGGTGCGCGCGGGTCCGTAGACGATCCGGCGCGCGATGATCTCCTGCCGCGTGCGCGGCTCTTTCAGGAATTCCCGGAGCGCCTCCTCCCGCCGGTCGATGACGGAGAGGTACGCTTCCATCCGCCGGGCGATCGGGCCCGGATGGACCGGCTCCTCGTGGGAGACGACGTTCAAGGGAGCGCCGATCCCGGCGAGCGCCCGGGCCGACCGCCGGAACTCCGCGATCCCGCCCGGCCTGTCCCCGTACCACGGCCCGAACGCCGTGAGGTCGTAATCGCCCAGGAACAGGATCCCGTCGGCGGGGAAGAAGAGGCAGAGGTGCCCCGGCGTGTGCCCCGGCGCAACGACGGCGACGGCCTCGGTCCGCCCGAGCCGGAGCCGTTCCCCGTCCGCGATCAGCCGGTCCGCGCGGCGCGGAGCGAACGGGAACTTGTCGACGAAGAGCGTCCGGAAGAACGGCTCCCACTCCGTCCCCGGCAGCCCGTACCGGTCGAGGAGCTCGTCGAGGGACGCCAGGGCCGGCGCGTCCGGCGCCGACGCCCACACGGAGATCTCCGGGAGGAGGTGGAGAAAGAGGAAGTGGTCCTCGTGGTAATGGGTCATGAGGACCGCCGCGAGCCCCTCCTCCCTCCGGAGCCGCAGGATGTCCTGGAAGTCGGAGCCGCAGTCGACGAGAAGGCCGCCCCCGTCCCGGATGAAGAGGGAATGGGAGTAGGGATACCGCCCTCCCTTGCCCCCTTCGATGAGCCAGATCCGGTCGGTCAGGCGCTGGATCATGGAGCGCCTCCACCGGGAAACCGGGCGAAACGGCGCGTCGGATCGCGGTAAGATGGGAAAATTCTTTTCCCCGGAAGGTCGCCGCGGGCCGTGAAGAAGATCCTGCTCCTGCCGTTCTGTCTCTCGAAGGAGGCTCTCGCGGAAGCCGAGCGGCTGGCCGCCGAGAGCGGGTACGTCGTCGTCGTGGCGCGGTCGACCGCCCGGGCGCTCTCCGAGGTGCGCCGGCACGCGGTCCCCGGGAGCGGGGAGCCGGTGCGGATCGTGGGGGTCGTCTGCGACGGGCGCGCGAAAAAAGTCTGGGCCGGCCTCGCGCTGCTCAAGGTCCGCCAATGGGGAAAGCGGGTCTTCGGGCGGAAGGCCCGCCGGATCGAGCTGGCCCGGGTGCCGATCGCCGGCGGGACCAAAACGCTCTTCGGGCGCCGGAGCTGCCGCGTGGGGTCCAACGTGGCGGACGAGGAGGCGCTCCGCCGGGCGATCGCAGGGCTCGAAACCTTCATGCGGTTGTAGTGCCCCATATCACAAATGCGGTCGCATTCGAGCGCCGCTGCATCCGCCCCGGCTGCGTTGCGCTCCTTGCGGCGTACTGCCGAAGTACGCCTCAGTCGCGCGCCTTGCCGGCGCGGCGCATCGACGCTCTCGGTGCAGACCGTATTTATGACATGGGACACTATAATCCCTCCCGCGGTCCCGATTCCGGCCCCTGCGGTTCCCCGGGGTCCGCAGGGACGCCCGCCGGCCGGGGCGGATGGAGCAGGTCGCCGCGGCCGTGGATCAGGCGCGCCGTGCGGCTGCGGAGGAGCAGCAGGACCAGGAAGTAGACGACCGCGGTCCCGGCGCCCCCGATGGCGAAGCGGATGAGCGCGCCGGGGAGCGTCTCCCACGAGACAAGGCGGGAGGCGAAGCCGGTCCCGTAATATCCCGCGGCGGCGGCGACGGCGGCCGCGGCCGCCATCTGGGCGTATTCCCCGATCTCCCCGATCTCCGTCCTCCCGGCCGTCCGCCGCATCAGGATCCCGTAGAGCGTCGCGGCGTGAAGAAAGATCCCGATGGTGCCCGCGAGCGCCAGCCCCGGCACCCCCATCCTCTGGGTCATCAGGTAGTAGACGGGAAGGGTCACGAGGAGGGCGCCCGTTCCCACGAGCGTCGGCGTCCACGTGTCGCGCAGCGCGAAGAACCCCCGGGAGACGATGTTCTGGGCGCACCAGAAGGGAATCCCGATCGCGAACATCGCCAGGGCGGAGGCGGTCTTGAGCGTGTCGTCGATCGTGAAGGCGCCCCGCTTGTAGACGACGAGGACCACCTCCCGGGAGAAGACGGCGGCGACGGCGGCGGCCGCGCAGGAGACGAAGAAGACCCAGCGGAGCGTCGCGGAGAGCGTCTCCCAGAGTTCCCGCTTCCGCCCCTTTGCGGCGAGCGACGACAGGAAGGGGAAGGAGGCGACGCCCGATGCCTGGCCGAAGAGCCCGATCGGGACCTGGGCCAGGCGCCGCGCGTTGTTGAGCCAGGTGATGGCGCCGGCCAGGAGGAACGAGCCGAACAGCCGCGTCATCCACTCGTCGGCGGCGACGAGCGAGAAGCCCAACATGATGGGGATCGACAGCCGGACGAATTCCCGGAAGCCGGCGTCGTGGAGGTCGATCCGCGGCGCGAAGCGCAGGCCCGCCTTGCGCGCTCCGTATGCCTGGATCGCGAAGTTCCCGGCGAAGGAGCCGGCGAGGACCCCCCAGGCGAATCCCGCCATCCCGAGCGTCCGCCCGAACAGAAGACCCCCCGCGATGATCCCGGCGTTGTAGACCAGGGGGGCCAGCGCCGGCAGGAGAAACCGGTTCCGGGCGAACTGGACGGCCATCAGCAGCCCGCCGAAGTAGAAGAAGACCTGGGCGGGCAGGACGATCCGGGTCAGCCTCGCGGCGATCGCGATCTGTTCGGGGGAGAATCCCGGCGCGATGACGGGGACCAGCTTCTCCGCGAGGAACTCCCCGACGATGACGAAGAAGAGCATCGCGATTCCCATGATCGTCGCGACGGCCGAGAAGGAGCGATGGCCGTCCTCCTCCCGCCCTTCGGCCAGGCAGCGCGAGAAGATCGGGATGAAGGTGATCGAAAGGGCGCCGCCGGCGAGCAGGTAATTGAGGAAGTCGGGGATCGTGAAGGCGGCGAAGTAGGCGTCGGTCTCCGGCGTGGCGCCGTGCTGGTAGGCGATGACGGCGTCGCGGGCGTACCCGAGCAGGCGCGACAGGAACACCGACGCCATCATGAGCATCGCGGCGCGGCCGATCTGTTTCCGGGTCGTTTCGTGCATCCATTGACTATAATCGAGGACCGGAGGCGGCGGAACCTGGAAATCGGAGCCCCTTGACGTGCATCAAGGAGAGAGGAAGGGCCGGCGGACTATCCTGCCGGCGACATCACCCCGAGGAGACCTGCCCATGGGCCTGTTCTCATCCCGGAAGAAGGAGGCGGCGGCCGCACCGGCGCCCGAGGCCGTCCTGGCCGCATTGTCCAAGGTGCCGGACCCCGAGCTGGGGAAGGACCTCGTCACCCTCAACATGATCCGGAACGTCGAGGTCGCGGAGGGACGCGTCTCCCTCGACCTCGTGCTCACCACCCCGGCCTGCCCGAAGAAGGCGGAAATGAAGGCGGCAGTCGAGGAGGCGGTCCGGGCGATCCCCGGCGTCGCCTCGGTGGAGGTCCGGGTGTCGTCCGAAGTGCGCGCGGCGAAGGACCCGATGGAGGGACGAACGCCGATTCCCGGCGTGCGGAACGTCATCGCCGTCGCCTCGGGGAAGGGGGGCGTGGGGAAGTCGACGATGAGCGTGAACATCGCCGTCGCCCTGGCGGAGAACGGCGCCCGTGTGGGGCTCCTCGACGCGGACATCTACGGCCCGTCGGTCCCGACCCTCCTGAACCTGAAAGGCCATAAGCTCCATGGGGAGGAGGGACTGATCGTCCCCGCCGGGACGCAAGGGGTGAAGGCCCTCTCGATCGGCTTCCTCCTCGAGGAGGACACCCCGGTCATCTGGCGGGGGCCGATGTTGATGAAGGCGCTCGAGCAGTTCCTCCACGGGACGAAGTGGGGCGATCTCGACTACCTCGTGGTCGATCTCCCGCCGGGGACGGGCGACGTCCAGCTCTCCCTCGTTCAGCAGGTCCCCGTGGCCGGGGCGATCGTCGTGACGACGCCGCAGGACCTGGCGCTCATCGATGTCCTGAAGGCGGTCCGGATGTTCGAGAAGGTCGGCGTCCCGGTCCTGGGCGTGATCGAGAACATGAGCTGGTTTTCGTGCCCCCACTGCGCCGGGCGGAGCGAGATCTTCGGCCACGGGGGCGCGAAGGACGCGTGCCGCCGGCTGGGGCTCAGGTTCCTCGGAGAGGTCCCTCTCCAGGTGGAGCTGCGGGAAGCGTCCGACGCGGGGATCCCCCTCGTCTCGCGGCACCCGGACTCCCCGGCGGCGCGCGCCATCGTGTCCGCCGCGCAGGAGGCCGCTGCCGCCCTCGCTTTGCTTTCGGCGGTCTGACCCGGAGCCGGATCGTCCGCCCCGCCGCTCGAACGCGGCGCGCCGCCGGCGAATGCGTACGCGCTGCAAAGGGGGCGGTTGCGCCGCTTCCTACCCCTCCATCTCGCGCGCCGGGTACGAGAAGTACTCGTGCGTCTGGATGTTCGCCCAGAACTCCTCGAGGTCCTTCGTCAGGACGAGGAGGTCGTGCTTCACCCCGATCTGGTCACGGACGTGCCCGCGGAACGTCGCCTCATGGCGGAAGCCGAGCTTCTCGAAGACCTTCCGGGCCCCCGGCTGCGTCTCCATCATTTCGGCGACGATCTTCTCGAGCCCCGACTTGAGGGCGTGGAGGAAAAGCTCGTTCGCCAGGACGCTCCCCAGCCCCTTCTTCTGGAACTTCGGCGAGACGACGATCCGGATCGTCCCGACGTGCTTCATCCAGCCGCTCTGGTTCTTGTGGAGGGTCGCGTCGGCCACGATGTCGTTCCCCTCCCACCCCAGGAGGGGGAAGACCTTCTCGTAGTTGAGCTCGGTGGCCCACCGCTCGACGACCGCCGGGTCGGTGACGTTGTCCTTGAGGAAAAGGCGGTCCGATTCGGGGATCTTCGTGAAGAACGCGAAGAGCGCCTCCTTGTCCTTTCGTTCGAAAGGCCTGAGGACGATGGTGGACTTGTCCTTGAGCGTGACCGCCTTCGGGAATTCCTGTGCCATGGCGCGCCCTCCTTCTCCATCGGTGTCGGCCATAATAAAATAGCGTTTTGAAATTATACGATCCTCGCGGTTGTCCGTCAACAAAAAGTCCGTCGCACGCCCGGCCGGATGCTCGCGGCGATGGCGAAGGGGCAGCGGCGGCGCGCAGCCGGTGCGGGCTCCTCCGAACGGAAGGCCGGGGGTACGGAACCGGCGGAGCCCCCGCCACCCTGCCGGGAAACAATGTGACGCGGACCGATGCCGGTGCCCCGGCCCCTGGGAGAGGAACGCGCACCACGTTTGCCGGGCGGAGCCGGGGAGACGCGGCCTGACCGCGAGCGGGGACGCCCCGACGGCGCCGCGCCGCCTCCGTCCGCCGCCTTCGGGTCTCCCGCGCTCGATGCATTCCCCTCCGCTACGCTCGCGACCTTCGCCCGCTCGCTGCCGGTTCCGCTCGCCGTTCCACTCCCCTCGCTTTCGCACGCCGCTGTGGGGAAGGTATCTGCGCGCGTACGGCCGCAGCAACGCAGCTCGACCAGCGCCTCACGACTGGGTATCGACATCGCTTCTCCCGGTTGCGGTCGGCCGATGCTTCCTTGTATAAATAGGACGCAGAAACGCAAAGATTCGCGCGGGAGGGAACATGGGGGGCAGGGTGATCGTGGCGAGGGACGGGAAGGTGGCGACCGTCACCCTCTCGAACCCGGCGAAGAAGAACGCGCTCAACCTGAAGCTCCTGGGGGAGCTCCGGCGGGCGTTCGGCGATCTGGCGAAGGAGGACATCCGGTGCGTCATCCTCCGCGGGGAGGGGCAGGAGGCATTCTGCGCCGGCTACGACATCACGGCGATCCCCGCCGGCGGCTCGGGCGGGGAGCAGGTCCTCCTCTCCTCGAACCCCTTCGACGACATGATCCGGGCGGTGGAGTCGTTCCCCGCTCCCGTTATCGCAATGCTCAACGGGTTCGCGTTCGGCGGGGGGCTGGAGCTGGCGATCGCCTGCGACGTCCGGATCGCCTCGGACCAGGCGGTCTTCGGGATGACCCCGGCGCGCCTGGGGATCATCTACCGCCCCGCCGGGCTCATGCGGTTCGTCAACGTGATCGGACTCCCCGCGGCCAAGGAGCTGTTCTACACCGCCCGCAAGGTGAGCGCCAGGCGGGCCGTTGACCTCAAGCTCGTCAACCGGGTCTGCCCCCCGGAGGAGCTGGAGCAGGTGACGTCCGAGATGGCCAGGGAGATCGCCGGGAACGCCCCGCTCTCGATCCGGGGCACGAAGCGGATCCTGGCCATGTGCATGGCGTTCCGCGGCCTGCCTCCGGGCGAGGCCGAGGAGGCGGAGGATCTCATCCGCCGCTGCATGGAGAGCCACGACCTGGCCGAGGGGAAGAAGGCGTTCCTGGAGAAGCGGAAGCCGCACTTCACGGACCGCTGAGTGCTGCATTTCATAATTACGGCTGCATTCGAGCGCCGCTGCATCCGCGCCGGTTGCGTTGTGCTCCCTCGCCGTACTCAATGGTACGCCTCGGTTGCGCGCCTTGCCGGACGCGGCGCATCGACGCTCTCGGTGCGGTCTCGAAATGAAATACGTCGCCGTAATTATGAAGTGCAGCACTAAGGCGGGTCCGGGGTCCGTTGCAGCGGCGCCCCCGATTCGGCGGAGTCCTCTCAGGTGCGGAGGAACGCGCCGAATTCCTCGAGAAAGCGCCGGATGTCCCCGAGACGGGTCCGCACGATCCGGAGGATCTCGACGTCGTCGATGTTCCAGTAGATGTGGACCAATCGGTTGCGGAACCGGACCATCTGGATCAACGCGTCGACGAACTCCGGGGCGAACAGATTCCGTTCGCCGAGGACGCGGAACGTGTCCGCATAGTCCTCCGGTGCCCGCAACCCGTTCCGGGCGATGACGTGGTTGCACAGATCCACCGCGCCTTCGATCGCCACGATGAGGTGGTATTTCGCGCTGGCCACCTTGTGCGGATCGCCCAGGAATTCCGCGTCCCCGAGCCTTCCCAGTTCCTCGATCCGCCCGAGGGCGCCGAGGATTTCCGAGACGATCGTCCGGACCTTGTCGGGGTTATGCTCCACGCTTCAATGCCTCCCGCAGATACGTGGACCGGTGAGGCAGGAAATCGATGTAGTCCGCCAGGGTTTCTTCGATGAAATCCGAGAGGAGTCCCGGATCGCGGATTGCGATTGCCATCCCGGTTTTGACGACCTGGAAGCGGAAACCTGCGGGAGCGCCGTTGAGGATCCGGACGTCGATGGGGATGGCCCCGACAGCGGGGGCCAGGCGCGACTCCAGCGCGAGTTCCGCCTCGAGAGTCGGTGCGTCGCAGCGCCGCAGGTGTACGGCGACGTCGAGGTCCCGGGCTGCTTCCGGCTTCGACACGAAGGACCCGTGGACGAAGGCGAACGCCACCCGCGGCTCCCGCGACAGGGCGGCTTCCAGGTCCTCGAAGACCCGGTTCCTTTCCGCTTCGGAAAGATTGCGGCGGCGATACGGTTCCATCATGTCAATGCTATCAGGGAGTATTTCCCCGGACAAGCGAACAGAGAGTCACCGAGCGGAAAGCCGGGCGAGTAGCAAGTCCAGGGAGGAAACCGTCCATCCGTTGGCTGGCTTGACGCGGCCGGGGATCATCTGCCGCCCCGCGGGGCTCATGCGGTTCGTCCACGTGATCGGACTCCCCGCGGCCAAGGAGCTGTTCTGCCCCGCCTCGACGACAAAAAAAGCCCGGCCCCCCCTTTCGGGGGCCGGGCTCCATGACGAGCGCCTTCAGGGGTCAGAAGCTCACATCCTGGGCCAGCGTGTTGTTCAGGACCAACTGGGCGAAGGTCGGGTTGTGGATCCCCTTGGTTCCGTCGCCCTCGATCAGGAAGTAGTTCCACCCCGCGCGGACCATGTTGCCGTTGAGGGCGTAGACCGCGAGCGCCGTCGTCGCGTTCTTGATGTTCCCCAACTGGACGGCGAACCGGCTCGCGGAGGCCGAGCCGAACGTGACGGGGCTGCTCGTGTTGAAGATGAAGGCGATCTGCCCGTGGAGCTCCTCGAGTTCCACGGAGGTGACCAGCGATCCGGAGAAGTTCCCGGACCCGCTCCCGATTGTCGTGTCCGTCGCCGGATCCGTCGCGCCGGTGACCGCGATGTTGTCGGCCATTCCGCTGAACTTCGTCTGCGCAGCGGTCTCGATCTTCGATTTGAGGTTCACAAGCCCCGCCTCGATGGACGCCTGGATCCCCTCGCCGTTCACGCTCGAGCTGTGGCAATTGGCGCACAAGGTTGCCACGTCGTTATCGGCGATGATGAAGCGATGGGTGTCATGCGCCGTGCTCCCGTGGGAGAGATGGGTGGCCGGTTGGAGTTCCATGTGGCAGCCCACGCAGGTGTCCTCGACGGCGGCGTGTTTCGAGATCATCGGAAGGGTGCCGCCCATGAAGTAGGCGTTGCGCCCCGCGAAGACGTCGCTCTGGCACGCCTGGTGCGGCGCGGAGTAGCCCGTCGGGTCCCCCGAATTGTACGTTTCGGTGTCCTCGTGGAGATACGTCTGGGTGGTGCTGCCGCTCTGGGCGCCGTTCCGGCTGTTGTGGCAGGTGACGCAGAGCGCGCCCTTCCCGAACCCCGCGACGCGGAACCCGGCGGGGAGGAGCGCGGAGTTGTCGTAGACGCGCAGCTGGTGCGGGTTGGTCGCGTCCATCGGGTCGTGGCACGCCGTGCAGGTGACCGGCTCCACGTTGGCCGCCGTGACGGAGGACCAGGTCGAGCTCGCGATGTTGCCGATGGTGCCGGCGTCCAGCTGATCCAGATAGATCTGGAACCCCTGGACACTGTGGCAGCGGCCGCAGTGGGCGCTCGTCCCGCTCGCGATCGCGCGGGAGCGGTTCGAGTGGCCCATGCCGTCATCGCTCAGGGTCGTCCACTCGGAATAGATGTGGTAGCCGGCTCCCGAGGCGTGGCAGGTTGCGCACTGCTCGGCAGAGAAGGAGATCCGGGACGAGGTGAACAAGTTCATGCTGTCGATGGGGCCGGTGCTGCCGTGGCCCCCGGAGTTCTGCGGGCCGTGGCAGTTCTCGCACTGGATGTTCGCCAGACGGACGGGGCTGGTGTTGGGGTTTTGTACGGGGAAGGTGGCGACCATATTGTCCCAGTTCCCCGCGGCCAGCGTGGACGGGAAGACCCACCCCGACGCCGCCGCGAGGTCGTCGAACCCTCCGTTCGCCGTCCCCCGGTCGAAGCCGACCGTGTGGCAGACGAGGCAGCCGACGCCGTAGAAGGAGCCGTTGCCGCCGTTGATCCCTCGGGTGAACATCGTGGAGTGTGCGGTGCCCAGCCAGGGGGTGAACCCGTCAGAGGCGGTGATGTCGTTGTGGCAGCCGGTGCAGGCCGAATCGACGGTAATGCTGTTGCCGGACCCGCCGGTGATCACGCCGACCCAGTTCCCGGCGTGGATCGTGGTCGAGCTCCCGCCGGCCGAGAGCGCATATGAGCCTGCGATGTCCGCCACGAAGGACGGCGTCCGGGAGCTCGCATTGTCCAGGGCGGCCGTGGAACCGGTCGGCGGGATCAGCGTCCACGTCTGGCTCGCGTTGTCGTTCCCGCGGTTCATGTAGACGCGCGTCCCGACGGCCACGTTCGGCACGCCGGTGAGGACGCTCGCGGCGTTCAGCGTGAGCGTGACGGAGGCGCTCTGCCCGCGCCCGTCGCTCACGGTGACCTTGGCCGTGACCTGCCCCCGCGTGTCAGGTGTTATCGGCAGGATGCCGAACCGGCCGATCTGGTTATCCGAATAATTGTAGCCCGAGATCGTCGCCAGGTTGGCGGAGTCGTACCGCGAGGCGAACGCCGCGGTCATCGCGGGGAAGGCGACCGTCCCCGAGGTGCCCGACCCCGTGACGGAGCCGAGGACCGGCGAGGTCGCGTTGCTCCAGGAGTAGGTCAGGGTGTCGCCGTTCGGGTCGTTCCCCGATGCGGCCAGGGCGGCGGTCCCGCCGTACCCGAAGTCGTCGGTCGTGTACATGCCGTTGTTGTAGCCGGTGATAGCGACGCTCGGCATGCCCGACGCCGCTTCGCTCATCGTCGCGTTGATCGTGACGGTCTGGCCCGCCAGCACGCCGACGATCAAGCCGCCGGGAGGGGTGTAATAGGTTTTCGAGAAATAGACCGTGACGGTCCCCAGGGGGAGGCTCCCCAGCGTATAGCTCCCGGTGTTGTCCGTCGCGGCCGTGCCGAGCACGGTCCCCCCGCTGTCCTTCGCGGTGACCGTCACGCCCGAGAGGGCGTCCCCTTTCACCGCGTCGGTGACCGTTCCCGCGAGGGTGCCGGTCGTGGGGGCCGAGGCGCCCGCGGGCCCGGTGTTCCCCGTCCCGCATCCGGAGAACGCGAGCGGAGCGACCAGGGAGAGGATGATGAACAGGATGGCCGACCTTCTCATGTGTTCCTCCTTCCGGTGGTTGGAGAGATCTTCGCTACCGCGTGAAAAGCCCGACATCTTCTTTCCGGAATCACCTCCTTTGAACGGTGTCACCTGCCGAATTCCTGCTTTCCGGGGAACGCGACACTGCCGTTGAGCAGGCCGTCGTCCAGCTCGTCGAGCGAATCGTAAAGGAGCTCGGCCGCGTAGCGGAAGTTGTGCACGTAAGCCGCCGGGTCGTTGGAGACGAACTTGTCGTTGTATGCGGCGCGCAACCGGGCCGCGGTCGTGATGTTGGTGAAATAGGGGTAATCGGCCGTCTGCACGACGCCCTGGCCTGCCAGCGCCGCGTCGAGCAGGGTCTGCAGGGCGTTGATCGTCCCCTGGCGGTCGTTCCCGTTGACGTCGAAGGAGGCGACGGGGCCGTGGCACGAGAGGGCCGAGCAGGCCGTCGTGTTCTGCGCCGACCCGTCGGACATGTTCAGGGCGTGCCCGCCGATGTTCCAGTTCCCCGAGGGGGCCGCAGCCATGTGACAGCCGGCGCAGGAGGCGCCGATGTGGAACTGGTTGTTCAGATAGGTCTTTCCGGCGTACTCGTACCCGCCCCGGGCGAGGGGCCCGTAGAGGACCGCCGCGGTCGGGAGGAAGTGCGGATCGACGAAGCTGTAGAAGCCGCCGGAGGGGACCGCCGCGTCGACATCGGCCTTCGACTTGCGGCCGCCGTGGCACTTGAAGCAGACCTTGGAGTTCCCGCCGGTCGTGACGGAGAGCCCGCTGGAGAAGGTGAACGAGGCGATCTGCCGGACGTGCTTGTTCGCCGAGGAGGAGGCCGAGTCGTGGCACGCGTGGCAGCCGAGGAAGTTCTTGTCCGCCGGGGCGATGAAGCGCGCCGCCTGGGTCCCCCCGGCCAGGTACGTGATGTAGCCCGCCTCGGTGTGGCACGGTACGCAGGCGGTGTTGGCGGACGAGTTGTACGCTGCCGCCGTGGCGGGCGAGCGGTCGAGGCGATCCTCGTAACCGCCGATCCCGGAATCGAGGTAATCCGACATGTTGGAGCGCGACCAGCCGTAGATCTCGTAGTCGCCGGCTCCCGTGCTCCCGAGCGTGCCCGCCTTGTGGCACGCAGTGCAGCTGTTCGGCATCGACGTGGCGATGCTGTTGTCGGAGGCCGACTTGTTGAAGTAGGTGTTCGGGACGTCGAGGACGTTCGTGTTCGGCATCAGGATCTTCAGCGTGTGGGAGCTGATGTCCCCTTTCTGCTTTCCGTCCGCGTCGAGATAGGAAGCCGAGAACGTCGCCGAACGCGCGGTCTTGGGCAGGTGGCAGGCGGTGCACCGCCCGACCCCGTTGGCCAGGTCGAGCGGGACGTCCATGTTGGCCCGGTTGATCATGTGAGCGAGGATCGCGGTGTCGACGGCGGAAGACGAGCCGCCGTTCGCGACGGCCTGGACGTCGGCGGCCGTGATCCCGGCGAAATCGCCGGATGCGGCATGGCACGCCAGGCACAGGGTGTCGTTCTCCTCGCGGGCGTTCGTCACCTTCGTGACGCCGCCCTCCTTCACGGTCGCCGCGACCATGTGCCGGTTCGCCGAGGAGTGCGGGGAGTGGCATCCCCAGCACGGGACGTCGGTCGATTTGTCCGCCGCGTGGGGTCCCTGCCCGATGTCCATGTACTGCTGGTGATTGTTCTTCGAGGCGTCGTAGAGCGGGAACTTCGAGTTCACGTCGGCGGCCGCGTAGTTCGCCGAACCCCAGAATGCCGACGTGGTCAAGGTGACGTACGCGCCGGTGAGCCCGAGGTCGTTCAGGAGGTTGTTCCCCGGCCGGAACGGGATCGCATCACTGCCGGACAGGAGGGCGGGAGCCTCCATCCCCAGGGAGATCCCCGGAAGGGTGACCGATTCGCCGCGGCTGTGGCACGATCCGCACACCTCGTTGGCCCGCTTGATCCCCTCGACGCCGGTGAGGACGAAAAGGCCGGGGTTGATGATGTCGGATGCCAGCCGGGACACCACGTGCGTGCCGCCCGGCCCGTGGCACGCCTCGCACCCGATGTTCAGCTCCACGTAACCGCTTACGACCTCCGTGACGGAAGTTCCGCCGTAATTCGCCGCCTCGGACTTGACGACGAGCCCCGTCTGGTGGCAGCCGGCGCACCGGTTCTCCCAGGACACCGCCGTCCCCTTCTTGTCCGTGCCGTTGTTCAGGGCATTCAACTGGAGAACGAGATTGTCGGAGCCGTACGTCGCGGTGAAGCGGGGGGCGCTGCCGCTGTACCAGTTGGCGGCGTTATAGGGCGTGTAGGTCTTCTCGACCTCGTTATACTGGAACGGCAGGATGTAATAGCTGCGCCCGATCCGTGTGTGGTACCGCTGCTTCCAGTAGCCGTTCCCGCCCTGCACGCGCTGGACCTCGTACCGGACGGAGCCGATCGTGACGAAATATTTTCCGCCCGAGAAGCTCAGCTTCGGGGCGTTCGCGCCGTAAGCGGCGAAATTCGCGTTCCCGGAGAGGTCCAGGCCGTCCTTGAAGTCGTTGACGCCGTTTCCGTCGGCATCGTTGACGAAGGCGGCGTCGCCGACCTCCGCGACGGTCTTGAGCGGCTTGTTGTGGAGCGTCTGCCCCCATTCCGCGTAGATCTCGGGGTGGCAGGCGGCGCACCGCTGCGACCCCACGTAGTTGCCGGCCGCGGCGAGGACGGGGTCGCCTTTCTGGACCAGGACCGACGAGGTCCCCGCGGTGCCGATCTGCCCCTCCCGGTTCCCCGAGGAGCCGCACCCGGCGAGGAGGACCCCCGCGAGAACGAGCGTTCCGACGAGCGCGATCGTGACGAGCCTCCGTATCATGTGCAGACCCTCCGTGGGGGGAGTTTAAAAATCGTGACAGACGATGCACGACCGGCCGTTGCTCTTGGACCGGATCCGGTCCGCCTTGAAGCCCCTCGGGTGGGGGTTGATCCTGAGCCCCGCCTTCGCCGAGTGGCACGTCAGGCAGACGTCGCCGTCGGGGTGACACGACTGGCACGAGGCGAGGTTGCGCCTTGCCTCCGCCGCGTGCTCGTCCGGGAACAAGGCGATGTAGCTCTGGCCCGTCGGCGTCTTGGCGTGCGACCGGATGGTCAGGGCGTTCTTCCGGAGCCGGCCGTGGCAGTCCGAGCAGAACGTCGGCTCGTGGCACCGGGAGCACTGCTGCGGGTTCGACTGGGCCTGGATGGGGTGGATCGAAAGCCAGTCGGTCCGGTGGCTTTCCGGCGCGATGTCCCGCTTCCACTCGCTGCGGGAGAGCCCGGCCTCGATGCCGCCGCCCTTGTGGCAGTCCTGGCAGGTCCCCTGGTCGTGGCAGTCGAAGCAATTGCGGTTCGGGCCGGCCGCCGGGATGCGGTGCTCTTGGAGCCACCCGCCCCCGTGGTTCGGCGGGACCCCGGAATCCTTGTGGCAGTCCGCGCAGTCCGAAAGCGACAGGTCCTTGTATTCCCTGTGGTTCTCCCGGGCGTTGCCCGCGGCCGCCGCCAGGAGCGCCAGGAGGAATATCGGGATAACCCAAGCGAATTTCTTCATCGGTCTTTTCGCCCCCTCTCTCACCTTGTCCCCTCGGAACTTGTCCCCTCAGAAGCTGAGGTCGAGCGACGCCCGCCCCTGGTATTCGTTCCGGTACTGGCGGGTCACGGCGTCTTCCACGCGCAGCTTGGCGCTCATGTTTTCCCGGAGCCGGTAGGAGCCGCCGGCCCAGTATTTCTTCGCCTTGAAGCCCTCGGCCATCGAGTCCCTCTGGAAGTCGTCGTAGGAGACCCCCGCCGCCAGCAGGGCCTTCTTGTACGCGTAGTCGGCGGAGACGCGGAAACCGGTCAGGTTCCCCGGGTAGCCGTGCCTCAGGTCGAGCGAGGCGTTGACCCCGAGGCCCTCGACCTTTTTCGGCCGGGCCCGGACGCCGACCGTGCCGACGTCGGCGGCCGGACCGTCGTAATCGGCGCGGGTATAGGAGCCGTAGAGAGTCAGTTCCGGGTTCACGATCCAGTCGGCGCGCCCCAGGTATTCCCGGTAACGGGTGACGGCGAAGGCCGTGTAGATCGTGTCCGCGTCGAACGTGGGGTAGGAGGAGTAGTACTCGGCCGTCAGGGTGACCGTCCTTGCGAACGGGAACGCCTTGACGCCGGCGAGGAACTCGGCGTACGCCTCGTGCATCAGGTCGTACCGCAGGTCGGCGTATCCCTTGACCTTGCCGAAGGCCCTCTGGTCCAGGTGGAGGCCCGCCATCTCCCGGATGATGTCGCTCCGGTCGTACTTCCGCAGGAAGCTGACCTCGACGTTGTTCCCCGTGAAGAACGACCCGCCCGCGGAGAGTCCCAGGAGGAGATTGCCCAATTTCGTGACGTCGGCGGTTTCCGCGAACCGGACGTCATAGCCGCCGAACGCCGAGATCGTGACCGGCCCGAGGTTCCTGACCTCGATCCGGACGCCGTCGACCGTCCCCGATCCCGCGCCCACGGAGACGAACTGCCGCCCCATGCGGATGTCGCCCCGGTCCCCGGGGAGGGCGTAGTTGACGTAAAGGAAGTAGAGGCGGCCCAGGAAGTCCTCGCTGTCCCCCAGCGCCCTGTCGTCGGGGGATCCGAACTGCCGGGAAACCCGGCCGTAGCCGAAGGCGGCGAACCGTCCCGTGTTGTCGATCCGCGGCGCGGCGAATTTCAGGTATTGGACCACGTCTCCCTCGTCCTTGTCCTTGAATGGGTCCGTGTACCAGAGGTACTGGGTGGAGCTCCGGAACCGGACCTCCGCGGACCAGGCCGGCGTCGGACCCAGGAGGACAAGGAGAAGACAGACCGGGAAGAGCCGTTTCGGTATGCCCATTACGGTCCAACCTCCTTACTGAGGGGGCTTTGAAATCACACGCGGGGGATGTCACCGGCGCAACGTGGGAACTCCTTCTCTATCGTCGGGTCGAATCGTTGCATGTGGCGGAAGCGAAACTCATTGGCGGAATCTTTTCCCATGCGTTATCGGCGTCGCCGGGGGAAACTTTAACGGGAAAGCCGGAGTCGGGGAAACGGGGCCGTCGTGCGAGAGGGATTTCGAGGAAAATGCGGACACCGGGGGAGGGAACGGGCGGCCGGTTCGCAGGGTCCCTTTCGTCGGTCGTGTGCCGGGTCATATCATTTCCTTCCACGACGAGAAGGCCGATCGTGTCGATCTTACGATTTTCGAGGAATCCTGTCCACGGATGAATCCCCGGCGGGCGGGAGGGATCCCGATGAGAACGCCGTTGATTTTTCCGCCGCGAACGGCTTACCATAAAATGTTGGCCGTTCGGATACTGTCGACACATTCCGTTCCCGCTTGCCGAACATAACGCCCCGCCAGGGGGGAGGAGGAGCACCGTGGGGAGAAACATCGTTCAGAAGATCATCGACGCGCACTGCGTCTCCGGCGAGAAGAAGCCGGGCAGGGAAGTGGCCATCCGGATCGACCAGACGCTGACCCAGGACGCCACGGGGACGATGGCGTACCTCCAGTTCGAGGCGATGGGCGTGCCCCGCGTCAGGACCGAGGTGTCGGTGTCGTACGTCGACCACAACACGCTCCAGGAAGGGTTCGAGAACGCGGACGACCACCTTTATCTTCAGACGGTCGCCGCAAAGCACGGAATCCACTACTCGCGGGCCGGAAACGGGATCTGCCACCAGGTCCACCTGGAGCGGTTCGGCGCGCCGGGCAAGACGCTCCTGGGCTCCGACTCCCACACGCCGACCGGGGGCGGGATCGGAATGATGGCGATCGGGGCCGGCGGGCTCGACGTGGCGGTCGCGATGGCGGGCGGCCCGTTCTTCCTGACGTATCCGAAAGTGATCCGGGTCAACCTCTCGGGCAGCCTGCGGCCCTGGGTCGCCGCCAAGGACGTGATCCTCAAGCTCCTCGAGATCCTGACCACGAAGGGGAACGTCGGCTGCGTCGTCGAGTACGGCGGCGAGGGGGTGGCCGCGCTCTCGGTCCCCGAGCGCGCCACGATCACCAACATGGGCGCCGAGCTCGGCGTGACGACCTCGATCTTCCCGTCCGACAAGGTGACGAAGGCGTTCATGAAGGCCCAGGGGCGCGAGGACAAGTGGGTCAAGCTGGTCGCCGATCCGTCGGCGAAATACGACCGCGTCATCGACATCGACCTCTCCGGGCTCGAGCCGATGGTCGCGCAGCCGCACAGCCCGGACAACGTAACGGCGATCAAGGCGCTCGCGGGGAAGAAAGTGGACCAGGTCCTGGTCGGGTCGTGCACGAACGCCTCCTACAAGGACGTGACGACGCTGGCGAAGATCCTCGCGGGCCGCACGATCGCGCCGAACGTCTCGTTCGGCGTCGCGCCGGGCTCCCGGCAGGTGCTTCAGATGGCGGCGCGGGAGAGCAGCATCGCCGCGCTCGTCGGCGCGGGGGCGCGGATCCTGGAAACCGCCTGCGGCTTCTGCATCGGGGCCGGCCAGGCGCCCCCGTCGGGCGGCGTCTCGGTCCGCACGAACAACCGGAACTTCGAGGGGCGGTCGGGGACCAAGGACGCCGGGATCTTCCTCGTCTCCGTCGAAACGGCGGCGGCGTGCGCCCTGAAAGGGGAGTTCGCCGACCCGCGCGACGTGGCGCAGGAGCTCGGGATCGAGTACCCGGGCATCAAGGTCCCGAAGAAGTTTCTCGTGGACGACTCGATGGTCCTGCCGCCGGCCGAAGACTCCTCGAAGATCGAGGTCCGCCGCGGGCCGAACATCGGGAAGCCGCCGGAGGCGGTTCCCCTCCCGGGGACGATCGCGGGCGAAGTGTCGCTCAAGGTCGGCGACAAGATCACGACCGACCACATCATGCCGGCCGGCGCGCGGCTCAAGTACCGCTCCAACATCCCCAAGTACGCCCAGTTCGTCTTCGAAGGGGTCGACCCCGAGTTCCACAAGCGGGCGCTCGAGAACAAGGCAAAGGGGGTCCACAACGTCATCGTGGGCGGACTCTCCTACGGCCAGGGTTCTTCGCGGGAGCACGCGGCGATCTGCCCGAGCCACCTGGGCGTGCGCGCGGTCCTCACGAAGTCGTTCGAGCGGATCCATTCCGCGAACCTCATCAACTTCGGGATCGTGCCGCTCCTGTTCGCGAACGAGGCCGACTACGACCGGATCGCCCAGGGCGACAGGATCGAGATCCCCGGGATCCGGACGGCGATCCAGGAAGGGCAGACCCTCAAGGCCCGCAACGTGACCAAGGGGTTCGAGTTCGAGGTGAAGCACACGCTGACCGGCCGCCAGGTCGCCATCATCCTGGCGGGAGGGCGGCTGGCCTACAAGGAGCAGTAGTCCCCGCTCGGGCCGGCGGAACCGGGGGCGGGTTTTCGCGCGAGGTTCCCGCTCCGGGCACGACATCACGAAGGGCGACCGGCCGGAGCCGGTCGCCCTTCGTCGTTTGATGAGATAATGAAATCGAGGGCCACCGATAAACGAGGAGGCGGATGTCATGCCCCGCGACGACTGGCGCTACGACGAGGACGCGTGGGAAGGGGACGAGGAAGAGGAGAAGAAGGCGCCGCCGCCGGAAATCCCCTGCCCGCACTGCCTCCATTTTGTTGCCCGTGAGGCGTTGTATTGCCCCTGGTGCGGGAAGCCGCTCCCGGAAAATTGACCGTGGAACGCTGTTGGCATTGACCGGGAAAATGCGAGGTGATAAATTTCTGTTACGATAACGATGTTTTGCTTGGCGGGATTTCTTGAATAACGATTATTCTTGGGAAGTTGCCCGAGCGTCCATCCCGGATTCCTCGGGACGATTCGGAAGGAGATCCGGTCAGTAGCCCGCCTCCCTCTGCGCGTCGGGGCCTCGAACATACCCCGGGCGCCGGCCGGAGCGGAAACGTTTTCATGCGTCGGGAATGCCCGTAACCTGGATTCCTCCCGGGGGGGAAGCATGAAGGGTCATGACAGCCGCCGCGACCTGCTTTCCTTCCTGACCGCGTCCGGCATATCCCCGGAAGCGTTCCTCGAAGCCCTCGACATCCTGAAGGAAGATATCCGGGCGGCGCTTTTGCCGAACGAGGGGGAGCGGCCCGGCGCCCCCCCGGCCATGCCCGGCGGAACCGCGGAAGAAGAGGTCATATCCCGAATTCTTGAGGGGATTGCGGCCCGCTGGGCCCTCGAAGAGGAGACGGCCCGGGAACAGCCGCCGGCGCCCGCGGCGCCGGCCGGGGATCCGCTCCTTCAGACCGTCGTCAAGCCGGGCGGCGCCCCGAGGCCGCCGCCTTGCGAGCCGGCGGCCCCGGCGGTTCCCCCCGCCGCCCCGTCGCCCGAATCGCCGCGGGTCGGCGCTGCTCCTCCCGCGCAGGGACGGGAGGTCGGAAAGATCACCACGGAAACCGTCATCCTGAAAGCGCCCTCCGCGTCTCCGGGGCCCCCGTCGCCTTCGAGACCCCACGCGCCTCCCCCGGCCGATCAGCCGACGACGATCCTGCGGATCGGTCAGCCGCCGCCCCCGACGCCGCCCGGCACGAAGGCGGCGGACGAAGACGACCTTCTCCGGACCGTGGTGAAGCCTCCGAAAGGAGGGCCCTTCACGCCTCCGCCGGACGATCGGCCGACGACCATCCTCCGCACGGGCCCGGGCGAGGAGCAGTCCCAGTCCCCCCCGGCGACCGGTGAAGACGATCTCTCCAAGACCGTGATCCTCACGCCGGAGCAGCTCAAGCGGAAGGGAAAAGGAGAATCCCGATAGACACCGCGTTCACCGTCGAGTCGCTCGCGGAAGAGATCCGGGCGGCCTACCGATCGAACCCTTCGCGGGGCGCGGAGGGCGTCGAGGAGTGCCTCCGGCGGCGGCTCGCGCATGCCCCATTCCCCGTGCGACGGGATTTCCTCGCGGGTCTGAGGCGGAATTTCGCATCGCCGGCCCGGGTCACGGCTTCCGGGCACGGCGTCCGCTCCGACCGGATCGAGCGCCAGCTCGCGAGGCTCTTCGGGAGGGAGACGGCGGCGGAGGAACTGGGATCCCCCGAGTTCGTGGAGAAGCTCGCCGGGGCGCTCAATGCCGTCTTCGAGGCGCTCAACGGGATCATCGGGACGATCAACGCGACGCTCCTGGGCCGGAAGCCCGAGACGGAGACGATCCGGCACCTCATCGGGTCGAGCATCGAGGAAGGGACAGGGACGCAGTCGATCGAGGAGCACCTCGCCCGGATCCAGAGCGCCTTTCTCGTCGCCCACAGGGCCTTCCAGGAAGCGGCCCGGGCCAAGTTCGGCCAGCTCCTGGCGGAGCTCGACCCCGATCTCCTCGAGGCCCGGGCGGAAGGGGGACTGAAGTTCGGCCCCTTGAGGAAAGCGGAGCTGTTCGAGATCTACAAGGAGAAATACCGCGAGTGCCATGGCTGGTTCGCCTCCGGGCGCTTCACGCAGGACCTGTTGCGGGAGTTCGAGAAGACCTGCCAGAAACTCTACTCCACCGAGCGAAAGGGACGGCCATGAGAAACCTCGTCCGCAGGGCGATCGCTCCGTTGACGGTCGTCGCCCTCATTTCCGGGTGCGGCGGGGGGGCGGCCACCCGGCAGCCTCCGTCGGCCTCTCGGGAGACGTCCGCGATGCGCTACGCGGCCGCCGTTCAATACGCGGGCCCGTATCCCTACGAGGAGGGTGCGATCCGGGTCCATCTCAAGGCGGATCCGCGCCTGAACCTCTTCGAGGCGACCCCCCACACCCTGTTCCTGTGCCTTTATCATCTGAGGGATCCGAACGGCTTCAACCAGCTCCTCAACGAGACCGACGGGGTCGGCAAGCTCCTCGATTGCTCGCGCTTCGACCCGAGCGTGACGAACACCCGGAGGATCATCGTGCAGCCCGGGGGGGAGGTGACCGAGACGCTCGACCGCCCCGAGGGGGCGAAGTACGTGGGACTGGTGGCGGGGTACTCCAATCTCAGGAAGGAAGACTCCGTCCGCCTCTACCCGGTTCCCATCGTGGAGGAGAGGATCGGGTGGTCGATCCGGAAGACGGCCATGCCCGGAAAGCTCGATATCGACCTGTTCCTGGGGCCGGACTCGATCCGGGACGTCCGGGGGACCCCATGAGCGTGCAGCGCTCCCTTTTCTGGCACCAGGGGCTTTTCCTCCAGCCCCAGCATTTCCAGCTTCTCGAGCGGTCCGTCCAGGCGCTCCTGGAGCCGATGCAGAGCCACCTGCAGCCCCATTTCTGGGGCGTCTGGGAGATGGATGTCCAGAGGGCCGCCCTCGGAACCCGCTCCTTCGGCCTGCTCAAAGGGACGTTCCTCTTCCCGGACGGGACCTACGCGGTCCTCCCCGGGAACGCCGTCTCGGAGGCCCGGTCGTTCGAGGAGTCGTGGGTCCAGGGGGGGAAGCCGTTCCCCGTGTATCTGGGCGTCCGGAAGTGGAACGACGGCGCGGAGAACGTCACGGTCCTCGAGCGGCTCGAGGGCGTCGGGAGCGTGACGACGCGGTTCGTGGCCCTCAAGGATGCCGAGGATGTGCGCGACCTCCACGCCGGCGGTCCCCCGGGACAGGTCAAGCGGCTTTCCTACGTCCTCCGGATCGTCTGGGAGAGCGAGCGGGAACAGCTCGGGGACTACGCGCTCGTTCCGCTGGCCTGCCTCGAGAGGATGGGAGAGGAGATCCGGCTCTCGGATCAGTTCGTCCCGCCGGTCCTCAACCTGACGGCCTCGGCCGTTCTCTCCCGGATCGTCCGGGAGATCCGGGACCAGATCGCCTCGAGGAGCCGGCAGCTCGAGGAGTACAAGCGCCAGCGAGGGGTCCAGACGGCCGAGTTCGGCTCCCGCGACATGGTCTACCTCCTCGCGTTGCGCTCCCTCAACAGATTTGTCCCCCTCCTGCACCATTACACGGACACCCAGCCGGTCCACCCGTGGGCGGTCTACGGGGCGCTGCGGCAGCTCATCGGCGAGCTGTCTTCCTTCTCCGAGCGGGTCAACGTCCTCGGGGAGTCGGACGACGGGGGGCGCGTCCTGCCGCCCTACGACCACCGGGGCCTCTACCGGTGCTTCGACACGGCTCAGGCGCTCGTCTCACAGCTCCTGGACGAGATCACCGCGGGTCCGGAATACGTGAGGAAGCTCGTTTTCGACGGGACGTACTACGCCTCCGAGCTCGAGCCGGCCGTCTTCGAGGCGCAGAACCGGTTCTACCTCGTCCTCAAGACGCAGGAGGACCCCAAGGTCGTCCTGCAGTCGGTGTCGACCGCCGCCAAGCTCAGCACCCGCGAGCAGCTCCCGCTCCTGATCGCACGCGCGATCCCGGGGATCAATCTCACCCACCTGCCGGTTCCTCCGCAGGAGCTCCCCCGCCGGGCGAACTCGATCTATTTCGCCGTGGACCATCACAGCGACCAGTGGGCGATGGTCGCCAAGCGGAACAACGTCGCCCTCTATTGGGACAGTGCCCCGGAGGACCTCGAGGCGGAACTCATGGTCGTCGGGAGGTCGTAAGCCATGCATCTGACCGACTGCTTCATGGAGCTCGTGGCCTATGTCGCCTACTTCCAGAGGACGGCGGCCGCGCGGCAGCCTCCCTTCGAGCAGGTCAAGGCCGACGTCCAGAGGCTCCTTTCCCGGAGCGAGTCGACCGCCCGGAAGGGGGGATTCGCGCCGGAGGATTTCGACCTCGCCCGCTTCGCGGTCTGCGCGTGGGTCGACGAGGCGATCCTCGCCTCCGGCTGGACGCACCGGAGCCTCTGGCAGCGGGAGCAGCTCCAGCGGCTGTTCTACAACACGACCGACGCGGGCGAGGAGTTCTTCGAGAAGCTCAACGCCCTGGGCTTCCACCAGAAGGACGCCCGTGAGGTCTATTACCTCTGCCTTTCCCTCGGGTTCCTCGGCAGGTATTGCAATCCGGGGGACGAGTTCCTCCTCGACCAGCTTCGGACCTCGAACCTCAAGCTCCTCCTCGGGAGCTCGGTCGGCGTCCCGTCGCTGGACCGGGGAGAGCTTTTCCCGGACGCGTATCCGGCGGTCTCCGCCGAGGCGGGACCCGGCCCGGCCAAGGCGCGCTTCTCCACGCTGGCTCTCGTTGGGTTGGCGGCGCCCGTCGTTCTTTTCGGAATCCTCTACGTCATCTACCGGTTCTCCCTGAGCGGGATCGGCGAAAACTTCCTCAAGACGGTGCCCTATTGACATGAAGGACTCCCTCCTCAAGATCCTGAAGATCTCCCTGATCGTCCTCGGAGCCATCCTGGCGGTCCTGCTCGTGGTCGGCCTCGTCCTCCTCCTCGACTGGCCGCGCTGGGTCGCCGTCTTCCTCGTCCTGCTCCTCGTCGGGATCGGGATCGGCGTCCTGATCCTGCGAAAGATCCTCCTGCGCCGGCGGGAGCAGAACTTCGTCCAGCAGGTCATCGCCCAGGACGAGGAGAAGATCCGGGCCCTCTCGCAGAAGGAACAAACCGAGATGCGGGAGCTCCAGGACCGGTGGAAGGAAGCGGTGGAGGCGCTCCGGAAGTCCCACCTGAGGAAGCACGGGAACCCGCTCTACGTCCTCCCCTGGTACCTCGTGATGGGGGAGAGCGGCTCGGGGAAGACCACCTCGATCACGAGCGCGAAGCTCTCCTCGCCGTTCCTCGAGGTCACGCGGACGTCGGGGATCTCCGGGACGCGCAACTGCGACTGGTGGTTCTTCGAGCAGGCCGTCATCATCGACACGGCGGGGCGGTACGCGATCCCCGTGGACGAGGGGAAGGACAAGGAGGAATGGCAGAAGTTCCTCTCCCTCCTCGTCAAGTACCGGAAGAAGGAGCCGATCCACGGGCTCATCGTGACGGTGGCCGCCGACAAGCTCCTCCGGACCGCTCCCGAAGCGATGGAAGAGGACGGCCGGACCATCCGCCGCCGGATCGACGAGCTGATGAGGGTGCTGGGGATCCGGTTCCCCGTGTATGTGCTCGTCACCAAGTGCGACCTCGTCCAGGGGATGGCGAAGTTCTGCGACCAGCTTCCCGAAAAGGGCCTCGAGCAGCCGATGGGGTTCGTCAACCCGGACCTCTCGCCGGACGTGGAGGCGTTCGCCGACAAGGCGATGGCCTCCCTCGGGGAGCGGCTGCGGAACCTGCGGATTCTCTTGCTTCACAAGCCGGAGACCAGGCCCGTCGACCCGGCCCTGCTGCTCTTCCCCGAGGAGTTCGAGCAGCTCGGGAAGGGCCTCAAGGCGTTCATGCGGGCGACCTTCCGGCAGAACCCGTACCAGGAGACGCCGATCCTGCGCGGGCTCTACTTCAGCAGCGGGAAGCAGGAAGGAACCCCCTTCTCCCACTTCCTCGGAGCGCTGGGGTTGATCGGGGAGAAGGACGTCCTTCCCGGGACGAGCCGGGGGCTCTTCCTCCACGACTTCTACGCGAGGATCCTCCCGGGGGACCGGAAGCTCTTCGCGCCCACGAAGCGCGCACTCGAATGGGGGATGCTGACGCGAAACCTCGGGGTCACCGCCTGGGTCGTCCTCGGCATCGCCCTGTGCGGCCTGCTCTCCTTCTCGTTCGTCAAGAACCTCCGGATCGTCCGCGACATCTCCCGCGATTTCGAGAAGCCGGTCGCCCTGCGCGGGGAGATGCTCTCCGACCTCATGACCATGGACCGGTTCAAGGAGGGGATCCTCAAGGTCGAGGAGCGGAACGGGAACTGGTGGATCCCCCGGTTCGGCCTCAACGAGAGCCGGCTCGTCGAGAA
>JAMDBZ010000030.1:48655-52185 GCA_023488945.1 Deltaproteobacteria bacterium
GAGCCGTACGTCTCCGCGGCCGCCCGGCAGGTCGCGCCGGACGTCCGGAAGAAATTCGGGGAGCTCTATCTCTACGACCTCGTCTGGAGACAGGAGCCGGGCGACCTCAACAAGGAGATGAGCCTCCTCCAGACATGGCTGCGCCACACCCTCGCGGTCCGCGGGAGGAGTCTCCAGTGGGTCGCGACGTGGGTGGACCGGCAGAGCGGCCTGCCGTCCGTGACGCTCGCCGAATACTGGGGCGGGCAGCCGCAGCCCGGCGAAAAGGTCGTCGGGGCCTCCTTCACCCGGAAGGGGAGCGGGCTGATCGACGGACTCGTCTCCGAGGTCGAGGGGGCCCTGGGCGAGCCGAAGGGCCTCGCGGCGCAGAAGGCGGAGTTCGACCGCTGGTACCGGGGCGCCGCCTTCGAGGCGTGGGCCGGGTTCGGCACCGCGTTCCCCCGGGGTGCGGATCACCTCAAGACGGGGAAGGAATGGCAGCAGATGGCGGCCCGGATGACGGGAAGTCAGGGTCCGTACCCGGCGCTGCTCTCCCGCATGGCCACCGAGCTCGAGCCGCTCGTCGGAAGCGGTGAGGGACTTCCCGGCTGGGTCGCGCAGCTCTACCGGTTCCGGACGATCCGGACGGCGGCCGACGCCGGGAAGGACAAGGGGAGCATCGGGAAAGCGGTGGAGACCGGGGCCGGGTTCCTCACGGAGATCGAAAAGACGCTCGGCCGCGACGTTACGGGGCAGGCCGCGGTGGCGCAGGCCGCGAAGGCGTACCAGGAGTACCGGGACGCCCTCTTTGCGCTCACCCCCGCGACCCAGTCGCGGAACCAGGCGCTCCAGGCGGCGGCGCAGACCTTCTCCGAGGACGCCGCGACGAGCAAGTCGCCGTTCTACGCGGCCTTCAACGCGGCGGGCCGCGTCCGCGCCGGTCTCGGCACCGGCGACGAGCTTGTCGGGCGGCTGGCGGCTGGTCCCGCCGATTTCCTCTGGGCATACGTCCGGAACGAGTCGGCGTGCGCCCTCCAGGCGCAGTGGGAGGAAAAGGTGCTCGCCGAGGCGCAGGGAGTCGGGGGCGCGGCGGCGGGGAATCTCCTGCTCGGGCCGGACGGGCTCGTCTGGAAGTTCGTCAAGGGGCCGGCGGCGCCGTTCCTCGGGCGGAGCCTCCAGAGGGGATTCCAGCCGAAGGAGGCGCTGGGAGGCGGCATCCCGTTCGAGCCGGCCTTCCTGTCGTTCCTGAGCAGGGGGGCGGTCCAGGCGGCCGCCGCGGCCGCCGCGCCCCGGCAGGCGAACTACCCCGTCGCAATCCGGGGGCTGCCCACCGACGTCAATCCGGATGCCCGGATGAAACCCCAGACGACCCGTCTCGAACTCCGGTGCGCGACGGGGAGCCAGAGCCTCGTCAATCAGAACTACCCGGTGAGCAAGACGTTCGTCTGGGCACCCGACTCGTGCAACGACGTCATCTTCCAGATCGAGGCGGGGGACGTGGTCCTCGTGAAGAGATACCTGGGGGAGCAGGGGTTCCCCCAGTTCCTTCGCGATTTCCAGGGCGGGAAGCGCGTCTTCTACTCGAACGAGTTCCCCGCGGAGAAAGCGGTCCTGGACCGGTACGGGATCAAGTACATCCGGGTGAATTACCAGTTCGGCGGCGACCGGGCCCTTCTCGCCCACGCGGGGGCGGGGGGCGCGGGCGGGGGGGGTGCCCCGAGGAGCATCGCGCGGTGCTGGGCGCCGTGAAAGGATCCGGGGAGTGGCTTTGGGCGGCGGTCGGGAAGCATCCCGTCGCGCGCGACTACATCCGCCTCGGCCGGAGCTCCCCGATGATGGACGGCTTCTCGGCCTGGGTCGACGGAGGATACCGTGATCTTCATTCCAGGGAGCCGAAGGGGAACCCGGCCCTCCGCTCGTTCCGGTTCTGGGCTCTCGGGGCGGGGCCGGGTCTTTTGGCGTGCGGCGTCGTCCGGGACAGTCACGACGCCGTGGGGAGGCCTTTCCCCCTGCTGATCATGGGAAGCGGATCCTTGAGGGACTGGGAGGAGCGGTGGGATCTGCTTCCCCTGGCGTGCGAGGGGGCGTGGGAGCAGATCGAATCGCTCGCGGGCAGGAGGTTCGCCGAGCTCCGCCCGCTCGAGGAGGCGGTCGGACGGATCCGCCCGCCGCAGCCGCTGTGGAACGGTTACGCGGAGACCGGGAGCGCCCTGCGCGAAGGCCGGAGCGGGACGGGAGACGAGGCGGCCGGCCGATTCCGCGGGATCGAGCGGAAGGCGGAAGCGGCGGCGCGCGAGGCCGCAGGGATCGTATCGCTCGACGAGCCGCCCGGCACCGACGTCTTCCTCGCGATCCAGGCCTGGCACGCGGGCCTCAAGCGGGGCGCGAAGGAGCCGCCGAAGGCGCTTTTCATGGGAGGAAACGCGGAGCGGGCATGCCTGGCGTTTTTCCGCCGCCCGCTCTCCGCGGGGGACTTCCCGCGGATCTGGGGGCACGCCGTGGAGGCCGCATGAACTCCATGGATCTCATCAAGGCCGGCCGGCTCGGAGAGGCGCGCGCGCAGCTCGTCTCGGAGGTCCGGGCCCGGCCGGGGGACGGAGCGGCGCGGACGATGCTGTTCCAGACGCTCTGCTTCCTGGGGGAGTGGGACGGCGCGGTGCGGCATCTCGACGCCGTCGTCGCCGGGGACGCGGCGAAGGATGCGGGCGCCCAGGTCTACCGGAACCTCATCAAGGCGGAGAAGGAGCGGGAGGCCGTCCGGGCGGACGGGAAGAGGCCGGCGTTCTTCCCCGCGTCCCCGTCCTGGCTCGAGGCGTATTTCGACGCCCGGGAGAAGCTCTCGGCGGGGAAGCGGAAGGAGGGACTTGCGGCCCTCGAGGCGATCGCGGCGCGGAACGCGGGGCTGGCGGGGACGCTGAACGGGAAACCGTTCAAGGGATTCCAGGACGCCGACCCGCTCCTGTTCCCGTTCATCGAGGCGTTTGTCCACGACAGCTACCTCTGGATCCCGGCGGACGCCGTCCAGGAGATGACGGTCGATCCGCCGGCCGGCATCCTCGATCTGATCTGGACGCGCGGCCGGGTCGCCGCGCGCGGGGGGGTGCATATCGGCTGCTGCCTGCCCGCGCTCTACCCCGGGTCGTTCCGCCACCCGGACGACCGCGTGAAGATGGGCCGGATGACGGAGTGGGTCCCGGACGAAGGCGGGCTCGAACGGGGGGCGGGGCAGCACACGTTCCTCGCGGGCGAGGACGGGGTGGGGCTTCTCGAGATCCGCGAGCTGATCATCGACGGGCCGCGGGGCGGGGGAGGACGATGAGCGCGACGATCGAGATGGATGCCATCCTGGCGCCGATCCCCGGCGATTCGCCCGCGGGGGCGGACCTCCGGTACGACGCCGTCTACGCCGAGATCAAGGAGGCCCGCCGGGCGGAGGATCCGCTGACCTTCGGCGGAGAGGGGGAGCCGAAGTCCGCGGACTGGGGCGCGGTCGTCCGGCTGTCCCTCGACGCCCTCGCGATGAAGTCGAAAGACCTCCAGATCGCGGTGTG
>JAMDBZ010000065.1:0-14106 GCA_023488945.1 Deltaproteobacteria bacterium
CGACATGTAGTAGTCGCGCTCCGTGTCGGCCTGGAGTCTCTCGATCGGCTGTCCCGTGTGACGGGCGAGGATCCGGTTCAGCTCCTCCCGGAGCCGGAGGATCTCCTCCGCCTGGATCTTGATGTCGTCGTCGACCTCGTACTCCTCGGAGATGATGTCGTTGCAGAGCTCGACGCACTCGTCGCAGATGTAAACGGTGGGCCCGGCGATCAGCTTCCGCACCTCGTTCTGGGCCTTCCCGCAGAAGGAGCACACCAGGAGGGTGCCCTTGTCGTTCACCTTGCGGGTCACCGGCGTCCCCCTCAGTCCACGAGCGGCCTGCCGGGCGCAGGCCGCTTCTCCACCACACGATCGATTATACCATACGCCTTCGCCTGGGCCGCCGACATGTAGTAGTCGCGCTCCGTGTCGGCCTGGAGTCTCTCGATCGGCTGTCCCGTGTGACGGGCGAGGATCCGGTTCAGCTCCTCCCGGAGCCGGAGGATCTCCTCCGCCTGGATCTTGATGTCGGTCGCCTGGCCGCGCGTCCCCCCCATCGGCTGGTGGATGAGGATCCGCGCGTTGGGCAGCGCCGTCCGCTTCCCCGCCGCCCCGGCCGTCAGGAGGACCGCCGCCATCGAGGCCGCCTGGCCGAGGCACACCGTCGCCACCTCCGGCTTGATGAACTGCATCGTGTCGTAGATGGCCATCCCGGCCGTCACAAGCCCCCCCGGCGAGTTGATGTAGAGGTTGATGTCCTTGTCGGGGTCCTCCGCCTCGAGGAACAGGAGCTGGGCGATGACCAGGTTGGCGATGTCGTCGTCGACCGGGCTGCCGATGAAGACGATCCGGTCCTTGAGAAGCCGCGAGTAGATATCGTACGACCGCTCTCCCCGGCTGGTCTGCTCGACGACGATGGGAACGAGATTCATGCGGTCCCTCCTTCCTCCCGGATCACGGCGTGGGACGCCAGGAACGCCATGACCTTCCGCTCCATCAGGCGGTTGCGCAGCTCCTCGAGCCGCTCCTCCTCGCCGGTGATCTCCCGGACCTTCTCGAAGGCCATCCCCGAGGCGTCCGCCATCGCCTTCATCTCGGCCTCCATCTCGGAATACGGCACGTCGATGCCCTCCTTCTTCGCGATCGCCGCCAGGAGCAGGGTGGCCCGGACCGCCTTCTCGGCGCCGGGGGCGAACCGCTCTCTCATCTTTTCGAAATCCAGGCGGACTTTCTTGAGGTCTACCCCCTGGGACGTCATCCGCCGCGCCATCTCGTCGATCATCTCGACGACCTGGCGGTCGACCAGGATCGGGGGAACCTCGAAGACGTTCCGCTCCAGCAACCCGTTGCGGATCTCGTTTTCCATCCGGCGGCGGGCCTGTTCCTCCCCTTCGGCCAGGAGCCGTTCGCGCATCCGGGCCCTCAACGTCGCAAGATCCTGGATATCATTGAAATTCTTGGCGAGTTCCTCATCGAGGGCCGGGAGGCGCTTCTCGCGGACCGACTGGACGGTCATGCGGAACGTCACGGTCTTCCCCGCGTACTTCGGGTTGGGGACGCCCGCCGGGAAGGCGATCGCGAAGGCCCGCTCCTCCCCCGGCCTGACGCCCGCCAGCTTCTCCTCGAATTCTTTTCCGAACGGCCGGCCCGTCCCCAGGAGGACCGACGTGGAGGAAACCGACTCCACCGGCACCCCGTCCGCGGAGGTCGAGAGAGAGACCTCCAGGAGGTCCGGCTCCGCCGCGCCGCGCCCCTCCACGGGATGGTACTGGGCGAACGACTCCCGGAGCGACTCGAGGGAGGCCTCCACCTGCTCGTCGGTCGCCTCGACCTTCTCCTGAACGACGGGGAGGCCCTTGTAGTCCTTCGGCTCCACCTCGGGAGCGGTCTCCACCGTCGCCGTGAAGGAGAATTCCTTCCCGTCCTCGACCTTTGCGCCCTCGACCTCGGGGAGGGAAAGGACCCGGAGGTTGTTCTCCCGGAACGCCTCCGAGAGCGACTCCTTGACGAGCCCCTCGGCGACGTCCTGCTCCACCGACTCCCGGAAGAGCCGCCTCACCATGGCGAGGGGGGCCTTCCCTTTCCGGAACCCCCGGATCGGGACCATCCGCCGGACCTCGGCGAAGCCTTCCTCCATCCGGCGGGCCACCTCGTCCGCCGGGACCTCCACCCGGATCCGCTTCTTCACGGCGCTGATCGGCTCGACGCTGGTCTTCATCGCTTCCGTCTCATCCCTCCCTGTTGGATTGTCGCATCCGATGAGTTGGTGCGAGAGGAGGGATTTGAACCCTCACGGTTGCCCACCGGATCCTAAGTCCGGCGCGTCTGCCATTCCGCCACTCTCGCACGCCGCCCCGCGGCCGGCGAATCGGAAACTACCAGTATACCCGACCGCCTATTCCAGGAAAAGCCATTCCCGGAACTCGGCGGACGGCTCGTCGAACTCGATCCCGAAGATGTAGGGACCCTCGGGGTGCGTCGATTCCCGGAACCACTTGACCTTCCCCGTGACGCGGATGGGGGGGCGGCCCTCCGGGAAGACGGTCGCGTCGACCCGGTTGCGCGTGGTCATGAGGGTGTCGTACATGACGTGGATGCCGTCGGGCGCGATCTTCGATGTGATCACCGCCATCCCGAGCGGCGAGAAATCCCGGGCGGTGCCGCTCACGGGCGACGACACCTTCCGGGGATCCTTTCCCGACTGGACCGTGAATATGACGGGCGCCATGCGCTGAACCCTCTCCTTTCGCCTCCGTTCTTTCCCGAAGAAGGAGATCACGCGCGGGAATCCTTTTTCTCCTCGTCCATTCGCCGCAATCCTTCCATCACGAGCTGCATCTCGTCCATCTGGATCGTCCGCAGGGAGGTCGTCTGGCCGTGGGCGATCACGAACGGCCCCTCCTGCCACCGGATGAGACGGTAGAACGCCTCCTCGCCCGACAGCTTCCCGAGCTCGCAGTGGCGGATCCGGCCGTTTTCGAAGAAGATCCGCCCCGCCTCCTTGACGTCGGCCTTCCGGACGGTCACGCACGCCGTCTTGAGCCCCAGGTGGAGCGTCTGGACGATGTCGGGGATGCTCAGGTTCCTCAAGTCCCCGATGACGCCCGGGTTCACCCCGGCGGCGGGGGCGCCTCTCCGGCGCGCCTCGCGCTTGATGACGTTGCGGATCCGGGCCGCCAGCTCCCGGAGGTCGACCGGCTTGATGAGGTAGTCCTCCGCCCCCTGGTGGAGCGCCTCGACCTTGAAATGGATCTCGTCCTTCGCGGAGAGGAAGATGAGGGGCGTGTCGGAGAACTCCGGCTTCGCCCGGAGCCGCCTGAACATCGTGATGCCGTCGACGCCCGGCATGACCACGTCGGACAGCACGATGTCGGGATGCTCCTTCTCGGCGATCTTCAGGGCGTCCTCGGCGTTGTCGGTCCCGAAGACGTCGAACCCCTCGTTCACGAGGCGCAGCTTGACGAGCGTGAGGTAGTCCACCTCGTCGTCGACCAGCAGGACCTTCGGCTTGGCCCCCAGGCCCCGGAAGTAATATTTCTCCTCGACGATCCCGGTGAAGATCTCCACGACCTCGGGGTCAAACTGGGTCCCGACGTTGTTGTGGAGCTCCCGGATCGCCTCCTCCCGCGTGAGGCTGCGGCGGTAGGGGCGGTTGGCCGTCATCGCCGCGAAGGCGTCGACCACCGCGAGGATCCGGGCGCCGATCGGGATCTCGCGTCCCTTGAGCCCGCTCGGGTATCCCTTCCCGTCGTACCGCTCGTGGTGGTGGGTGATGATCGGCTTGATTTTCCAGGGAAACGGGATCGACTCGAGGATCTTCGCCCCGTTCTCGCAATGGGACTGGATCGTCTTGTACTCGGCCTCGGTGATCTTCTTCTTTTCGGTCAGGATCTCGCTTTTGATCCCGATCCGGCCGATGTCGTGGAGGAGGGCCGCGACCACGATCTCGTCGACCGTCTCGGGGCCGAGCTTCATCGTTTCGGCCACGGAGCGGGCGTACTCCATCGTGATGTGGGAGTTCCCCCCGAAGAACGGGTCGTTCACCTCGAGGAGTCCCACGAGGACGTCGATCGTCTCGACGAGGCAGCGCCGGAGGCGCTCGTCCGTAACGGTCGGGGCGGCCGCCGGCGGGCGCTCCCCGGCGGCGGCGATCAGATCGAGGATCTCCCGCTGGTCGAGGATGAAGTCCGACGCGCCGAACCGCAGGACGTCCTCCGAGCTCCGGATCGTCGTGAAGGAGGATGCGACGACGGCGTGCGTCTTCGGCGAAAGCCGGACGATCCGGCGCTTGAGCTCGACGCCCGAGTAGTCGGGGAGGAACAGGTCGATGAGAGCGTAGTCGGGAGAGGAGTTCGCGACGATCTTCATCGCTTCGGCGCCCGACCCCGCCAGCGTCACGTGGTACCCCGCATTGGCCAGCGTCGTCCGAAGCATGTCCCGGACGGCGGCGTCGTTGCTCACGACGAGGATCGACAGGCGGGCCGGCGCTTCAGCCATCCCGGATGTCCTCCCCCGTCATCTCGGGCGACTTCGGGATCCCCAAGATCGCAAGCATGGTCGGTGCGATGTCCTCGAGCGCCCGGTCCGGACGCAGAACGACCCCTTTCGCCTGCGGGTCGGCGAAAATGAAAGGGACGAGGTTGGTGGTGTGCGCAGTGTGCGGCTCTCCCGTCCCCGGATCGACCATCAACTCGGCGTTCCCGTGGTCGGCGGTCACGAGCGCCACGCCCCCGGCGGCCCAGACGGCCTCGACGACCCGGCGCAGGTTCTCGTCGACCGCCTCGACCGCGCGGATTGCGGCGGACAGGATGCCGGTGTGACCGACCATGTCGCAGTTGGCGAAGTTGAGGATCATCACGTCGTGTTTCCCGGAAGCGACCTCGGCCGCCGCGCGTTCCCCCACCTCATACGCGCTCATCTCGGGCTGGAGGTCGTACGTGGAGACCGACGGCGAGGGAATGAGGACGCGGCTTTCGCCCGGGAAGACCTTCTCCGCCCCGCCGTTGAAAAAGTAGGTCACGTGGGCGTACTTCTCCGTCTCGGCGATCCGCAGGTTCCGGATCCCCCGCGCGGTGAAGTTGTCCGCCAGGATCCTCTCCATCGTCTGGGGCCCGAAGGCGGCGGGGAGGTCGAGCGCGGCGTCGTAGACCGTCATGCCGGCGTACGTCAGGCCCAGCCGCTCCGGCCGGGGGAACCGGTCGAACGTCTCCTGGGTCAGGGCCCGGGTGATCTGCCGCGCCCGGTCGGCGCGGAAGTTGAAAAAGATCACCGAATCCCCCGGCCCGATCGTCCCGGCCGGGCGCCCTTCCCGCCGGATCACCACCGGCTCGATGAACTCGTCGGTCTTCCCCGCGGCATAGGAAGCTTCCACTGCCGCGACCGGGTCGGCGCTCTCCGTCCCCTCGCCCCGCACCATCGCCCGGTACGCCCGCTCGATGCGGTCCCACCGGTTGTCGCGGTCCATCGTGTAGTACCGCCCCGCGACCGTCGCCACCGCGCCGACGCCGATCCCGCCGATCGCGGCCAGGAGCTTCTTCAGATGGTCCCGCCCGCTGGTGGGCGGCGTGTCGCGGCCGTCGAAGACCGGGTGAACGAAGACCTGCCCGCCCCCCCGCTCCTTCGCCATCCGGAGGAGGGCATAGAGATGTTCATCGAGGGAGTGAACCCCTCCGTCCGACAGAAGCCCGATCAAGTGGAGGGCTTTGCCCTTCTCCCGCGCCGCGTCCATCGTCCGGCACAGGACCGGGTTCCCGAAGAACTCGCCGGTCCGGATCGCCCGGGAGATCCGGACGAGATCCTGGTAGACGACCCGGCCGGCGCCCAGGTTCATGTGCCCCACCTCCGAGTTCCCCATTTGACCGTGGGGGAGGCCGACCCTCTCCTCGGAAGCGTGGATGAGCGTGTGCGGGAATTCCGTCCAGAGCCGGTCGTAGAAGGGGATGTCCGCGAGGGCGATCGCATTCGCCTCGGTCTCCTCGCGGTATCCCCAGCCGTCCAGGATGATCAGCGCCAGAAATCTTCGCGTCATACTCTAAATATTGTAAAAGATTCCCTTTCCCTCGAAGCGGGCCGCGTCCCCGAGTTCTTCCTCGATCCGCAGAAGCCGGTTGTACTTCGCGATCCGTTCCGTCCGCGAAGCCGAGCCGGTCTTGATCTGGCCGGTGTTCAGCCCGACGACGAGATCGGCGATCGTCGTGTCCTCCGTCTCTCCGGAGCGGTGCGATACGACGGCGGTCCACCCGGCCTTCCTGGCCATCTCGATCGCGTCGAGCGTCTCGGTCACGGTCCCGATCTGATTCAGCTTGATGAGGACGGAGTTCGCCACGCCGTCGGCGATCCCTTTCTCCAGGATCCTCGGGTTCGTGACGAAGACGTCGTCTCCCACGATCTGGATTTTCTTCCCCATCGCCTGCGTGAACATCTTCCACCCGTCCCAGTCGTCCTCGGAGAAGCCGTCCTCGATCGAAAGGATCGGGTACTGGCGGCACAGGTTCTCGTAGAACTTGACCATTCCCGCGGCGTCCCGCGTCGAGCCGTCCGACTTCTTGAAGACGTACTTCCCCTTCTCCCCGAACTCGGAGGCGGCCGGGTCGAGGGCGATCGCGATGTCCCTGCCCGGCTTGTATCCCGCCTTCCCGATCGCCTCCAGGATCACCTCGATCGCCTCGACGTTCGACTTGAGGAGCGGCGCGAAGCCCCCCTCGTCTCCGACGTTCGTGTTGAGCCCTTTCCCCTTGAGGACTTTCTTGAGGTTATGGAAGGTCTCCGCGCCCATCCGGAGCGCCTCGGAGAACGACTTCGCCCCGACGGGCATCACCATGAACTCCTGGATGTCCACGTTGTTGTCGGCGTGGGAGCCGCCGTTCAGGATGTTCATCTGGGGCACCGGCAGCGTCCGGCCGTTGACCCCGCCCAGGTACTGGTAGAGCGGCAGGCCGCACGCCTCGGCCGCCGCGCGGGCCGCGGCCATCGAGACGCCCAGGATCGCGTTGGCGCCGAGCTTCCCCTTGTTCTCCGTCCCGTCGAGGGCGATCATCGTCCTGTCCAGGGCGGCCTGCCCGGCGGCGTCCAGGCCCACGACCTTCGGGGCGATCACCTTGTTCACGTTCCGGACGGCCTTGAGGACCCCCTTGCCGAGGTACGCCTTCGGGTCGCCGTCCCGAAGCTCCACCGCCTCCCGCGTGCCGGTCGACGCGCCGGACGGGACGATGGCTGCCCCTTCCGCGCCGGACTCGAGCAGGACCTCGACCTCCACGGTCGGGTTGCCGCGGGAGTCGAGCACTTGCCTCGCATGGACATCGACGATCGTCGTCATCGGACTGCCCCTTCCTATGGAAATGGTTACGGCCGGATGAACTCCGTGTTCCCCGGGCGGACGGTGAGCACCGGGCACGGCCCCATGCGGACGACCTTCTCCGCCGTGCTTCCGAAGAGCACGTGCTCCACCCCGGTGCGCCCGTGCGTCCCGATCACGATCAGGTCGGCCCCGGTCTCCCGCGCCTTCTTGATGATTTCCCGGTAGGGGATCCCCGACGCGAGCATCGTATCAAAGTTCTCGAATCCCGAGAAGTGCGCCGCCAGGAAGGCGTCCATGTTCTCCTGGGCGAACTGCTCCATCCGGGTCCGGAGCAGCTCCACGGGGACATCGCCCCGGAACATCGGGTCGAGCGCGACCGGCTCGTCGAGGACGTGGAGAACCACGATCCGCGCGTTGAAGCGTTCCGCGACCCGCCGCGCGACGCGCGCGGCCTTCGTGGAACATTCCGAGAAATCCGTCGGCAGAAGGATCTTGGTGAACATGGCTCCTCCGGAAATAAAAAACCCCGGCCAAGCGAAGGCGCCGGCCGGGGTTCCGAATTGTCCGTACGCGGGATCGTCTTACTTCTTCTTCCCGCCGACCGCCTCCTTGAGTCCCTTGCCCGCCGAGAACTTGGGAACCCGGGCGGCCTTGATCTTGATGGTCTCGCCGGTCTGGGGATTGCGGCCCGTCCGGGCCTTCCGGTTGCTCACGCTGAAGGTGCCGAATCCCGTTAACGCCAGCTTGTCCCCCTTCTTCAAGCTCTTCGTGACGGCGTCGATGAACCCGTCGAGGGCCTTCTCCGCCGCCGCCTTGGTAATCCCCGCCACCCCGGCCATGGAAGCAACCAGATCCGCCTTCGTCATCGTCCTTCCTCCTTTTTGGTATCTCGCACCCGATCTCCCGGATTCGTTCGGACCAGCCGACATCGCATTGCAAATTGATTTCATTTAGACTTACCGTCAAAACGGTGTCAAGGTCTTTTTCGCGGTCCCGCGGCACCCGCTGGCCCTTGAATATCAAGGGCTGGGAGACCCTCACACGACCGTGGGCCGGCGTACCCCTCCGCGGGGGATGAAGAGGGAGAGGAGCACCATCCCCGCGACGAAGCCGCCGACGTGCGCCCACCAGGCGACCCCCCCCGAGAGCGCCGAGGTGCGCCCGAGCGACGCGGCCCCGCTGAGGAACTGGAGCAGGAACCACAGACCCAGGAAGACGTAGGCGGGAATCTCCACGGTGAAGAACAGGAGGAACGGGATGAGCGTCACGATCCGCGCCCGGGGGAAGAGGAGGAAGTACGCGCCCAGCACGCCGGCGATCGCCCCCGAGGCGCCGATGTTGGGGACCATCGAACGCGCGTTGAAGACGATCTGGGCGACGAAGGAAATCACGCCGCACAGGAGATAGAACGCCAGGTACCGGCCGTGCCCCAGGATGTCCTCGACGTTGTCCCCGAAGATGTACAGGTAGAGCATGTTTCCCAGGATGTGGAGCCAGCCTCCGTGGATGAACATCGCCGTGATGAGCGTCGTGATCTCGGAGACGTCGTGGGGGAACAGGAGCAGGAACCGGTAGGGGATGACGGCATGCGAATAGACGAACTCGGTCGCCCGCTCCCCCATCCCCCACTGCATCAGGAAGACAACCACGTTGATGCCGATCAGGAGATAGTTGACGACGGGAGGACGGGAGGACGGGATCGTGTCCTTGAGCGGGATGATGGGACGTCACCTCGGGAGGTCTTTAACGTTTCATCGTACCGGTTCCGCCCGCAATTGAAAAGCGCGGCCCGCTGCTATACTGAAAGATAATCATGGCGAACAATCGGCTCCTTGCAAGCTATCTCGCCTTCTCCCTCCTGCTCCACGGGGTCGCCTTCCTCCTCGCGTCGGCCGTCCCGGTGCGCGCCCCGGGACCCGGGGACGTCCTGGTGATGGACCTCGCCGACATCCCGAGGGCGACCGACTTCCGCCCTCCGCGGCCCGGGATCATCCGTGGGGAAAAGCGGAAGTCGCCGCCTCCGCCGAGGACGGCCAGGGCACCGAAGGCGGAGAAGGGCCGGCCGATCCCGCCCCGCGTCCTGGAGGGAAGGGTCCCCGACCTTCCGGTCGATCCGAACCTGCCGCCCGAAAAGGCGTTCCCGGCTCCCCGGGCGAAAACGGGATCGCCGCCCCCCGCGAAAGGGACAGGAGACGCCTCGTCGACGCTCAACGAGGAGCTCCTGAAGACGGCGCGGCTTGAGCCGACGCCGGAATTCGGGAAATCCCCGCCGTCCGCCCCGCGGCCCGCCGGCGGAACGAAGGCGATGCCTCCGGGCACGGACCTCACGCCCTCGCTCGGGAAGACGGTGATGGCGCTCGCGACGCGCGGATCGCGCGGGCCGGGGTTCAAGGCCGCGACCGGCTCGGCCGTCGGGACGGAAGGGAAGGCCAGGGACAAGGGAGAGATCGCCGAAGAACGGGGCGGCGGGACGCATCTCACCGCCCTCAACGCCCCCGAGATCCAGTACATCTCCTATTTCGCGGCGATCAAGCGGAAGATCGAGCTGGTGTGGCAATACCCGTACGACGCCCAGGTCCAGGGGATCCAGGGGGAACTGACGATCGATTTCGCGATCGGCCGGAGCGGGTCGCTCGTGGCCGTCGAGCTCATCCGCGGCTCAGGCCACCGGATTCTCGACGACGAGGCGCTGCGGGCCATCCGGTCGGCCGCACCCTTCGACCCGATCCCGTCGCAATACAAGATCCCGGACCTGCGCATCCAAGCCCACTTCATCTACGAGATGCACGCCCTCCGGATCCGCTGAGGACGCGCTACTCGGCGCCCGCGAACCGCTCGTAATCCTCCGCATCGATCAGGGCATCCGCCGCCCCCGCCGCATCGGACGGGCGCACGGTGAAGAGCCATCCCGCCCCGAACGGGTCGGCGGTGATCGTCTCCGGCGAATCCTCCGCCGCCCGGTTGACCGCGACGACCGTCCCGGCCAGCGGGGCCACGACCTCGAAGACGGCGCCGGGCGACTCGACCATCCCGACGGGCTCGCCGCAGGCGACGTCGGTCCCCACGGCGGGAAGCTCCGCGTAGACGGCGTCGCCCAGCAGGCGCGCCGGGACATGGGTCAGCCCCAGCCGGACGTCCCCGCCGTCCTCCCGGAGAGCCCAGATATGGGTCCTGGCGTACTTGCGGTCCGCCGGCGGCTGCAGAGGCTTAAACCCCGGCGGCGGCCTTCCGGATCGCCGCCTCGAGCGTGTTGTGGAGGAGCATCGCGATGGTCATGGGGCCCACGCCGCCGGGCACGGGGGTGATCTTTCCGGCCACCTCCCTCGCCTCTTCGAACGCCACGTCCCCCACCAGCCGCCCGTCGGGCAGCCGGTTGATCCCGACGTCGATGACCACCGCCCCCGGCTTGATCCAGGAGCCGCGGACCATCTCCGCCTTCCCCACCGCCGCCACGACGACGTCGGCGGAACGCACGACTCCGGGGAGGTCCGTCGTCCGGGAGTGGCAGATCGTGACGGTCGCGTGGCGCGACAGGAGCAGGATCGCCACCGGCTTGCCGACGATGTTGCTCCGGCCCACCACGACGGCGTGTTTGCCCTTCAGCTCGACCTTCTCCTGGTCGAGCATCTCCAGGATCCCGAGGGGGGTGCAGGGGACGAATCCGGGCTGCCCGGCGAGCAGCCGCCCGGCGTTCACGGGGTGGAAACCGTCGACGTCCTTCCCGGGCGCGATCGCCTCGACGACCTTCGACTCGTCGATGTGGTCGGGCAGGGGGAGCTGGACGAGGATCCCGTGGACTGCCGGGTCGGCGTTCAGCTGCGCGACCAGGGAAAGCAGTTCGCCTTCCGGCATCGTCGCGGGGAGGTCGATCTGGCGGGAGAGCATCCCCGCCTCCCGGCACCACTTCCCCTTGTTCCGGACGTAGACGCGCGACGCGGGGTCGTCCCCCACGAGCACGGCGGCAAGACACGGCGTGACGCCGGTGCGCGCGATGAACTCCGCGGCGCGCTCCTTGACGCGGGCGCGCGTCCGCGCCGAGATGGCTTTCCCGTCGATGACCTGGGCGGGCATGAAAAATCCCCTCCCCTTCGGATGTGTAATGTCCCTATCTAACGCGAATCCGGGGGAGGGGGCAAGACAAAGAAGGCCGGGTCGGCGGGCCCGCCGAAGCCCCGTCGGACGAGAGGGTTTGTCTCTCGACGGGGCGAAGACGCATCAGTGGGCCTTCGGGCAGCCGGCGCAGGCCGGGGGAACGTTTCCCCCGGAGGCGGACTTGCCCGCCGAAGCTTCAGCGGAAGCGGGGCAGGCCCGGGCGCTGTTTGCCGGCGCCTCTTTCCCGGCGCTCCCCTTCCCGTTCCCCTTGTCGGCGTAGTCCGTGGCGTACCACCCCGTCCCCTTCAGGACGAAGGCGCCGGGCGACATCATCTTTTCGAGCCGCCCGCCGCAGGCGGGGCACTTCCTGAGCGGGGGGTCCGAAACCCCCTGGATCTCCTCCGTGACCTGGTGGCATTTCCGGCATTGATACTCGTAGATCGGCACGGCTTCGTTCACCCCTTCAAGCGCGAGAGGGCCGGGATCTCCCCGGCCCTCCGCATCGGTCCGTTATTCGTTTGCCATTTTACCCGATTTCTCAATACATGTCCCCGCCCCCGCCGCGCGGCATCGGGGGCATCTTCTCCTTCTCCTCCGGCTTCTCGGAGATCGCGCATTCCGTGGTGATCATCAGGCCCGCCACGGACCCCGCGTTCTGCAGCGCGACGCGGGTCACCTTCGTCGGGTCGAGGATCCCGGCCTTCATCAGGTCCTCGAACTCCTCCGTGGCGGCGTTGAAGCCGAAGTTTCCCTTCCCGTTCCGGATCTTGTCCACGACCACGCCGCCGTCCTGGCCGGCGTTGACCGCGATCTGCCTGGCCGGCTCGAAGAGCGCCCGGCGGACGATGTCCGCGCCCGACTTCTGGTCGTTGTCGAGCTTCAGGGCGTCGAGCGCCGCGGCCGCCCGGATGTAGGCCACGCCGCCGCCGGCGACGATCCCCTCCTCGACCGCCGCGCGGGTCGCGTGCAGGGCGTCCTCGACGCGCGCCTTCTTTTCCTTCATCTCGGACTCGGTGGCCGCGCCGACGTTGATGACCGCCACGCCGCCGACGAGCTTGGCCAGCCGCTCCTGGAGCTTCTCCTTGTCGTAGTCGGAGGTGGTCTCCTCGATCTGGGCCCGGATCTGCTTCACGCGGCCCTCGATGTCGGCCTTCTTCCCGGCCCCGTCGATGACCGTCGTGTTGTCCTTGTCGATGACCACCCGCTTGGCCCGGCCGAGGTCGGAGAGCTGGACCGCCTCGAGCTTGATCCCCATCTCCTCGGCGATCGCCTTGCCGCCCGTGAGGATCGCGATGTCCTCGAGCATCGCCTTCCGCCGGTCGCCGAAGCCGGGCGCCTTCACCGCGGCGCAATGCAGCGTCCCGCGGAGCTTGTTGACGACGAGGGTGGCGAGGGCCTCGCCCTCGACCTCCTCGGCCACGATCAGGAGCGGCTTGCCGGCCCGCGCGATCTGCTCGAGCAGCGGGAGCAGGTCCTTCATGTTGGAGATCTTCTTCTCATGAATGAGGATGTAGGGATCCTCGAGGATCACCTCCATCCGCTCGGGATCCGTCACGAAGTAGGGCGAAAGGTAGCCGCGGTCGAACTGCATCCCTTCGACGATCTCGAGGGTCGTCTCCATCCCCTTGGCTTCCTCGACGGTGATGACGCCTTCCTTGCCGACCTTGGACATCGCCTCGGAGATGATGTTGCCGATCGTCTCGTCGCTGTTCGCCGAGATGGTCCCGACCTGGGCGATCTCCTTGGGGTCCTTCGTCGGCTTCGACATCTTCTTGAGCTCGGCCACGACCGCCTCGACCGCCTTGTCGATCCCGCGCTTGAGGTCCATCGGGTTGTAGCCGGCGGCCACGAGCTTCGACCCTTCGCGGTAGATCGCCTGGGCGAGCACCGTCGCCGTCGTCGTCCCGTCGCCCGCGACGTCGCTCGTCTTGGAGGCGACCTCCTTGACCATCTGGGCGCCCATGTTCTCGTACTTGTCGGGAAGCTCGACCTCCTTGGCCACCGTCACGCCGTCCTTCGTGACCAGGGGGGAACCGAACGACTTCTCGATGATCACGTTGCGGCCCCGGGGGCCCAGGGTGACCTTGACCGCGTCGGCCAGGACGTCCAGGCCCACCCGGATCGCCGCGCGGGCATCCTCGCTGAACTTGAGCTGCTTTGCCATCGGAACGTTCCTCCTTTGATCCGTCTCGTATTGGGGATTCCGCTACTTCCGATCGATCACCGCGAGGATGTCGTCCTCGCGCAGGATGAGGTGCTCCTCGCCCTCGATCTTGATGTCCGTCCCGGAGTACTTCCCGAAGAGGATCCGGTCGCCCGCCTTGACCTCGGGGGCCACGCGCTGCCCGTTGTCCGTGATCTTGCCGGGGCCGACGGCCACGACCTGGCCTTCCTGGGGCTTCTCCTTGGCGGTGTCCGGGATGATGATCCCGCCCTTGCTCTTGTTCTCCTCCTCCACGCGCTTGACCAGAACCCTGTCCTGCAACGGCTTCACCTTCATGACGCCTCCTCCTTGGAAAGGTGCGAATGTTGGGGGTAGCCCCGCGGCTGTTAGCACTCACTCGTATCGAGTGCTAACAACAACTATAGTGCGGTACGTCAAGTGCTGTCAAGGGGGGAATCTCGCTGAACTTGAGCTGCTTTGCCATCGGAACGTTCCTCCTTTGATCCGTCTCGTATTGGGGATTCCGCTACTTCCGATCGATCACCGCGAGGATGTCGTCCTCGCGCAGGATGAG
>JAMDBZ010000065.1:14116-14423 GCA_023488945.1 Deltaproteobacteria bacterium
ACCAGAACCCTGTCCTGCAACGGCTTCACCTTCATGACGCCTCCTCCTTGGAAAGGTGCGAATGTTGGGGGTAGCCCCGCGGCTGTTAGCACTCACTCGCATCGAGTGCTAACAACAACTATAGTGCGGTACGTCAAGTGCTGTCAAGGGGGGATTCCACGGAAAGCCGGGGGGCGGTTCAGAGCTTGCGCTTCGCCATCTCCTCCTCGAAATATTTCCGGTAGAGGATCTCCCACTCGCGTCCCCCCTCGGGGACGTTCCGGGAGAGGGAGGCGATCTTCTTCCGGACGAAGGTGTCCACCTCGTC
>JAMDBZ010000059.1:0-9538 GCA_023488945.1 Deltaproteobacteria bacterium
AGAGCAGCTCCGGAAGATCGCGGCGGCCCTTTCCATCACTTCGGTTTGCAGCGGATCAGCCCTTCGATCCTGGGCCGGGTCGCCGGCCAGAGGACGTTGGGGCTGGGCTCCATGACCGCTTCCCCGACGGTGTCCAGCCCGAGGACTTCGTAGCGGTCCGGTCCTCCGCAGATCTCGGCGGCCCTCCGGTTCCAGTATCGTTCGACCGTCCCCTTGCCGGTCCTCGCGTTCCCGATGAAAGAGACGTAATGGACGCCGGGCTGGGTCTCGTAGTCGAGATACCCCTCTCCCTTGTCCCGCTTCTGGTACGGCGTGGGGCTCGCGCATCCCCACGCGAGTTGGGCCAGGCCGAAGGCCAGGGCCGCCCATCTCAACAACGCCGGGTGCCTCAGCGCCACCATGGGCTCCTCCTTCCCGTTGTCGTGCCGGGTTGAAAGCGCCGGCGTCCCCTACGGGACACCCGGTTCGAAAATCCTGACGGGGAGCTTGAGCACCCGCTCCACGATGCCCACCACTCCCTCGCCGACCGCCGAAGGGGGCAGGAGGACGACGCTCGGATCGTCGAGATCCCCCGTCGCCTTGACGGCCACGGTGACGAGGGAGCCTCCCAGGATGTACCTCAACACGGGAATCATTCGAATGATCGTATCGACGGTTTTCAGGGGAGAGGCGAGAGCGACGATGTTCACCTTCCCGGCCCGGAGATCGACGTCTCCGTGCCCCACGATGTTCATCGACTTGCCGTCCAGGACCGCCTCCCGGATCGCGAGCTTGCCGTCCGAAAGGGTCCCCTTGACGGAGAGGGAATTGTAGGCGAACCCCTCGTGCCCGAGGTCCGGAAGTTTCCCCAGGAACACCTGGGTGACGTTCAACAGCGCGAGGATCTTCGCCAGCAGGTTGGCCTTGGAGATCCGGCCCTTGGCGGCACGGAATTCGAAATCCCCGTGAAGGGAGCGCGACAGCGCCTCGCCCTTTCCCCGCCCCGCGACGTGCGCCGAAAGATCGTACCTCCCCGTCATGCCGATGCGCCTGTGCCGGAAGCAGGTCAGAGCGGGGTTGAGGTCGTGGAGGACGGAAGCCGCCCGGAAATCCAGCTCCGACTCCGTGGGGGTGATTGCCAAGTGGCCTGTGGTGGCGATGCCGCAGAGGTCGGCCTTTCGGACCGCCGCGGTAAGGCGCTCGTTCTCGAGCGTGACGTCGGCGCGGACCGGCTTCCAGGTGTACTCCCCGATGGTCAAGGAGTCCGTCGCAAGCCGGACGATGCCCGTCACCGGCAGCGGCCACGGACCCCGGGTTCCCCCGATCCCCGCCTTCGCTCCCGCGCCTTCCTCCTTCGCGGTTCCTTCCCCCGGTTTCTTCCCGGGCAGGGTCTTTTTGACGTTGTCCCACGCGATCCCGCCCGACGAAAGGTCCATGTCGACGCGAAGTCCTCCCGGCGAGGCGGTTGCCTCCCCCTTGAGCGAAAAGCGCGTCTCCCCCCACGCGAAGGCGGACGACGCCACGGTGATCCGGTCGCCCGCCGCATCCAGGGACAGTTCGTCGATGGCCAGCGGCCCCATCAAATGGGGGAAGCGGATGTCCTTTGCCGAAAGGGTTCCATGGGCCGTCGATCGGGCGAGGTGATCCAGCGGGATGTCCGCCCGGAAATCTCCCCCGAGCCATCCGTGCCGGATCCCGGTGTTCAGGAACATCCGGCTCACGGTCGTCCTGGACAGGTGTCCGGCGAACCTCACGCCCAGTTCCCTCCGTTCCAGCCGGAGAGCGATCGTGGCGCGGGAATCGTCGTCCCGGATGGAGAGATCGCGGATGTCGAGCCCTTCGCGAGGCTTGACGAGATCCAGGGAGAGGGCCGGGCCGTTCCGGACGGCGAATGCGCCCGCGACCGATACCGTCCCGCCTTCATCGAGCCCAAGACGTGTCCCCGCGACGGAGATCGGGGACCGCGGGACGAGTTCGGAAGGAATATGGACCGTGTCCCAGATCCACCGGACCGCTTCCGGCCCGACCACCCCGTCGACGGTCGCATCGATCGTCCGGGGGCCTCCGCGGTAGCCTTTGAAGAGGCCCGAGACCCGGACCGGGGCGTCCAGGACGCGCGCATCCAGGCCCACGACGGTGAATGCTTCCGGGACGAGATGGAAATTCCCCGTCCTGATGGCGACCGGTCCGGGGAGGGGCGACGCGTCCAGCAGGACATCCTTCAAGGCGCCCGTTGCGTCGTACCGCCACTCTTTCGGCCGCGCGAGCGGCCCCGTAAGCCTTGCGACCGCCAGGTCCGCGGATCCTTCCAGCCTCTTGACGCGTTCCCTTGCCGTCTCCATGCCCCGGAAGGAGGTCAGCCAGGGGGAAAGTTCCCCGAGCGCGGCGGAGACGCGGCCGGAGAACCCCTCGATGGCCGGCGAATCCCCGAGGCGCACGCGCGCGGCGATATCGGCAAACGTGGAATTCCCCAGCCGGCCGGACAGGCGATCGACGCCGACACGGTTCCCGTCGTAGAAGAGCCGGCCGCCGGTGATCTCGACGGGGAAGGGGATCCGCCGGTAACGGGCGGACAAGCGAAAGTCCGAGACGTCCGCCTTGACCTTGATGGAATCGATCCGATCGCCCAGAGTCAGGCGCCCCGTCGCGTTCCCTTTCAGGCCGTCGATCAGCGACAGCTCGTCTTCGAGCCCCTTGTTCCTCGCCAACCGCTTCACGAGCGGCGGCAGCTCCGCCAGGTCCGCCTGCACCGGCGCGTCCAGATGAAAAGGTGCGTTCTCCCCCGTCAGCCCCACCTTCAGGGTTCCTCCGTTCGCCTTCGAGTTGCCGAGCCGGGCATCGACATGATCCGCCGTCAGGATCCCGTGGGAGAGGGCTACGTTACCCTGCACGTCCTCGAGATCGAGGCCCTCCTTCCTGACGAAGACCGTTCCTTCCCGGAGGTGCCCTTGAAGCGCCAGGCGATCGAGCGACCACAGGTCGGAGACGGCGCGCCCGCGCGCTTCGAGGGCGAACCGGGACACCTTGCCGCCCGCGAGGTACTCGGCGACCTCCTTCACGGGCGCGACATCTCCCGCCAGCGAGAGGAGCGCCTTCCGGACCGCTGCGACGTCCAGGTCCCCGTCGCTCAACGCGAGCGCGACCCGCGGGGGCGCGCGATCGATCAGGAATCGTCCCCCCGTGCGGAGCCGGGGGGATTCCAGGGACAATTCCGAGACCGAGGCGATCGCCTTCCCTTCCTCCAGGCGGAGCGCGCCCCGAAGGCGGATCCCCGTCACGCCGAGGGTCCTGTCCCCCCGGTGCAGGGAGAGGGAAGGAGCGGACCCCCGCACCTCCGCCCGCAAGACCTTGAATCCCTCCGTCGCGAATGCGACGTCGAGGTCCGCCGTTCCGGCGGGAACGGCCGAACCGGCCTTCGCCGTGAGCGACTTCGCGAGAGCCGCGACATCCAGTCGGGCCAGGTCGATCTTCCCGTGACCGTCCAGGTCCGTCGGGTCGAGACTTCCTTTCACCGCGAGCCTCCCCCAGAGGTTCGAGGCGCAGCGGATCTCGACATCGAGGGCTTTCGGCGTGAGCGCGACGCGCGCCTCGACGTCCCGGAAGGTGTTCACGGGGCGATTCCCGCGGGAGAGGGTCAGCCGGCCCCGGGCGGCCTCCACGACGAGCCCCGGCGCGTTCGCGGAGAGGGTGGACAGCAGGCGGGACATCTCCTCCCGGGTCTCGGCGAGGGATAACGGTTTTCTGAGCGGTGGGATTGCCACCGCGAGATCCGGTTCTTCCGCCCGGACCTTGGCGAGGTGGTACCCGCCGTCGAGGAGAGGGAAGATCGCCGGATAGACGCTCAGGGACCCGACGGTCCCGGCGGCCTTCCCCGGGATCGAAAGAACCACGCGATGGATCACGATCCGGGGGCGGGGGAAGTAGGAGAGGTCCACCTTCTCGTAGCTCACCGTGCCCTCGACGGCCCGTGAGGCGTAGGCCAGGATCCGCGCTTTCACCGGCTTCAGGTTGATCCACCTGGGCAAAAGGGCCGCAAGCGCCAGCAGGAGGACGACGAGAATCCCGAGGGCTCCCGCCACTCCCGCGATCTTTCCGCTCGTTTTCATGAAGGGGGCCGTCGGATCTTTCTCCGCCGTCTCATGGATCCCAGTCGATACTCTTTTGACGGGACATCGCTCCTCCGGGGTGCCGTCCCCGCGGATATTTTACCTGTCTTGCCTCGATCGCGCAGTCGGACGGGGACGTATAATTTCCTTATGAACTGCGAATCGAAGGAAGCGTGCGGTTCCCGGCCGCCTCAACGTCCCCGTTGCGATGGGCCGCGGATTCCCCGAGTCCGCGCCAACGGGCGGGGTGGCAAAGGGACGTGACGCCATGAGGCCCGTCCCCCTCCGCCCCGTGGAGGGTCCCGCGCGGGAGAGTCCCGGGAAGGCACCGGGGCCGTTCGATCCCGGTGGCGGCCCCCCGCGGCCGTCGCGTTCCGATTTCGACGTGGTCGTCGTCGGCGGGGGCCCCGCGGGGCTGTCCGCGGCGGCGTTCTGCGGGCGGAAGTTCCTGAGCACGGCGGTGTTCGAGGAGGAGTGCTGGGGAGGGATCCTCACCCGGTACTGCCCGGACAAGCGGATCGACAACTACCCGGGCGCCCCGCGCGGGATCCATGCCCGGGATCTTGCCGATGCCCTGTTCGAGGAAGCCCGGGTGGCCCATGCGGAGCTGATCGGGTGCGGGGTCGAGGGGATCACCGGAAACGGCGAGGTTCACGGAAAAGGTTTCAAGGTCCGGGGGAAGGTCGTGATCCTCGCCTGCGGGAGCAGCGCGGCGGAGGCCAGGATTCCCGGGGAGAAGGGGCTCGCCGACAAGGGGGGCGGCGTTCATTACCACGTTCCGGATCCGTCCCGGTTCCGCGGGATGCGCGTCGTGGTCGTCGGCGGCGGGGACACCGCGGTGTCCCATGTGCAGCGGCTGGCCGGCGTCGCCGCGAGCGTGACGCTGGTCCACCGGCGGGGCGCGCTCCGCGCCCAGCATGGTTTCCCGGAGGAGATGGAGCGGATGGGAAACGCGAGCATCCTCCTCGGGACATCGGTGGAAACGATCCTGGGGACCCACTGGGTCGAGGGGGTCCGGGTGAAGAACGTCGACAGCGGCCATGCCTTCGACATTCCGGCGGACGCCGTCGTCGTGGCGGCGGGGAGGACGCCGAACACGGTCCTGTTCCGGGACCTCGGTCTTGCGCTGGACGGGAAAGGCCAGATCGTGGCGGACGTCTGGCAGAAAACCAGTCTCCCCCGCATCCTGGCCATCGGCGACGTGACGTCCCACCTGAAGATGATCGTCACTGCCGTGGCGCAGGCCGCTTCGGCCGCCCACGAAGCGTACGCGCAGGTCCGATCGCCTTATTGGAGATAGGCACCCCCGGGCCTCAGCGATTGTCGGACCCCGTCTTTTTCACTCGCGCGATGGCGTTGTCGATGGCCTTCCGCAAGTCGTCGATTGCGAACTCCGCGCCCTTCTTGAACTCGCCCCAGCTTCCGGCTCCCGCTTCCCTCACCTCGCGCAGCTTCGCGCGGGCCGCCCCCGCCTTGGCGCGCAGGATCTCGATCTGCTCGTTGTAGATCTCCTTCGCTTCCGCGGAGGCTTTTTCCGATTTGTGCGAGAGCGTATCGATCTCGTCGTCCAGGCGCTTCAAGACGGCCTCCACCTTCCTCAGGTAGGTGTTCCGGATCATCTCCACACCCCTTTTCCCGCTTGTCTCTTTCCCTCGGGCTCCACGAGAAGGCATGTGTTGCATTCCTTTCCGATTCCGCAGGGGATCGCGCTTCCTCGCCGGGACCGCTCGCGCTCTCCACCGGCGGGCATTCTCTTTTAATGAAGATGCATTGTCATCCGCGAAGGTTGCGGATATCGCGCCGGACCGCGCCATGCGCCGCGCCGACATGGTGAATGCGGGTGCGACGTTCGTCGACGAGGAAGTGGTGCGCGAAGGCGACCTGATCACGTCGCGCAAGCCCGACGACCTCCCCGCCTTATGCCGGCCCATCATTGAGGCTCTGGCTGTGACGCGACCCGAGGGAAAGGGTTCTTAGAAACGGCCCCCTTCCACTCCGGCAACCGGGCCAGGGGGGGTGCACAAGAACGTTGTATTTGCCCATAACCGATGTTACGGACATGGAAACTTCCACGCCACCCGCCCGCTCATCCTGCAGTAAAAAATAATTTTATTGATTTCACCGTTTTCAGTTATATTCTTGCTAATTCGGGGGGAGGTGGGCGTCTCGTGAGAATCGTGCCGGTGTATCGCATGAATTACATCACGAAAACGAAAGTCCAGATCGGCGTCGTCGAGGAGCGCCGGAAGACGGAGCGGGGGAACAACCTTGTCGGGCTCCTGCGACTGGCGCGGAACACCTATGCCTATTCCCTCGATGACGCGCACGAGATCGTCGTCGGCGGGATGATGGATCTCGCGGGCGGCGCGAGGCAAAGGACGACGTAGCCACCGGGTTCTTCCCGGCGCTGTCCGGTGTGCCTGTGCAGTCCCTGACCCGATCCGCAATCCCGGGATGATGTTCTCCCTCCGCTCTGTTTCCTGGCGTGCGGACTTGCCTTCTCCCGAAAATCACCGTTTCCCTCCGGTTCCCCCAAACGTTTCCACAAAGAGGCGATGCTAATGTTTTTCCGCGCGTATCCGATACGAAGACATTGAGGGGTTGGGGGCGCCTTTCATGTCCGTGGAACGGCGGCGGCAAGCGACGTTCGATTCGATCGACATCCTGGATGCGATCCGGGATGCGGTCGCGGTGCTCGACGGGCAGCGCCGGGTCGTCTACGCCAACAAGGCGATGGCGGATTTCCTCGGCCTGCCGGTCGAGAAGCTCCTCGGCGAAATCTGCTGCTCGCTCATGCACTACGGTTCCGTGCCGATTCCGGACTGTCCCTTCTCCCGGGCCGAGGCGAGCGCCGGCCGGGAGGCGATCGAGCTCGAGATCCCCGAGAAAGGGATCTGGGTGAGGGTCGCCGTCGATCCCCTGCGCGACGCGGCGGGGAATTTCGCCGGCGCGGTCCACATCCTCTCCGACATCACCGAAGCGAAGCGGGCGCAGCGGAAGGCGGCCGAGGACTCGAACCGGTTCCTGTCCCTGATGAACAACATCCCCGGGATCGTTTACCGGGGACTTCCCGACTGGTCCTTGAGCTTCATCGGCACCGAGGTAAGACGCCTCACCGGGTACTCGTCGCTCCAGTTCCTCTCCGGAGCGATCAGCTACAGGAACCTGATCCATCCGGATGACTTCGATCGGGTCAGGCGCACTTTCCGGCAGGCGGTCCGGGAGCGCCGGAGCGTCCTGCGCGTGGAGTACCGGATCCTCCACGGCGAAGGCGGAACGCGGTGGATCGCCGACCGGCGGCAGCTCTTTTACGACGAGAACGGCCGGTTCGCCTACGTCGACGGGCTGCTCCTCGACATCACGGAGCGGAAGCTGTCCGAGGAGAAGCTCCGGGTGACGGACGAGAAGCTGCGCGCCCTGATCGAGACGTCCCCGCTCCCGATCCTGGCGGTCGACCTGGACGGCATGGTCACGCTGTGGAACCCCGCGGCCGAGCGCGTGTTCGGATGGACGGCCGACGAGGCGGTCGGACGGTTCAATCCGACCGTTTCCGAGACGGAACGGGACGAGTTCCGGGCCCTGCGCGAGCGGGTCGTGCGCGAAGGGGGCTTCGAAGGCGTGGAAATCCGAAGGCGCCGGAAGGACGGCACGCTCATCGACATCAGCCTCTCGACCGCGCCGATCCGGGACGAGAAAGGCGTCATCGCCGGCATCATGGCCGTCGTCGCGGACATCACCGGGCGGAAGCGGATCGAGGAGGCGCTCCGGGAGAGCGAGGAGCGGTACCGGCGGCTCGTCGACAGCTCCCCGGAGATGATCTTCGTGATCTCCGAAGGCCGGGTCATCTACATGAACGACACCGGGCTGAAGCTCCTCGGCGCCTCGGGCCCGGGCGACGTCATCGGGATGCCGGTCATGACCCTCATCCACCCGGAGTCTCGGGACGCTGTCCGGCGGCGGATCCGGCAGGTGGTGGAAGAGGGAGAGCCGGTATCCCTGATGGAGCAGAAATACGTTCGGCTTGACGGCACCGTCCTCGACGTGGAGGCGATGGGGGTCCCCATCGTGCACGAGGGCCGTCCGGCGGTCCAGACCTTCGCCCGCGACCTCACGAGGCGCAGGGAGGCGGAGGAGGCGCTCCTGCGGAGCCAGGAGCAGCTCCGCCAGGCGCAGAAGATGGAGGCGGTGGGGCGGCTCGCCGGGGGCGTGGCCCACGACTTCAACAACCTCCTGACCGCGATCCGGGGGTACACGGACCTCTTGCTGATGCGCCTCGACGACAAGTCCCCGTTGCGCCGGGACGTCGAGGAAATCAAGAAGGGGGGGGATCGGGCCGCCGCTCTGACGCAGCAACTCCTGGCCTTCAGCCGGAAGCAGGTCCTTCAGCCGAAGGTGGTGGACCTCAACGACGTCGTCGCGAACCTGGACAAGATGCTCCGGCGCCTGATCGGCGAAGACGTCGACCTGATCACGGTGCTGCGGCCCGGCCTGGGGATGGTGAAGGTCGACCCGGGCCAGATCGAGCAGGTCCTCATGAACCTCGTGGTCAACGCCCGCGACGCCATTCCGGACGGGGGGAAGATCACGATCGAGACGGCGAACGTGGAGCTCTCCGCCGAGTACGCCTCGCACCACACGTCCGCCCGGCCCGGCCCCCACGCCATGCTCGCCGTCACCGACACCGGGATCGGGATGGACGAGGAGACCAAGGCGCACCTCTTCGAGCCGTTCTTCACGACCAAGGAGAAGGGGAAAGGGACTGGTCTCGGCCTCTCGACCGTCTACGGGATCGTGAAGCAGAGCGACGGGTGGATCTGGGTCTACAGCGAGCCCGGCATGGGGACGACGTTCAAGATCTACTTCCCGCGGCTCGATGCGGAGGATGCGGCTGCGAAGGAAACCAGGCACCACGCCTCCGTGCCGCGCGGGCGGGAGACGATCCTGCTCGTCGAGGACGAGGAGATCGTCCGGTCGCTGGCGCGGGAGGTCCTGCAAGGCAACGGCTACACGGTCCTCGAGGCCGGGGACGGGGAGGAGGCGCTCCGGGTCTGCAATGCGCGGACGAATTTCATCGACCTCATGATCACGGACGTGGTGATGCCCCGGATGGGGGGGCGGCAGCTGGCGGAGCAGATCCCGTCCCACCTGATCGGCATGAAGATCCTCTACATGTCCGGGTACCCGGACGAGGCGATCGGTCACCACGGGCTGCTCGATCCGGGCACGTCCTTCCTCCAGAAGCCCTTCACGCTGACCGGGCTCCTGCGGAAGGTCCGCGAGGTGCTCGACGGCTGAGCCTTTCCGGGGAGCCCTCCCCGTCCGTGGAACCCGGGCGCGACGGCGCGCCTCTAAGTACTCCATTCCACAATTACGGTGACGTATTTGGAGGAGCAGTTACGCAGCAACGTTGAGTGCACCTCCCTTGCCCTCGATCTGTATCAAGGTCTGTGGGA
>JAMDBZ010000059.1:9548-14268 GCA_023488945.1 Deltaproteobacteria bacterium
TTTCCGGGGAGCCCTCCCCGTCCGTGGAACCCGGGCGCGACGGCGTGCCTCTAAGTTCCGAAAGGTTCGGTCCGATCATTCCAGGAGGCGCGGCGTGGCGAAGTTCCGCGGGGCCCGCGAGGCGTTCGGCCGGCCCGGCATTCCCCCCCGATGGACACACGGGAGCAAGGATGGCGTCGGGACCGCCTATTCCGCGGCCTCCCGCGTCTGGTTCACCCTCTGGAACGGCGTCCTGACCGAAGCGTACTACCCCACGGTCGACCGCCCCCAGCTCCGCGATCTCCAGTACCTGGTCACCGACGGCGAGACCTTCTTCCACGAGGAAAAGAGGCACCTGGAGTCGCGGGCGGAGCGGATCTTCGGCAACGTGCTGGGCTACCGTGTCGCCAACGTGGACCCCCGCAGGCGCTACTCCCTCACGAAGGAGGTGATCACCGACCCGCATCTCCCGTGCATCCTCCAGAAGACGATCCTCGAGGGGGAAGAAGATCTCCTGTCGCGTCTCGCGCTCTATATCCTGTGCGCCCCGCACCTCGAGGGGGGCGGCGCCGGGAACAACGGCTATGTCGTCGAGTCGGCGGGCCGGGAGATCCTGGTGGCCGAGAAGGGAGGGACCTGGCTCGCCCTCGGCGCGACCGTGCCGTTCTCGCGCCTGTCGTGCGGGTTCGTGGGCGAGAGCGACGGGTGGCGCGACATCGCGGAGAATTTCCGGATGGACTGGGAGTTCGACCGGGCCACGGACGGGAACGTGGCTCTCGTGGGGGAGCTGGCCCTGGACGGCCGCCGGGAGTTCACGCTCGGGCTGGCCTTCGGGGACGGCCTCCACAACGCCCTGGCGACCCTGTTCCAGGCGCTCGGCATCCCGTTCGAGGAACACCTCGCGCGGTACGAAGAGCAGTGGAGCCGGGCGTTCCGGAAGATCCTGCCGTTGGAGAAGGTCTCGGGCGACGGGGGGCACCTTTATCGCGGGAGCTACGCCCTCATCCTGGCCCACGAGGACAAGACCTTCCCCGGCGCGTTCATCGCGTCGCTCGCCATCCCCTGGGGGGAGGCGAAGGGGGACGAGGACCGGGGGGGATACCATCTCGTCTGGACCCGGGACCTGGTCCACACGGCGACCGGCCTGCTGGCCGCCGGGAACGCCGAGACGCCGCTGCGCGCGCTGATCTACCTGGCCGCCAGCCAGAACGAGGACGGCGGCTTCCACCAGAATTTCTGGATCGACGGCACGCCGTACTGGCGCGGCGTCCAGCTCGACGAGACGGCCTTCCCGGTGATGCTCGCCTGGCGGCTGGACCGTGACGGGGCGCTCCGGGACTTCGACCCGTACCCGATGGTGATGCGGGCGGCCGCCTACCTCGTCAGCCACGGGCCGGCCACGGGGCAGGAGCGGTGGGAGGAGGCGGGCGGATACTCGCCGTCGACGCTGGCCTCCAACATCGCGGCCCTGGTCTGCGCCGCCGGCTTCGCAAGGAAACGCGGCGACGAGGCGACCGCCTGCTTTCTCGGGGAGTATGCCGATTTCCTCGAGAGCCACGTCGAGGCGTGGACGGTGACCACCGAGGGGACGCTCGTCCCCGGGATCGCGCTCCATTACATCCGGATCCTCCCGGTCCGGGAGGGGGACGCGAGCCCCGTCGAGGACCCGAACCGCGGCACGCTCGCGATCGCGAACCGCCCCCCCGGCGCCCCGTGGGAATTCCCGGCGAAGGAGATCGTGGACGGGGGATTCCTCGAGCTGGTCCGGTACGGGATCCGTCGGCCCGACGACCCGGTCGTCGTGGAGTCCTTGCGCGTCGTCGACGCGGTCCTGAAGGTGGAGACGCCGTTCGGCCCATGCTGGCGCCGGTACAACCACGACGGGTACGGCCAGCGGGAGGACGGGAGCCCCTACCGGGGATGGGGCGTCGGTCGCGCCTGGACGCTGCTGACGGGGGAACGGGGGCATTACGAGCTTCTCGCGGGGAGGGACCCCGCGCCGCTTGTGCGGGCCATGGAGCGGTTCGCCTCCCCCACGGGACTCCTCCCGGAGCAGGTCTGGGACGAGGCCGCCCGGTCCCGCTTCCACATGGAGCCCGGTTACCCGACGGGCTCCGCGATGCCGCTGATGTGGGCGCACGCGGAGTACATCGCCCTGCTTCGGTCGGTCTACGACCGGCACGGGTTCGACCTGGTCCCCGAGGTGGTCACCGTCCACGCCTCGAGGTGTGGAAGCCGAACAGGCAGGTGCGCGCCATGCGGGCGGGGTCCGTCCTCCGCGTGATGTCCCCCGCGCCGTTCCTCCTGCACTGGACGCTGGACGGCTGGAGAACGGTCGCGGACACGCGCGCGACGATGACGGCGCTGGGGATCGGCTACGTCGACATCCCCGTGCCCCCGGCGCAGCGGGCGCCCGTCCGGTTCACCTTCCTGTGGACGGAACCGGGGCGGTGGGAGGGGCGGGATTACGAGGTCGCGGTCGTCCCGTGATGCGCCGGCCGCTCCTCACTCCGGCGGCAGGGGCGCGATGTCTCCGCACCGGGCGATGGCTTCTTCCCCGGCGTTGTCGATGCCGGTCATGATTCCCACGACGCCGATCGCAGGCGGCGCGTCATCGTCCCCCGGACCGCTTGTACAAGCCCACGAGCTCGGCCTGTCCCAGGATGTGCCCCTTCATGGCCGATTCGAGCTGGGCCTTGGTGGCGCCGCGCGCGAGGCTCAAGGGGGCGTCCAGCGCGTAGAGCTTGAAGAAGTACCGGTGCGTGCCCGAGGGGGGGCAGGGGCCGCCGTACCTCTCCGTCCCGAAGTCGTTGCGCCCCTGGACGGCGCCCGCGGGGAGGCCGTTCTCCGGGATCCCGCGCGTCTTCGGGTCGATGTTCCAGGCGACCCAGTGGACCCAGATTCCCCGGGGGGCGTCGGGGTCGTCCATGATCAATGCCAGGGATTTCGCTTCCGTCGGGGCTCCCTCGATCCGAAGGGGTGGGCTCACGTCCGCACCGTCGCAGGTGTGCTTCGAAGGGATCATCCCGTTGTGGGAAAAGGCGGGGCTCGAGATCTTCAGGGCGTCCATTTTTCCGGCCTCCGTGGTTTGGGGGAACAAGGCGAAAAGGCATGCCGCGGCGAGGATCGCGGCGAGGGATGCGCAGGTTTTCATCCGTCTTCCCTCCCTCTCAACTTATAATCACACGGAAACGGCCATGACGGCCTCGATACGAACGGAAGGGACGGATTCCATGCAGATTCCGTACAAGGGCGTCTACCCCCGCGTTCACGTTACAGTGTACATCGCGGACGGCGCGCCGGTCATCGGCGACGTGGAGATCGGGGAGGAGTCGAGCGTCTGGTTCAACACGGTCGTCCGCGGCGACGTCAACCGGATCCGGATCGGGAAGCGGACCAACGTCCAGGACAACTGCACTCTCCACGTGACCTCGGAGAACCCGCTGCTCATCGGAGACGACGTGACGCTCGGTCACGGCGCGAACGTCCACGGCTGCACGATCGAGGACCTGGCCCTCGTCGGGATCGGGGCGATCGTCCTCGACGGGGCGGTGATCGGCCGGGGGAGCGTCGTCGGCGCGGGCGCGGTCGTCGCGCCGGGCGCCGTCGTCCCCCCCGGCTCGCTGGTCCTGGGTGTCCCCGGCAAGGTCGTGAGGACACTGCCGGAGGAGGCCCGGGAGGGGAACCGGCTGACCGCGGCCCACTACGTGGAGTATGCCCGGACCTACCGGCAGGGAGGGTGACGATGAAGGACGCGGAGGCACGCATCGCGGAGATCTGGCGGGGGGACCGTCTGATCCGCGATTTCGGAATGACGCTCGTCGAGGCGTCCGAGGGCCATGCGAAGGTCTCGGTGAAGGTCGTGGAGCGGTTCCTCAATGCCCACGGGATCGGGCACGGCGTGCTCCTGTTCGCGGCGGCCGACGCCGCCTTCGCCCTCTCCGTCAACTCGATCACGGACGCGGTGGGGGTGCAATGGAGCCTCAACGCCATGCGCGCCGCGAAGCCGGGCGAGGAGATCTTCGGCGAGTCGCGCGTCTTCCACAAGGGACGGCAGTCGATGGTCGTGGATTTGACCGTCACCGGCGGCGACGGGCGGCTCCTGGCGAAGGGACAGGCCACCGCGATGCCGGTCGTGCGCGGGAGCCACACCGGCTCCGCCCCGGCGCCGGGTGACAAACGGTAATACGGCAGTCACCGGGCCTCCCGCACTCGATGCATTCCCCTCCGCGACGCTCGCGACCTGGCGTCCGGGGGACGCATCTGCGCGCGTCCGGCCGGCAGAGGGCCTTCGTCAGGGCATCCGGATTCCGCTGCTGACCGGGATGTAGGCGCCGGGCACGAAGCGGGCCTCGTCGGACGCGGCGAACAGGACGGCGCCCGCCACGTCGTCGGGGAGCCCGATCCGGCGCATCGGCGTGGCCATGGCGGCCGGGTGCTCCCTTCGGTTCTTAGCCCGCATTTCTCACCGGGGTTCGTCGCGAGACGGTGGAGACGGGCGTGGATACAAGGCGCGCGAACTTCGGGCACCGCAGGCGTAGTGGACACTACGTCGAGGAGCACGAAGGAGCGCAACGCAGTAGACATGCCCGTATCCGCCGGCGCAGCAGAAGCCTTGAAAGAAATAGGGTTACGCCGCCGGGCTGATGGCAACCTGGAATCCCAGGTTTTTCAGCTTCCTTACCAAGCGAGTGGCGGCCTTCGTTTTGTCGATTCGGTCGTAATGCTCGGAACCGAGGTC
>JAMDBZ010000032.1 GCA_023488945.1 Deltaproteobacteria bacterium
CGGGCGCAAGGATCGGTATTTCCTTCGAATCCTTGCGATCATCTTGGGGTCGCCCATGCCCGCATTGTCGCACGATCCAGCCACACCAGAAAGCATTATTTGTAAATGTTATTTATGCGCAGATCCTAAGGGGTTTCTCAATGAATCGGGGGCGAGAAAGTCCGAAGGCCTTATCCGGTCCTTGCACTTAAATTTCCCTACGACATTCAATGCGGTGACTGAGGCAGTCCAGCCTTCTCGTCGCGCGCAAAAAACTCGCTCAGCCTGTCAAGGTACTTCGAGGCAGGTTTTCGCCGGTTCATCTCCCACCGTCCCAACGTGCTAATGTCGACTTGGAGATAATCGGCCAACTGGGCCTGACTCGCCCCGAGCACTTCCCGGAATATGCGAATTCGCTCCCCGATGGTTCTCGGTCTCGGTTCATACGGCATATAACCCAGGAACGCAATGATCTTCGGAAGGAAGGCGATCGAAGGTGATGCCTTCCTGGTTTCCCAGTTGTTGACGGATGCCTCATCTGCCCCGAGCAGGCATGCAACGGCTTTTTGTGAGAGCTTCGCATCAATCCGTTTCTTGCGGAGGCGGTCTCCCCAAGTTTCGAGAGAGGATGGATAGCCCACGGGCGCGGGTTTCCGTGCCTTCAGAGCCAATTCCCCGAATGACAGAAAGGCAACGCAGGAATGCCCCTGCGGGAACGCCGGCCACCCGAAGAAGGTGTGCCGGTGTCCGCCGCCGCTCATCGAGCGGTTCGCGCGGAGGTTCTCGGGGCCCCTCCTCGACCGGATCGACCTCTCCGTTCCGGTTCTCCCTTTCGGCGGCGACTGGCCGGAAACCGACATCGGTGAAGACTCCGCAACGGTCCGCCGACACGTCGCGGCGTGCCGGGAGATCCAGGAGCGGCGCTATGCCGGGAGACCATGCCGGACGAACGGGTCCGCGCGCCTGCCGTTGTCGGAGATGAGGAGATGGCTCTCGCCGGAAGCCCGCACCGCCCTGGCCCGGGCGACCGACCGGCTCGGCCTGTCCGGGCGGGCAGTCGCCAGGACCTGCCGCGTGGCGCGGACGATCGCCAACCTCGAGGGCGAGACGACCGTCGGCCCGCCCCACGTGGCCGAAGCGCTCATGCACCGCCTGCCCGCCTTCACCGCGGCGGCGCCCGGCGCCCCGGCGACCGCCGGATGACCGGACGGCCCCCGTGCCGCTCGTGTCGACGAACGCCTTATCCACGCCGCTTGACGGCCTCTGCGGCGGCCTTCTCCCGCGTCTCCTCGACGGTCATTCCCAGGTTGGGCAGCGTCCCCTTGATCGAGAAGGGTCTTGCCCGGATTTGAGCGGGTTGCGTTCCCGCGAGTCGCCCCCTTCTTCCGGCATGTTTCCCCCAAGCTCACGTTGAGGTTGTGTTTCAAACGCGATACAATTCTTTCAGTCACCGGAAGGGAGGATTCCGGACATGGCCAGGACGGCAATGATCCACGCCCGGACCGACGCAGGCCTGAAGGCCGAGGCGGAGACGATCCTCAGGAGCCTCGGGCTCTCGTATTCGGAGGCCGTCAACCTGTTTCTGAACCAGGTCCGGATGAGGAAAGGACTGCCCTTTCCGGTGGAGATCCCCGCCTCGGCGTCCATGGGCGCCATCGAGTGGGGGCGCAAGCGCTTTATCCTGCGGGAATCCCTCCGGGTCCGTGTTGGGTTGGAGGGCGGCGTATGGGTCTACGAATACGAGCCTCTGGGGATATTGGCCCACGGCTCCTCGCAGGGGGAAGCTCTCGACGCCTTCAGGGCGGAATTCGCCTCGGCATGGGAGCAGATCGCCAAGGAGGACGATGGGAAACTGACACGGGACGCAAGGGCGCTCAAGAAGCGGCTCCTCTCGATCGTCGACCGGGTCGAGCCCGCCTGATGGGAGATCCACGAAAAACCAAGGCAATCAGGGCCGCGCTGATCAAGAAGGGATTTGTCGCCGACGACACGCATCACGAGATGTTCTGGCTGGTCGCCGACGGGAAGAAGACTTCCGTCCGGACGCGCATCAGCCATGGCGCGAAGGAGTACGGAGACGAACTTCTCTCGCTCGTCGCTCGTCAAGTCGGGGTCAGCAAACAAGAGCTGCATCGCCTGGTCGATTGTCCCATGGACGGAGCGAGGCTGATTGCGTTGCTGATCGAGCGGGGCCGGGTCAGGATGTAGAGGCGCAATGATCATCTCAGCGTCAGGCCCTCCCGGGCGTACTTGACCAGCGGCGAGAGGAAGAACTCGACGACCCGGCGCTTCCCCGTCTTGACCTCGACCGACGCCGCCATCCCGGGCGCGACCGCCGCCTCCCGGCCGTCGACCAATAGGCTCGCCCTCTCCAGGCTCGGCCTCAGCCGGTAGACCGGCCCCTGCTTCTCGTCCTCGATCGCATCGGGGCTGATCGAGAGCACCTGTCCGCGGATCGTCCCGTATTTCTGGAAGGAGAAGGTGTCGAGCTTGACCTCGGTCTCCTGCCCCACCCGCACGAACCCGATGTCCTTGTTGAGCACCACCGCCTCGACGACCAGCGGGGTCCCGTCGGGGACGACCGACACGACGTCCTGGGCCGGCCTGACGATTCCCCCGATCGTGTGCATCGAAAGCCCGTGGACGGTCCCTTCCACGGGCGAGACCAGCCGC
>JAMDBZ010000069.1 GCA_023488945.1 Deltaproteobacteria bacterium
CCCTTCCCGATCGGAATGGCCACAGGATACTCGGGAGTTGAAATCGGTTACGGCGAATATATAGGTTATCATCATGATTCTAAAAAGTTATTCGGCTCGGCAAGCTCAAACATCGGGACAGCCGTGATCAGGAATATTATTAGCCCGCTTTTCTCACCGGCCGTGATCAAGATGAGGTAATACCCCCGTCGGCGGTTCCGCGGGGAGCCGCCGACGGTTTTCTCCTCTCGTCGGCTGTAAACGAGCTGGCCCGACAGAGCGGTTTGCCGATCCGTCGGCGATTCTTGCCTCGGCGGGCCGTTTTTCAACGACACCTTCGGCGTTCTCCGGGGCAGTCGGGATGGAAGGAGCGTTTGAAGAGGATCGTCGGTGTCAGTCGCTTCAACAGCGAAGCACGGCGACCTGAATGTTCTGATACACCGCCCCGAAGAGGGCGGCCCCGGGATGTCCGGTCGAGAGGTGAAGCCAGACCTTTCGCACCGTGATCCGGATCTGCGCTCCGATCTTGAGGAGCCTGAGCCGGATCGTTCCGCACTGCGCCTTGGCCATCTCGGTGCCGGCCAACCCCAGCCGCCGCAACGCCTGCATCAAACAATAGGCGAACGACGACAGGTACAACCGCAGCTGGTTCGACCGCAGATAGGCCGTGCTCGTCCGGTCGGCAAACAGGGCCAGCTGTTGCTCCTTGATCCGGTTCTCCATCTCGCCGCGGGCGCAGTAGAAGTCTTCGTACAAGGACCTTGCCTCCATCGCCTCGGCTGGAAGGGAGGTGACCACGAACCGGGGATTGGTTCCCTTGGACAGGTGTTCCGCCTTGGCGACCACCCGCCGGGATCTCGACCACGTCTTCTTCGTCCGGTAGAAAAACTCCGTGAAGAGACGGGCCGCCGCTCCCGTCTGCTCGAACTGCCGCCGGGCCTCGTTCAGTTCCCCTCCGATGGCCCGGACCAGCCGGGTGTTCTTGGCCAGGCCCAACACGTAATCGACCCCGTTGTTCTCGCAAAAGGTCATGATCTCGTCCCGGCAAAAGCCCGAGTCTCCCCGGATCACGATCAGGACCTTGGGCCACTTCGTGCGGATCCGCGAGTGGATCCTGGCGGCGCTTCGGAATCGCACCTTCACCAGTCTGACCGAACTCAACGAGGCGATCCGGGGGCTGCTGACCCGGCTCAACGAGCGCCGGTTCCAGAAACTCCCCGGCAGCCGCCGCTCGATGTTCGAGACCGTCGACCGACCGGCGCTTCTTCCGCTGCCGGTGTCCCCGTACGTCTTCGAGGAGTGGTCGTACGCCCGCGTGGGAATCGACTACCACGTCGATGTCGACGGGCACTACTACAGCGTCCCGTACGCCCTGGTGAAGAAGCAGGTCGATATCCGGGCGACCTCCGCGACCGTGGAGGTCCTGTTCAAGGGCAACCGCATCGCCTCCCACGCCCGAAGTTCCTTGAAGGGCAAGCACACCACGGTCAAGGAGCACATGCCGTCTTCGCACCGTCGGTACGCCGAGTGGACGCCGGAGCGCATCCGGCGCTGGGCGGCCACGGTCGGGCCGCAGACGGAAGCGCACGTCGCCGCGATCATGGAACACCGGACCCACCCCGAGCAGGGGTTCCGCGCCGCCCTGGGGATCATGCGGCTGTTCAAGCTCTACGGCGCGGATCGACTGGAGGCCGCGTGCAAACGGGCGTCGAAGTACAGGCTCTACTCCTACAAGGGCGTGGCGAACATCCTCAAGACCGGCGCGGACCGGCTCGACGCGAGCAAGAATGCCCCCGCACTCCCGCCGATCGTTCACGACAACATCCGGGGGCCGGGTTATTACCACTGACACGACGAAGGGAGCTACACGATGCTGACCCACCCCACGCTGGAGAAGCTGCACCACTTAAGGCTCCGCGGAATGGCCAAGGCGTTCAAGGAACAGATGGAACAACCCGAGGCCGATAGCCTCTCGTTCACGGACCGCCTGGCCCTGATGATCGACCGCGAGGTGACGGAACGGGAGAGCTGGCACTTGAAGATCCGGATGCGCAACGCCAAGTTCCAACAGAGCGCCTGCGTCGAAGACATCGACTATCGGTCCCCCCGTGGGCTGGACAAGGCCCTCATGCTGCGCCTTGCCGGCTGCGACTGGATCCGCCACCACGACAATGTCCTGATCGTCGGCCCCACGGGAACCGGAAAGACCTATCTCGCCTGCGCCCTCGGGCAGAAGGCGTGCCGCGACGGCTTCAACGTCATCTACCGGCGGGCGTCCCGCCTGTTTGCCGAGATCTTGCAGGTCAAGGGCGAGGGGCGGCACCTGAAGTTCCTCGCCGCGGTCGCCAAGGCCGACCTGCTCGTCATCGACGACTGGGGGCTCGCTCCTCTGGACGACGAGCAGCGCCGCGACCTGCTGGAGATCATGGACGACCGCCACATCAACCGCTCCACGCTGATCACCAGTCAGCTCCCGGTCGAGAAATGGCACGAGATGATCGGCGATGGTACCCTCGCCGACGCGATCCTCGACCGCCTCGTTCACAACGCACACAAGATCAAGATGAAGGGAGAGTCCATGCGAAAAAAGGCCGCCAGGTTGACTTGATCCCGGCCATCATGCGAAAACCATAAACGCCAGCGTCGCTTCGCTCCGGAAGGCGGCCGCCATCCGCCGGATCAGGCGGCCGGGTTCCAACGGAATGGGTGGCCGGAATCACCGGAATACGCAGTGGGTTGCGGAGAGGGTGTCTAACATCCAGAAGGTGCTGGAGCAGAGGGTGGAAAAGTCCGCGCTGCTCCTGCGAAAGCTGCTGGGGAGGATCGTCGCCGAACCTGCCGAGACCGAGGATGGGTTCCGGTACCTGAAGGCGAAGACTGCGTTCCGGTGCCTTCCGTTGCTGGAGAGGGAACCGGCGCCCAAGAACCCCCATGTTGCGCAAGGGGGGGTGAGCGCCGGTTCGACCACTTTCAGATGGAGCGGGCGACGGGATTTGAACCCGCGACTTCAACCTTGGCAAGGTTGCACTCTACCGCTGAGTTACGCCCGCGCAGTCAATAAGTATCCGAAATGCGGGGGGCGACTGTCAAGATCAACGTTCCCGGAACCCGGAAATCCATGGCACCAACGTGGCACCGCGGACCAGCCGCGCGGTCGTTGGGAACCGGCAACCTTTCACCAGCCCACTGGAGCCCCACCGTGCAATTCGCCCTCCAATGTCTTTTCGGACGCGGCGGCGTTCGGAAAGCGAAATCTTGATTCCGCAGCCCAGTACGACGCCGAGACGATTGGATTGGAGGGACTTCGTGCCCTCTTGCCCAACGGTCGGGCAGAGAAGGCGCTATCGGGTACCGGTGCCTACGGAAAAGAGCGCAGATCTACGTACCTTTTCGGTGTCAGGATTCTCAGTCCAGCCGCGAAGTCCTTGGCAGATAGAAGATCTCGATCACCCGTGACGATATAGTCGGCCCCGGCAGCGAGACAGCATTCCAGCACCATGTCATCCTCCGGGTCTCGGCACGCTCTTATCCGCTGCTTCGGATAAACCACTCTCGCGGCGGCGACGACCGCGGCGATGCCGGCGATCAGCGCATTGAATTGGTCTGCACTGAGCTTCCTGAGTGCGAGGAGGCGGGAGGGAACATCGCGGTACTCTTGAAGCAAATCGGGGGAAACGCAGATTTCGGATTCGGAAAAAGCCTTGATCACCGCGGCCCTCGGGGTGCCACCGAAGGCAAAGGCGGATACCAGAACTCCGGTGTCGAGAACGAGACTACTTTTTCTTTTCGTACGCCCTTCTCCGGACGATCTTGACCGCCCTCTCCACGTCCTTGGTCGTCAACATCGTTTTCTTGAACGCTTCTCCGGCGATCTTGAAGGCCGCCTCCAGGCGGTCCTCCGGGGACAGAACGGAGAGGATGTAATCATCTGGCGCGATCCTCTTCGCAGCGGATTTCATTCACTCACCTCTTTTCGGATTCCCTGGGATCTTCTCTCGATATTACAGACTTCCCACAGCAAAATCCACTTGATGCCTACCGGTCGCCACGCGGGGCCTCCGACGACTCGCCCCCCTCTCTTCAGAAGCCTCTGGAGGGCCGAGAACAAGTTTCGAAGGGTGTCCGCATCCAGTCCCTCAATTTGCTCGTGAAGCCAACTTCTCATTTCGTTTCCGGTGACGGAGTCGATCCGGCCATCGGGGCCGAGCCGACCGTCACCGACCCCCCGGCGGTGGTGGGCGGAGTGGTCCAGTAGCGCGGGAGGAAACCGGGAGGGAGAAAAGGCGGGGCCGCAGGGTGCCCCGCCTTTTCAATTCTTGAAGATCTCGCCCACGAACCGGAAGAAGTAGTCGAGCCCCGACCAGGCGGTGAGCACCACGCCCACGGAGAGGAACCCCATTCCCACCCAGTGGACGTAACGGGGACCGAGGAATCCCTCCAGCCCCCAGAAGGGGTAATGAAGGATCAGCGCCGCGACGCCGATCGTGAGGAAGAGCGTCTTCGCCTTGCCGAGGCGCGAGGCGGCGATGACGAGTCCCTCCGTGGAGGCGGCGCCCCGGAGGGCCGTCACGCCGATCTCGCGCGCCACGATGATCGCCACCATCCACGCCGGCACCCGCCCCGCGGGGACGAGCATCACGATGGCCGCGCAGACCAGGAGCTTGTCGGCGAGGGGATCGAGGAGCTTCCCCAGCGCCGTCACCATCTTGTACCGCCGGGCGATGTAGCCGTCGAAGAGGTCGGTGACGGAGGCGAGAACGAAGATCGCGAAGGCGGCGAGCGACCGCGCGTGCGAAATCTCCCGGCCCGGCGGCGCGTAGAGGAGGACCACCACGACGGGGACGACCAGAATCCGGACGAGCGTGAGGAGGTTCGGCGGGGTGAGCCGCGACCGTCTATTCATGCGGCACAAGGTACTGGCGATAGTAGCCCATCACCCTTTTGACGTAAACTTGGGTCTCCTGGTAGGGGGGGACGCCGCCGTATCTCCGGACGGCGGCGGGGCCGGCGTTGTAGGCCGCCACGGCGTGGACGACGTTGCCGCGGAAGGCGCCCAGCAGCTCCTTGAGGTACTTGACGCCGCCCTCGATGTTCTCGATCGGGTCGAAGGGGTTGGTCACCTTGAGCCGCTTCGAGGTGAAAGGCATAAGCTGCATCGCCCCCTGCGCCCCTTTCCGCGAAACGGCGTGCCGGTTCCCGTTCGACTCCGCCCGGATGACCGCCTTGACGAGAGCGGGCGAGAGCCGCTGGGCGCGGGAATATTTCTCGGCGTACTCCATCATCCAGCCGGCCAGGCTCCCGGCAACGCCTCCCGCGGCGGGAGGCGGTGCCTGCGGTCCTTCCCTGAGATAGAGCTCCGCGCGCGGGTCGGTCGGGTCGTTCGAGAAGTGGATGACGTTGTCATCCGTGACGACCCGGTAGATGTCGGCGCGAAGAATGCTTGGACAAGCAATGAGGAATGTGATTATAAATATGCGGAAATAAATCATAAACCTAAATTTAACGGACCCGGCGCCCCCCTGTCAATCGAAAGGGCGTCGGGGGGAGGCCTCGGGTGGAGCGGGTATCGGATTTCCTCGTGATCGGGAGCGGCATCGCGGGCCTGAGTTTCGCGCTCAAGGCGGCCCGGAAAGGGACGGTCACCATCATCACGAAGAAGGAAGCCTCCGAATCCAGCACCAACTACGCCCAAGGAGGGATCGCCACCGTCTGGAGCGGGGAGGACTCCTTCGAGTCGCACATCGAGGACACGCACCGGGCCGGGGCGGGGCTCTGCCACCCCGACGTCGTCGACACGGTGGTGCGCGACGCCCCCGCGCGGATCAAGGAGCTGATCGATTGGGGCGTCCGGTTCACCCGGCGCGAGGGGAAGGAGGAGTACGACCTCGGCCGCGAGGGCGGGCACTCCCGGCGCCGGATCTTCCACGCCAAGGACCTGACGGGCCGCGAGGTCGAGCAGGTCCTCCTCGCCCGGGCCCGCGAGAACCGGCGGATCCGGATCTTCGAGCACCACGCCGCGGTCAACCTCATCACGCTGAAGAAACTCGCCTCCTTCGGCCCCGAGCGGGCGGACGAGGCGCTCGGCGCCTACGTCCTCGACCGGGCGACGGGCGCCGTCCACACCTTCGTCGCGAGCGCCACGATGCTGGCGACGGGAGGGGCGGGAAAGGTCTACCTTTACACGAGCAACCCCGACATCGCCACGGGGGACGGGATCGCGATCGCGTACCGCGCGGGGGCGACGATCGCCAACATGGAGTTCGTCCAGTTCCATCCGACCTGCCTCTACCACCCCCACGCCAAGTCGTTCCTGATTTCGGAGGCGGTCCGCGGCGAGGGGGCCGTCCTGGTCAACCGGGCCGGGAAGCGCTTCATGGAGGGGGTCCACGAGATGGGGGAGCTCGCGCCGCGGGACATCGTCGCGCGCGCCATCGACGCGGAGCTCAAGCGGTCGGGGGAAGACTGCGTCTATCTCGACATCTCGCACAAGGGCGCCGCCTTCATCCGGAAGCGGTTCCCCAACATCCACCAGACCTGTCTCTCCTTCGGGATCGACATGACGAAGGAGCCGCTCCCGGTCGTCCCCGCGGCCCACTACCTGTGCGGCGGCGTGCGGACGGACGGGAACGGCGAATCGGACATCCGGCGGCTCTACGCGATCGGCGAGTGCGCCTGCACGGGGCTCCACGGCGCCAACCGGCTCGCGTCGAACTCCCTCCTCGAGGCGCTCGTCTTCTCGGAGCGCGCCTGCCGGCACGCATCCGGGACGTACGCCGGAGCGAAGAGGCCGGAGGTCGCGATCCCCTCGTGGGACGCCGGGGCCGCGCAGGACTCCGACGAGGCGGTCGTCGTCTCCCACAACTGGGACGAGATCCGGCGGATGATGTGGAACTATGTCGGGATCGTCCGGTCGAACAAGCGGCTCTCCCGCGCCCTCGACCGGATCGAGCTGCTCAAGAAGGAGATCGCCGAGTATTACTGGAATTTCAAGGTGACGGGGGACCTGCTCGAGCTGCGGAACATCTGCACGACGGCGGAGCTCATCGTCCGGTGCGCGATGCAGCGCCGCGAGAGCCGCGGGCTCCACACGACGATCGACTACCCTTACCTGGACGACGAGCACGGCCGGAAGGACACGGTCGTCCGGAGGCCGTGGTTCTCGTGACCGGGCCCGTCAGTCCCACGCCAGGACGGCCCGCCCCTGCACCCCCGACAGGACGAGCTTGAGGCGGGGAGATCCCGGCTTAGGGACGGCGGCCACCGCCTCCTTCGGGAAGGCGACCTCGTACGCGCGGAACCATGTCCTCGCGTACGGGAAGAAGTGTGCGATCTCCTCCGGCCGCAGCCCCGACCTGCGGATGGAAACCGGCTGGTAATCCTTCTCGTCCGCTCCCACCAGGCGCAGGCTCCAGAGGGTATCAGGCTTGTCCAGGTCGTTCGCCCTCTCGTCGGGCATGAAGAGGGCCACGAAGAACCGGACGTATTGATCGGACTCCTGCCGCCAGCGGGAGACCACCTGCTCGCTGCGTTCCGCGTCGAGGTAGTAGATCCGGGCGTACTCCTCCGAGAAGGCGCGGACCCACGCCGGCGAGAGCCAGGTCGCCGAGATGATGAACCGCGTGTCGATCCCGTCGCGGACCTCGCGGGTCCGGGTCATCGACTCGGTGACCCGCGAGTAGTCGGGCGAGCCGAGCACCTTTTCGTAGAGGGCCGAGATGCGGGTCCCGCACGCCGGGAGCAGGAGGAGCAGGCCCAGGAGCGCCGGGGCCGCGGCCCGCCCCGCGCGGATCACGCCGTCACGCATTTTCGATCTCCTCCCGGACGAACATCGGCTCGAGCCGGTACCCCCTCCCGGCCAGCGCCTCCGCCCCTCCCTCGTTCCGGTCCACCAGGACCAGGACGCGCGACACGACGAGCCCGCCCAGTTGCGCCCGCTCGATCGCCTTGAGCGTCGAAGCGCCTGTGGTCACCACGTCCTCGACGATGGCCGCGCGCATCCCGGGACGGAGGTTCCAGGTCCCCTCGATCCACTGGGCGGTCCCGTGCTTCTTCGGCTCCTTGCGGATGATGAAGGCGGGGATCGGCCGGCCGCGGAGGAAGCTCGTGACCGAGATCGCCGTGACGATGGGGTCGGCCCCCAAGGTGATCCCGCCGACCGTCTCGGGGTACTCCCCCCGCTCGAGCATCCCGCAGAAGAGGCGCCCCGTGAGGACCGCCCCTTCCGCGTCGAGCGTCGCCTGGCGGCAGTCGATATAGAAGTCCGATTCCCGCCCCGACGAGAGGATCACGCGCTTCTTTTGGTAGCTCCTCTCCTTCAGGATCGCGAGCAGTCGTTCCCGGTCCCCGGCCATGGCTCCTCCCCGATCGTCGTCGCGGATGTCGGAACTAACCCGCATTTCTCACCAGTTGCCATGACCTCTGCTGCGGCGGCGGATCCGGGCATGCCTCCTGCGTTGCGCTCGGTCGGGCTCCTCGGCGTACTGTCAACTACGCCTCCGGGGCCCTCGGTCGCGCGCCTTGTATCCACGCCCGTCTCCACCGCCTCGCGACGAACCCTGGTGGGACATGCGGGCTAAATCCTAACGGAACCGCGGAACAGCGGCAACTGCTCTTCCCCGGCCTCCGGCGCTTCCAGCGGGATCGGGTACTCCCCGCTCCAGCAGGCGTCGCAGAACCCCACCTCGACGCCGCGCGGCATGCAGGCGTGCAAGCCCTCCCGGCTCAGGTAGCCGACGCTGTCGGACGTCAGGTACGTGTTGATCTCCTCGAGCGTGTGCGTCGCCGCGATGAGATCCCTTCGCAGCGGCGTGTCGATCCCGTAAAAGCAGGGGAACCGGGTCGGCGGCGAGCTGATCCGGACGTGGACTTCCCGCGCCCCGGCATCCCGCACCATCTTGATGATCTTGCGCCCCGTCGTCCCCCGGACGATGGAGTCGTCGACCACCACCACCCGCTTCCCGCCGACCACGTCGCGCACCGGGTTGAGCTTGATCTTGACGCCGAAGTGGCGGATCGACTGCTGCGGCTCGATGAAGGTCCGCCCCACGTAATGGTTCCGGATGAGCCCCATCTCGAACGGGATCCCCGACTCCTCGGAGTAACCGAGCGCGGCGGGCACGCCCGAGTCGGGCACGGGGATGACGATGTCGGCGTCCGCCGGGCATTCCCGCGCGAGCCGGCGCCCGAGCGCCTTGCGGACCTGGTACACCGAGGCCCCCCCGATCGTCGAGTCGGGCCGCGAGAAATAGACGAACTCGAAGGCGCAGAACCGCGAGGGGACCGCGAAGAAGGGCTTCGTCGACCGGACGCCGCGGGCGTCCACGACGACCATCTCCCCCGGCTCGACCTCCCGGATCAGCTCCCCCTCGATCAGGTCGAGCGCGCACGTCTCGGAGCAGGCGACGTAGCCGCCCCCCTTGATTTTCCCGAGGACGAGCGGCCGGATCCCGTGCGGATCGCGCACGGCGATGAGCCGGTCGCAGAGGAGGATGAGGAGCGAGTAGGCCCCCCGGACCTGGGCGAGCGCCTCCACGATCCGCTCCTCGACCCGGTCCCTCCGGGAGCGGGCGATCAGGTGGACGATCACCTCGGTGTCCATCGTGGACTGGAAGATCGAGCCCTTCTCCTCGAGCTCTTTCCGGAGCACGTGGGCGTTCACGAGGTTCCCGTTGTGGGCGACGGCGATCGACCCCGGATCGAGGTCGACGACGACCGGCTGGGCGTTCTTGAGCTCGGAGCTCCCCGTCGTGGAGTAGCGGACGTGCCCGATGGCGGCGGACCCCGGCAGGCACGAGAGGGTCCGGTCGTCGAAGATGTCGGCGACGAGCCCCATCTCCTTGTGGAAGGTGATGACCTGCCCGTCCGAGGAGGCGATCCCCGCGCTCTCCTGGCCCCGGTGCTGGAGGGCGTACAGGCCGAGGTAGGTCAGGTTCGCCGCCTCCGGGTGCCCGAAGACGCCGAAGATCCCGCACTCCTCGTGCCACTTGTCGAACATGTCCGGGTTATCCATTCCCATTCATTTTAATATGGAACCCGGGGCCGATCGGAGCGGCGCCTCCCTTTCCCGCGGGGCGGGAACGCCATCCCCGAACGGGGCGAGACGCGGCCTTCACGCCGCTCCCCCCTTCCTCGGATTCGGGAACACCCTCTCGAATATGGCGTCGACGTTCCGCAAGGAATACCGGATGTCGAACAGCGAGTCGAACTCCTCGCGGGGAAGAAGATCCCGGACCTCTTTGTTCTTCCACAGGAGGGCCGCAAGTTCCTTCCCGGTGCGCCAGGCCTCCATCGCCGGCTTCTGGACGAGCTCGTAGGCGCGCTCGCGCGACAGCCCTTTCCCGGCCAGCGCCAGCATGACCCGCTGGGAGTAGAGCAGCCCGTGCGTGCTCTCGAGGTTCCTTTTCATCCGGTCGGGATGGACGACGAGCTTGTCCATCATCTCGCGGAACCGGACGAGGGCGAAATGCAGCGCGATCGTCGCGTCGGGCGCGATCACCCGCTCCGCGGAAGAGTGGCTGATGTCCCTCTCGTGCCACAGGGCGACATTCTCGAGGGCGGTCACGGAGTAGCCCCGCAGCAGCCGCGCCAGCCCGCACAGGTTCTCGGAGAGGACCGGGTTCCGCTTGTGCGGCATCGCGGACGATCCTTTCTGCCCCTCCGAGAAGTGCTCCTCCGCCTCCATGACCTCCGTCCTCTGGAGGTGGCGGATTTCGGTGGCGAATTTTTCCAGGGAGGAGCCGACGACCGCAAGCGTCGTGAAGACCTCGGCATGCCGGTCGCGCTGGACGATCTGCGTGGAGACCGGCGCGGGGGAAAGCCCCAGCTTCCGGCAGACGTACTCCTCCACGAAGGGATCGATGTTGGCGAAGGTCCCGACGGCGCCCGAGATCTTCCCGATGGAGATCACGTCCCGGGCGCGCTTGAGCCGGGCGATGTCCCGGCGCATCTCGTCGGCCCACATGGCCATCTTGAGCCCGAAGGTGACCGGCTCGGCGTGGATCCCGTGGGTGCGCCCGATCATCACCGTGTCCTTGTGCTCGAACGCCCGGCGCTTGAGGACCTCGAATGCCCCTTTCGCCTCCTCGATGATGAGGGCGAGCGCCTGCCGCATCTGGACCGCGAAGGAGGTGTCCAGGACGTCGGAGCTCGTCATGCCGGCGTGGAGGAACCGGGAGTCATCCCCGATGTGCTCGGCCACCGAGGTGAGAAAGGCGATGACGTCGTGCTTGACCTTCTTCTCGATCTCGTCGATCCGCTTCACGTCGAAGGCGGCCTTCTTCCGGACCCGCGCGAGGGCGTCCTCCGGGATCCAGCCCTTCCTGACCATCGCCTCCATCGCGAGGATCTCGATGTCGAGCCAGATCCGAAACCGGTTCGCAGGCTCCCAGATCTTCGCCATCTCGGGCCGCGTGTATCGCTCGATCACGGCTCCCCTCCTTGGTGCTCCAATTCACCTATCCGGTGTGGCCGAAGCCCCCTTCGCCGCGCGGCGTCGGGTCCAGCTCCGGGACGACGGAAAGATCCGCCCGGACGACCGGCGCGAACACGAGCTGGGCGATCCGGTCGCCCCGCCGCACGGTGAACGGCTCGGACCCGAGGTTGGCGAGGACCACCCGGATCTCCCCCCGGTAATCGGAATCGATCGTCCCCGGCGAATTGAGGCATGTCACGCCGTGCCGGATCGCCAGGCCGCTGCGGGGGCGGACCTGCCCCTCGAGGCCCCGCGGGATCGCCACCGCGACCCCCGTCGGGACGAGCGCCCGCCCCATCGGCGGAATGACGAGGTCCCCCTCGACGTCGGCACGCAGGTCGACGCCGGAGGCGCCGTCGGTCTGGTATGTCGGCACGAGGTCCGCGCGCTCCTCCCGGACGAAACGCACGGGGATCTCGAGGCGCTCGGCCATCGGCGTCAAAACGCGAGGTCGCGGCCGGACGGCAGCTCGCCCAGCGCCGCCAGGAGAAACCGATCCCTCCGGAGGTACGCCGCGGCGAACGCGCGGACCCGCTCCGGGGTGACCGCCTCCAGACCCCGGATCGTCTCCTCGACCGTCTCGTCCCGCCCCAGGAACATCTCGTTCAGCGCCAGGCGGGTCATCCGGTACTCGGGGTTCTCCAGGGAGAGGAGGATCCCTCCCTTGATAAGCTCGCGCGCCAGGTCGACCTCGGAGTCGTCGAAGCGCCCCTCGCGGACCGCGTCCACCACGTCGCCGGTGACCGACAGGAGGTCCGGGGCCTTTTCGGGCGAGGTGCCGGCGCCGATCGCCAGGATCCCCGCGTCCGCGTAAGCGGAGAGCGAAGATCCGATCGAGTAGGCGAGCCCCCGTTTTTCCCGCACCTCCTGGAAGAGCCGGCTGCTCATGCTTCCCCCCAGGAGGACGGTGAGGACGTGGGCGGTGAACCGGTCGTCGCTCGCCCGGGGGATGGACGGCGCCCCGAGGCACAGGTGGAGCTGTTCGAGGGGCCGCCGCCGCGTGACTGCGCCGCGGCGCGGTTCGGGGGCCGGCTCCGCCGGAGCGGGGTTGCCGAGAGACACCCCGTCGAGAAGCCGGGAAAAGGCGGACACGACGTCGGCGTGGGGAAGGTTCCCGACGACCGAGACGACGACGCCCCGCCGGCGGAACCGGTCCCGGAAATACTCCATGACGCGGTCGCGCGTGAAGGCGGAGACCGTCTCCGTCGTTCCCTGGACGGGAGCTCCCAGCGGGTGCCCCCGCCAGAACGACTCGTGGAAGAAGTCGGCAAGGGAGTCCTCGGGGTTGTCCTCCACCATCAGGATCTCCTGGAGGATCACGTCGCGCTCGCGGGAGAGCTCCTCCGCATCGAAGACCGAATCGAGGAAGACGTCTGCGAGAAGATCGACGGCCAGGGGGAAATCCTTTCCCAGCGCCTTGACGAAGAAGAAGGTGTACTCGCGGTCGGTGCAGGCGTTCATCGACCCGCCGACCGACTCGATCGCCCGGGCGATGTCGAGGGCCGACCGGCGGGAGGTCCCCTTGAAGAGCATGTGCTCGATGAAGTGGGCGATGCCCCCGTCCGGGGGGGGGTCCTGGCGGGACCCCACGGGGACCCAGACCCCGACCGACACGGAGCGCAGGTGCGGAACCCGCTCGGAGAGGACCGTGACGCTGTTGTCGAGGGCTGTTCGTTCGACCGCCATGGTCGCCAGACCCGCCTAACGTCGACCCCTGCGCTCTCCCCGGTCCTTGTCGCGGGGTGGCTCGCCGCGTCCCTCGCGCCCCCCCCTTTCGCGCCCTTCGCCGCCCTGGTGCCCACCGCCCGGGCCGCCGGCCGGAGCGAACGCGCTCTCGGGGAACTCGCCTTCCTTTTCGAACTCCCGGTGGGAGAGCCGGATCTTCCCGTCCCTGTCGGACTCGAGCACCCGCACCGTCACCGCGTCCCCTTCCTTGAAGACGTCCGCCACGGCGCGGATCCGCCGCTTCGAGATCTGGGAGACGTGCAGCAGCCCCTCGGTCCCCGGAAAGATCTCCACGAAGGCGCCGAAGTCCATGATCCGCTTCACTTTCCCCTCGTAGACCTTCCCGACCTCGGCCTCCTGGACGATCCCCTCGATGACGGCGATCGCGGCGCGGGCCGACTCGGCGTCGACCGCCGCGATCTTGACCGTCCCGTCGTCCTCGACGTCGATCTTGACGCCGGTCTGCTCCTGGATCCCCCGGATGACCTTGCCTCCCGGGCCGATGATTTCCCGGATCTTCTCGGTCTTGACGTTCATGACGTAGATCCGCGGCGCATAGGGGGACATCTCCGGGCGCGGCGCGGGGAGCACCGCGTTCATCCTGCCGAGGATGAAGAGCCGCCCCTCGCGGGCCTGGCGAAGGGCCGTCAGCATGATCGCCTGGCTCACGCCGCCGATCTTGATGTCCATCTGGATGGCGGTGACCCCCTTCGAGGTCCCGGCCACCTTGAAGTCCATGTCGCCCAAGTGGTCCTCGTCGCCCAGGATG
>JAMDBZ010000063.1 GCA_023488945.1 Deltaproteobacteria bacterium
GGACGAGTTCGACGTCATCGCGACGCTGAACCTGAACGGCGACTACCTCTCCGACGCCCTCGCGGCGCAGGTCGGCGGGATCGGGATCGCCCCGGGCGGCAACGTGAACTACATCACCGGCCACGCGATCTTCGAGGCGACCCACGGGACCGCGCCCAAGTACGCCAACCTCGACAAGGTCAACCCCTCCTCGGTGATCCTGTCCGGCGTCATGATGTTCGAGCACATGGGGTGGAACGAGGTCGCGCAGCTCATCACCAAGGGGATCGAGACGTCGATCGCCGGCAAGACGGTCACTTACGACTTCGCGCGACTCATGAAGGCGGAAGGGGTGAGGGACGTGAAAGAGGTCAAGTGCTCCGAGTTTGCGGACGCCGTCATCGCGAACATGTAGCCGGCTTCTCGCCGTAAAGAGACGCACACATCCAAAGGAGGAGGCCAATGAGCCGGAAGAAGATCACCGTGATCGGGGCCGGGAACGTCGGGGCGACGACCGCCCAGAGGTTGGCCGAGAAGGATTTCTGCGACGTCGTGCTCGTCGACATCGTCGAGGGGATGCCGCAGGGGAAGGCGCTCGATCTCATGCAGTCCGGTCCGATCTCCGGATACGACTCCAAGGTCATCGGCACCAACGGGTACGACGAGACGGCCGGTTCCGACATCATCGTCATCACCTCGGGGCTGCCGCGGAAGCCCGGGATGAGCCGGGACGACCTGCTCAAGGTGAACGCCGGCATCGTCAAGGACGTCACCCTCAAGTCCATCGCCAGGTCCCCCGGCGCGATGATCATCGTGGTCTCGAACCCGCTCGACGCGATGACCTACGTCGCCCACAAGCACAGCAAGCTCCCGGCGAACAAGGTTATGGGAATGGCCGGGATCCTCGACTCCGCCCGGTTCCGGACCTTCATCGCGATGGAGCTCGGCGTCTCCGTGACCGACGTCACCGCCTTCGTCCTCGGCGGGCATGGTGACACGATGGTCCCCTCGACCAAGTACACGACGGTCGCCGGGATCCCCGTGGAGGACCTCATCCCGAAGGCGAAGCTCGACGCGATCGTCGAGCGGACCCGGAAGGGCGGCGGCGAGATCGTCGCGCTGCTCAAGACCGGCTCCGCCTACTATGCGCCGTCGTCGGCCTCCGTCCAGATGTGCGAGTCGATCGTCCTCGACAAGAAGATGATCCTGCCGTGCGCGGTCCTGTCGCAGGGCAAGTACGAGGGGTGCGACGGCCTGTTCGTCGGCCTCCCGGCGAAGCTCGGCGCGAACGGCGTCGAGGAGGTCGTCAAGTTCAAGCTGTCGCCCGACGAGACGGCCGCCCTCAGGAAGTCGGCGGAAGCGGTCAAGGAGCTGTGCGAGGCGGTGGACCGGCTCGGCTTCTGATCGCGCCGTTTCCGGTTTCCGGATCGCGGAGATATAATTGCTCGATTGCGTTTCACGTCGCCGCATGGAAACCGGTTGGAGCTGACGGCTCTTCCGGCGGCCGCCGTGATCGGTGTGGGGTAGCGGGGAAAGGCGCGCCCGCCTCGGCCCGCAGCTCAACCGGAACGTGATCTTTGCGCGGGTGCCGTCCCCGGGGGAGGGCGGCATCCGTTTTTTCGGCAAGACGCGCCGCGCGCGGCGATCCCCGACCGGATCGACAATTCACCCGGGAGGAGCCAAGAGGGTATGAACATCCACGAGTATCAGGCCAAGACGGTCCTGGCGAAGTACGGCGTGGCCGTGCCCCGCGGGAAGGTGGCCGACACCCCGGCCGAGGCGGAGGATATCGCCAAGGAGTTCGGGACGCCGGTCGTCATCAAGGCCCAGATCCACGCCGGGGGCCGCGGGAAAGGCGGCGGCGTCAAGCTCGCCGGGGACCCGGACGATGCGCGCGAGTACGCCAAGCGGATCATCGGCATGCAGCTGGTGACCCACCAGACGGGGCCCCAGGGGAAGAAGGTGAAGCGGGTCCTCGTCGAGCAGGCGGGTCGGATCCGGAAAGAGCTCTACCTCGGGATGGTCATCGACCGGGCCGTCTCGCGGGTCGTGATGATGGCGTCCACCGAGGGCGGCATGGAGATCGAGACGGTGGCCGCCCGGACGCCCGAAAAGATCCTCAAGGAGCACGTCGACCCGGCGGTGGGGCTCATGCCGTTCCAGGCCCGCAAGTTGGCGTTCGGTCTCGGGATCCCGCCCGAGCTGACCGGCAAGGCGGTCAAGTTCATGACGGGGCTCTATAACGCGTTCGTCGACACCGACTGCTCGCTCGCGGAGATCAACCCGCTCGTCCTGACCGAGGACGGAGACATCATCGCTCTCGACGCCAAGATGAACTTCGACGGGAACGGGTTGTTCCGCCACAAGGACATCCAGGCGATGCGGGACTTCGACGAGGAGGATCCCACCGAGACGGAAGCCTCCAAGTACGACCTCTCCTACATCAGCCTCGACGGGAACATCGGCTGCATGGTCAACGGCGCCGGTCTCGCCATGGCGACGATGGACATGATCAAGATGTCGGGCGGGTCGCCCGCCAATTTCCTCGACGTGGGCGGCGGCGCGAACACGGAGCAGGTGACCAACGCGTTCCGGCTGATCCTCTCCGACCCGAAGGTCAGGGCGATCCTCGTCAACATCTTCGGCGGGATCATGCGGTGCGACGTCATCGCCGAGGGGGTCGTCGCGGCGGCCAAGACCCTGGGTCTCAAGGTGCCGCTGGTGGTCCGGCTCGAGGGGACCAACGTGGACAAGGGGAGGGAGATCCTCGCCGCGTCGAAGCTCGACATCATCTCCGCGTCCGACATGAAGGACGCGGCGCAGAAAGTCGTGGCCGCCGCCGGCCGGGCGAACTGACGGGGGGGACAAGATGAGCATCTGGGTCAACAAGGACACGAAAGTTCTCGTTCAGGGCATCACCGGCTCCGTCGGGGCCTTCCATACGAAGCAGATGCTGGAGTACGGCACGAAGATCGTCGGCGGCGTGACGCCGGGGAAAGCCGGCTCGAAGGTCGAGGGCGTCCCGGTGTTCAACACCGTGGCCGGCGCCGTCAGGGCGACCGGCGCCAACGCGTCGGTCGTCTACGTTCCCCCGGCTTTCTCGGCGGACGCGATCTGCGAGGCCTTCGATGCGAACCTCGATGTCGTCGTCTGCATCACGGAGGGGATCCCCATCCTCGACATGGTCAAGGTGAAGCGTTTCACGGAAGGGAAGAAGACGCGGCTGATCGGCCCCAATTGTCCGGGGATCATCACGCCGGGCGAGTGCAAGATCGGGATCATGCCGGGATACATCCACAAACCCGGGACGATCGGGATCGTCTCCCGCTCGGGAACGCTCACCTACGAGGCGGTCCACCAGGTGACCTCCATGGGGCTCGGCCAGTCGACCTGCATCGGCATCGGCGGCGACCCGGTGAACGGGACGAACTTCATCGACGTCCTCGCGGCGTTCGAAGCCGACCCGCGGACCGAGGCGGTCATCCTGATCGGCGAGATCGGGGGGACGGCCGAGGAGGAGGCGGCGGGCTTCGTGAAGACGAAGATGAGCAAGCCGGTCGTGGGGTTCGTCGCGGGACAGACCGCTCCGAAGGGGAAGCGGATGGGGCACGCGGGCGCCATCATCTCCGGCGGCAAGGGGACGGCGGCGGAGAAGATCGAGGCGTTCAAGGCGGCCGGGATCGCGGTCTCGGAGGCGCCGTCGGACCTCGGGTTGACCCTGGCGCGGCGGCTGGGACTGAAAGTCCATTAATACCTACCAAGGAAGGGATCGAGGCGATGGCAGACGCGCAGGCGCAAACGGCGGAGACGATCGAGGCGACCGAAAACCAGAAAGTGAAGATCAGCATCATCCCGCGCTACTGCAAGGGATGCGAGATCTGCGTCAAGCTGTGCCCGACGCAGGTGCTCGGGATGGACATGTTCACGGTGAAGGTGGTCGACATCGACAAGTGCACGGTTTGCATGGCGTGCGAGCTGCGGTGCCCCGACTTCGCCATCTTCGTCGAGAAGAAATAGCGGTCACCAACGAAGCCTAAAGGAGAGGAACGGTGGGCAAGGTCAAGCTGCTCCAGGGGAACGAGGCGTGTGCGGAAGGGGCGCTCTACGCGGGATGCACCTTCTTCGCGGGGTACCCGATCACCCCGTCGACCGAGGTGGCGGAGTACATGGCGAGGCGGCTCCCGCCGATCGGGGGGGCGTTCCTTCAGATGGAGGACGAGATCGCCGCGATGGCGGCGGTGATCGGCGGGTCGCTCGCGGGGGCCAAGTCGCTGACGGCCACCTCGGGCCCCGGCTTTTCGCTCAAGCAGGAGAACATCGGCTTTGCCGCGCTGACGGAGATTCCGTGCGTCATCGTGAACGTGATGCGCGGCGGCCCTTCGACGGGTGTCCCCACGGGTCCCGGCCAGAGCGACATCATGCAGTGCCGGTGGGGGACGCACGGCGACCACCCGGCCATCTGCCTGACCCCCGCCTACGTGCATGAGATCTTCTCGGAGACCGTCCGGGCGTTCAATCTGGCCGAGAAGTACCGCACGCCGGTGATCATCGCCTTCGACGAGATCGTCGGCCACATGCGGGAGAAGATCGAGGTCCCCGACAAGGGCGTCCTCCCGGTCGAGGACCGCCCCCGGCCGACCTGCCCGCCGTCGGAGTACCTCCCCTACGACGACAGCAAGGGGGACGTCCCCCCGATGGCGAACTTCTTCGAGGGGTACCGGTACCACGTCACGGGGCTGAACCACGGCCCGGACGGCTTCCCGGTGAACGCCTCCCCGCGGATCCACACGGACGAGCTCCGGCTCCTCCGAAAGGTCGAGGCGAACAGGAAGGACATCATTCGGAACGAGGAGTACCTGACGGAGGACGCCGAGGTTCTCGTGTTCGCCTACGGCGTCTCCGGCCGGTCCGGGAAGAACGCGGTCGAGCTGGCGCGCGCCGCCGGGATCAAGGCGGGGCTCCTCCGGCCGCTCACGATCTGGCCCTTCCCCGAGGACGAGGTGGCCGCCCTGGCGGGGCGGGTCAAGGGAATCGTCGTCCCCGAGCTGTCGCTGGGGCAGATCATCTACGAGGTGGACCGGTGCGCCAAGGGGCGCTGCAGGGTCGAGGGGATCTACCGCGTCGACGGCGACCCGATCACCCCGGGGCAGATCCTCGAGAAGATCAAGGAGGTGAAGTAGCGATGGCCTTCGACTACGACCAGTACATCCGGGGAGGCAAGCTTCCTCACATCTGGTGCCCCGGCTGCACGTACGGCATCGTCTTCAAGTCGCTCCTGCGCGCGGTCGACGCGCTCAAGTTCCCCAAGGACGACATCGCGGTCGTCTCCGGGATCGGCTGCGCCTCGCGGCTTCCCGGCTACGTCGACTTCAACACGCTTCACACGACCCACGGCCGGGCCCTGGCCTTCGCCACGGGGCTCAAGATGGCGAAGCCCGACAAGCACGTGGTCGTCGTCAGCGGCGACGGCGACGCCACCGCGATCGGCGGGAACCACTTCATCCACGCCTGCCGGCGGAACATCGACATCACCGTCCTGGTCTTCAACAACTTCATCTACGGCATGACCGGCGGGCAGTACTCCCCGACGACCCCGTCGGGGCATCTCGCGACCACGATGCCCTACGGGAACATCGACCCGTCCTTCAACATCCCCGAGCTGGCGAAAGGCGCGGGGGCGACCTGGGTCGGCCGCGGGACGGCATACCACGCGGCGGCGCTCGACAAGCTGATCATCGAGTCGATCCGGCACAAGGGCCTCTCGGTCCTGGAGATCATCAACGCCTGCCCGACGACCCACGGCCGGCGGAACAAGTTCAAGAGCCCCACGGACATGCTCCTCTGGATGAAGGACAACGCCCTGCCGATCACGGCGTTCGACAAGCTGCCGCCCGAGAAGACCGCCGGGAAGTTCCCGACCGGCGTCCTGTTCAAGAAGGAGGCGCCGGAATACTGCGAGACGTACCGCGCCCTGTGCGAACGCGTGCAGAAGCCGAAAGAGGGGAGGGCCTGACCCGATGAGCGAACGTTACGAAATCCGTTTCTCCGGTTCCGGCGGTCAGGGACTGATCCTCGCGGGAGTCATCTTCGCCGAAGCCGCCACAATCTACGAGGGGATCAACGCCGTCCAGAGCCAGTCGTATGGTCCCGAGGCCCGGGGGGGCGCCTCCAAGTCCGAGGTGATCATCTCCGACCGGGCGATCGACTTCCCGAAGGCCCAGGCGATCGACCTCCAGCTCTCCCTCACGCAGGAATCGTGCACGAAGTATTACAAGGACCTCAAGCAGACGGGGACGCTCCTCGTGGACGAGGACTTCGTCCGCGAGATCCCCCGGGGGTTGTTCAAGGTGGTCAAGCTCCCGATCATCCGCACCGCCTCCGAGGAGATCGGCAAGGCGTTCGTCGCCAACATCGTCGCCCTCGGAGCCATCACGGCCCTGACGGGGAAGGTGAGCATCGAGGCGGTGGAGAAGGCGGTCATGTCGCGCGTCCCGAAGGGAACCGAGGACCTCAACAGGAAGGCGCTCATGGCCGGCTACAACCTAGTCAAGGCCCGGATGAACTGATGGCCGAGCGCACCCTTTCGATTGTCAAGCCCGACGGAGTCCGCAAGGGACTCATCGGGGAGGTCATCCGCCGGTTCGAGAAGGAGGGGATCCGGATCGTCGCGATGCGGATGCTTCGCCTCACCAAGGAGCAGGCGGAGGGGTTCTATGCCGTTCACCGGCAGCGCCCGTTCTTCGATTCGCTCACGACGTTCATGTCGTCGGGCCCGATCGTCGTGATGGTCCTGGAGGGGGAGGACGTCATCGCCCGGAACCGGGCGCTGATGGGCGCCACCGATCCGGCCAAGGCGGACGAGGGGACGATCCGGGCCGACTTCGCCGGCAGCGTGGAGCAAAATATTGTCCACGGGTCCGATGCGCCGGAAACGGCTTTCGTTGAAATACACTACTTTTTCAGCGACTTGGATTTCATAGTGTAAAGAATATCCTTAGTTATTGTGATGAAGCCCCGGTTGCAGGCGAAAGGCACACCGGGGCTTTTTTTTGGCGTTCTTCAATCGTTCATGATTGTGACGAAGAGGGTCGGATCGTATGTGGATATAAGGACCCGATTCCATGGAATTCCCACCGCAACTTTATTCCACGGGCTCGATCCTTTACCGATATTCCCTTATCCCCCGGTTAGTTATGCTTTGGATCTCAATTTCCGGGAAGTGGCATCCAACTTGCTTGCAGAGAAATCGAGCATGCATGCGGCGATGACTGTTGTTTGAGAAAGGTTTTTCAACCTAATCCGGAGAATCGGGTCAGAGAAGGAGGACGATCATGGCAAAGGTACAGAAGTCGACGGATTCTTCCAGCCTGGCGGAGGTTGTGGATCGGATCCTGGACAAGGGCATCGTGATCGATGCCTGGGTGAAGGTGTCTTTGGTGGGGATCGAGCTGCTGTCCGTTGAGGCTCGCGTGGTGATCGCGTCGGTGGAGACCTACCTGAAGTACGCCGAGGCGATCGGCCTGACCGCCAGCGCGGCCGCGCCGGCGTAAGCGCAAGGGGCGCGCACTGGAGAGCGTATTTCCGCCGGGAGGGCCGCCCGATGGTTCTTCCCGGCGGGGATACGCGTAACCCAAAGCGGCAGGTAAGGAGGTGAGTGGCTCATGGGGAGAGTTACGGAGGATATCACGCGCCTTGTGGGCGAGATTCAGGGCGGCCACAGGGACCGCCAGCAGATGATGCAGGACCTCCGGCGCAACGCTGCCGAGCGGAAACGCGAAGTGAAGGGGATGCAGGCCGGCTTCCATGCTGCCCACGCCGAAATGTCCAGGCGCCAGAAGAAGGCGCTGCGGGACTTTGCCAAAGGGATCGAGGACAAGGTCTGCGGACTGCTCAAGGGCTTCGCCGGCGACCTCGCGGGCGCCCGCCGCGCGTGGGGGGGGATGACCGCGGAACGAGCCATCTTCAAAAGGGCGGCAAAGCGTGGCGCTGCCGAAAAAGGGCTGTAAGAAGGTTTTTCAACCTAATCCGGAGAATCGGGTCAGAGAAGGAGGACGATCATGGCAAAGGTACAGAAGTCGACGGATTCTTCCAGCCTGGCGGAGGTTGTGGATCGGATCCTGGACAAGGGCATCGTGATCGATGCCTGGGTGAAGGTGTCTTTGGTGGGGATCGAGCTGCTGTCCGTTGAGGCTCGCGTGGTGATCGCGTCGGTGGAGACCTACCTGAAGTACGCCGAGGCGATCGGCCTGACCGCCAGCGCGGCCGCGCCGGCGTAAGCGCAAGGGGCGCGCACTGGAGAGCGTATTTCCGCCGGGAGGGCCGCCCGATGGTTCTTCCCGGCGGGGATACGCGTAACCCAAAGCGGCAGGTAAGGAGGTGAGTGGCTCATGGGGAGAGTTACGGAGGATATCACGCGCCTTGTGGGCGAGATTCAGGGCGGCCACAGGGACCGCCAGCAGATGATGCAGGACCTCCGGCGCAACGCTGCCGAGCGGAAACGCGAAGTGAAGGGGATGCAGGCCGGCTTCCATGCTGCCCACGCCGAAATGTCCAGGCGCCAGAAGAAGGCGCTGCGGGACTTTGCCAAAGGGATCGAGGACAAGGTCTGCGGACTGCTCAAGGGCTTCGCCGGCGACCTCGCGGGCGCCCGCCGCGCGTGGGGGGGGATGGGCTCGTTGGAACTCACGTCCCGCCGCACCGGGGCGGACAAGCTTGGATGTAGTGTTCTGCAGGCGGAAGAGGTAGGGGGCAAACCCCCAGAGGCGGCTGCACAACCCGCCAGGGGGGCGATGGGGCTGCGGAGTGCCCGCAAACGACGGAAGAAGCACCGTGCGTGATCCCGGCCGCCTGATCCTGTGGCCATGACCATGCGCGAGCCGGATGTCGCCGAAAAATAACTGCTTCGAGGTAACGGAAGGGAGTCCTTAAGACATGAGCGACCGCGATTTTGCCGCCGCATCAGCGACACCTGTCAGGGTCCAGACGGAGAGCGACAACGTTCGGCCTTCGCCCAGCGGGGGCTTTGTCTCGACGCCGTTCGTCGAGGATGTGACCGAGCGCGCGCTGACGTACCTCTCTGTGGGATACGCCGTTCACTTTTCCGGTCCCTCAGGGGTAGGCAAGACGACATTGGCCTTGCACGTTGCCGCGAAACTTGGTCGACCGGTGGCGCTGATCCACGGAGACGACGAGTTTGGCAGCTCCGACCTGGTGGGGCGTGATGGGGGATATCGCAAGCGCAAGTTGGTGGACAACTATATCCATTCCGTTCTGAAAACCGAAGAGGAAATGAACACCCTCTGGGTGGACAACCGTCTCACCACCGCGTGCGAAAAGGGCTACACCCTCATTTACGATGAATTCACCCGCTCAAGACCGGAGGCCAACAACGTCCTCTTGAGCGTCCTGGCGGAGAAAATCCTCAACTTGCCCGAGCTCCGCAGATCGGGAGAGGGGTATTTGGGTGTCCACGCCAAGTTCTGCGCCATCTTCACCTCCAATCCGGAGGAGTATGCGGGGACTCACAAGACCCAGGACGCGCTCATGGACCGGTTGATTACGATCAAACTTGAACACTACGACCGTGAGACGGAGGTCGGGATTGCCATGGCGAAGTCCGGACTTTCCAGGGCGGATGCGGAAACCATCGTGGACCTCGTCAGGGAGCTGCGAAGCGTCGGCGTCAACAACCATCGCCCCACGATCCGAGCCTCGATCGCCATTGCCAAGGTCCTCGCCAGCCGGAATGCGCACGCGCGGCTGGAAGACCCCGTTTTCAACTGGGTTTGCCGGGACGTTCTGAACCTCGATACGGCGAAGGTCAGCCGCAGCGGGGAATCACTCATGCCACAGAAGATCAATGAAGCAATGCTTAAGGTCTGCGGACGCCAGATCAAGTCCTCGGGCAAACAGGATCCCCACCCAGCCAGGGGAAAGGGGTGATTCCATGGCCATTCCGAAACGCACCGTGAAGGATATCCACACGAATTCCGGCAGAGTTGACCAGATCTCCGTGCCATACCGCGCGTTCATGAGGATCAGCGCGCTGGAAATGGAGAAAGCGCGGCGAGGGCTGGAGAGGAAGAGCGCCATGCAGCGGATCAAGGACATTGACGCACGCTTCCGTGAGATCGGAGCGGAAAAAAAGGTGTTGCTGGAGGCGCTGTGCGAACGGGACCGAAAAGTCTTGATGGAATCGGGGAGCGAGCCGGAAGTAGAACCCGGCCAGAGTCTCGCAGGATTCGAGATCAAGTACTAGGAGCAAGAAGATATGTTGAGGCTTCGGGGTTGTGCGCACATACGCACCATGCGGCACGCGAAAAGCTTCCGTTCGTGTCTTACGGCGGCCGGCGCAGCGCTGATACGGCTCGATCAGGGGCGGATTCGCTCCGAGGAGGCAAAACGCGATTGGAGAGGAGAGTACCGGTTGTGGCTGGCCGGGCAATCCCGCGGGAGATCTCCGGAAAACAGGAGGCTGTAAGATGAAAATTAACTGCCTTTCCTGCGGGCACAAGGTGGACCTGGACGAGGCATATGACGATTATCACGGTCCCATAAAATGCCTTGCCTGTGGCGCAACTCTCGAGATCGAAGCCCAGGAGGGCAAGCTCAGGATCGTCAGGATCCACGGAGCAACGTTGGCCGGCGCAAACGAGTCGTCTCAGCTTCAGGGATCATAGAGATGGAGGTGCAATATGGAGAGCGCTCCTCCGACATCGGTCCGGGCGGTGCTTGGGACCATTATGAAACTTCATGATCTCGGGTGCAGTCCCGAAGAGATCGCGACTCGTCTCCTGTCGGGGGGGGCGGACACGACCGCATTTCGTGTGCAAGGGCTTGTCGAGATCGCGATTGCCTGCGCCGCGAGATGGAAGTTCGAATTCGAGAAGGTGCCGGGTGGGGAAACTCCGCGTAATCAGGGGGGCTGAAATGGCCGGGGAAGAACCTGCAAAGGCGGGGTTGTACCTTTACGCCATCGCCTCCGGTCCGGACGTGCAGACCCAAGGCGCCGTCGGGCTTTTCGGCGGCAAAGTTTTTGCGATCACTGACGGTCACATTGCCGCTTTGGTCAGCGAGGTCCCCGACGAAAAAATACGGCCGGAACGTCGCAACCTCGCGTCTCACCAGGGAGTACTCAAGAAACTCATGGAAGAAAGCACCGTTCTTCCGATGTCCTTCGGCATCATTGCCGATGGCCCGAAAGCGATTCGCCGGATTCTGGCGAAGAACCACGAGGAATTTGCCCGTGAACTCTGTCGTGTCGCCGGCGCGGTGGAGATGGGGTTGCGGGTGGTTTGGGACGTTCCGAACATCTTCGAGTACTTCGTGAACAACCACGCCGAACTGCGGGCCGCCCGGGACCATTTTCTCGGCAACTACCGCGGGCAGACGCAGGCGGACAAGATCGAGGTCGGCCGCCTGTTTGATCGTCTCCTCAATGAAGACCGGGAGGTTCACACCGAGAAGGTTGAGGAAATCCTGTCACCGCGTTGCTTCGAAATCAAGCGGAATGCAACCCGCAACGAGAAGGAGGTGATGAACCTCGCGTGCCTCGTGGAGCGGGAAGCCCTGCCGGAGTTCGAAACCGCCATCTTCGAGGCGGCCAAGCTTTTCGACAACAACTTTTCCTTTGATTACAACGGGCCCTGGGCGCCCCACAACTTCGTCGAACTCGATCTCAGTCTGTGAACGAAAATGGACCGGAGTCCGGAGTAAGGTATGTTCCTCCTCGACGACATCCTGCTCTCTCCTCTTCGTGGAATCCTCTGGGTCGCACGTGAAGTGGATAAAGTTGCACAGGAAGAACTCGCCAACGAATCCGAGACGATCAAAGCCGATTTGAGCGAGCTCTACCAGATGTTGGAGAAAGGGCGAATTACAGAGGAGGAGTTCGACGCACGTGAGAAGAAGCTGCTTGACCGACTCGACGCGATCTCGAACCGTGTGATTACCGGCGAGGATGAAGAGCAAGACAAAGATGATGAATGAGAAAAGACCCTGGGGAGCTTGAGGGATGAAGATATTGGCAGCAGAGGGTCCGTCATTCCTGCAGACCGATGGCTTGCCCCTCATCGACTCGGTGTCTACGGAGCACATGCTCCTGTTACTGGAGCTGCCGGAGCTTCTCGACCGCCGGCTTAAGCACTTTTTCGGGCATTTTCCAAATTACAAGTCGCTCTTTCGCGTGCCGCGGGTCTCCGAGCGGCTCGTCAAGATCTCGAAGAATCCCGAATATCTCCGCAAGATTCCCGGCGATCCCGGTCGCTCCGCTCTTTATGCGGGGAGCATCCTCGGCGACGACAAGACCAAGGGAGCATCCCGTGTCTGACAGCGAAATCGGCGCAGGGGAGCACATCTCCCTCTGCGAAACACTTGATCGCGTGCTTAACAAAGGGGTTGTCATTCATGGAGACCTGACGATTTCCGTCGCCGACGTGGACCTGATCTACCTGGGGCTGCGTCTCCTGCTGGCCTCCATCGAAACGGCGCACGAGACGGGGATTCTCCGCTTCGGCGCGAGGAGCCAGGCGCAAATGCATGTCGAGATGCAACGGTGAATAAGGTCAACGGCATCGAAGCTGCGGCCCTCGCCGAATTTGCGGACGCCTTTCGCGAAACGGACATGTCGTCGCGCCATCTGCAGCGCCGGCATCTGGAACTCGACTCGGACGATGTCAAGAACGGCCTCGGTCAGCTCGTGCTGACCCTCGTCAAACTGCTCCACGAACTCCTGGAAAAGCAGGCTATTCGCCGCATGGAATCGGGTTCGCTCACGGAGGAGCAGATCGATCGCCTTGGCCTCACGCTCATGCGTCAGGCCGAAGAGATCGGGCGGTTGCGCAAGGAGTTTGGCCTGCAGGAAGAAGATCTCAACCTTGACCTCGGCCCCCTTGGGAGACTCCTTTAAAGGATGGGAACCATGCCTCCGAGACAGGCCGTGCAGCATGCACTCGCAAGCTCTTCACTGGCGGACATCCTGGAGCGCGTTCTGGACAAAGGGGTCGTGATCGCCGGCGACATCAAGGTGAAGCTTGTGGATATCGAGCTTCTGACGATCCAGATCCGGCTCGTCATCTGCTCCGTGGACAAGGCGGTGGAGATGGGGATGGATTGGTGGAGAACGGACCCCGCGTGGTCACGGGACCGGAAAGACGGGAACGGCGACCTGGAGAACCTGAGAGAACGGCTCACGCAAATGGAAAAAAAGCTTGAGAGAACACGTGCGGGTGCCGAGTAACCGGATCAAGCGAGCCGGGCGGTGAAGGATGATCGAGAAGAACTTGGGAGTGAACCCCATCAGGTGTCCCGCAACTCCATTTTCTCATTCTTTCTGTGCGCTTCGGGGCGTAAGAATGAAAAGCCGACTGTGCAGTCGTAAACTTGATGATCGGGACCGGAATGGGGTTGTTGTAAATGTTGGACTTCGAAAATATCCTGAACACCGTCGTTGACCCGCTGATGGTCATCGACAACGGGTTCCGG